>JBIOJM010000083.1:0-31019 GCA_044450785.1 Isosphaerales bacterium
CTCTCTCACTGGACGACCCGACCGACAAAGCGGCGGTGGCTGAGGCTGAGAAGTTTCTCAAACAGAAGAAGGCCGTCTTCACCAATGTCCTGCTCGACGAAAACTTCGGCGAGGGGTTCGAGAAGCTGAACATCAATTCCATCCCCGCGGTTTTCGTCTACGGGCCCGACGGCAAGGAAGTGAAACGTTTCACCATGGACGATACGAAGAATCAGTTTACTTACGAGGAAGTCGAAAAGGCGGTCGTCGCACTGCTCCACGGAAAATCGTAAAATCGATTTGAGAGAATCCTTGACCAGCCAACCCTCTGTTCGAGCCAGATACCCATGAAAGACGGAATTCATCCCAAGTATCAGGAAAGCACGGTGACTTGTGGATGTGGGAACACGTTCAAGACCCGCAGCACCAAGGCCAAGATCATGGTCGAGGTGTGCTCCAAGTGCCACCCTTACTTCACCGGTTCGGTGAAGTTCGTCGACGCTGCAGGGCGGGTCGACAAATTCAACAAGAAGTTCAAGGGGACCTACGGCCAGGGGAAGAAGGCGGCGGCAACGCCCGCGGTCGACAAGACTTAGCGCGAGGTGACATTCTTCCGAGTACGGCCCGTGAGCGGATCAAGCGAGTCCGCCCGCGGGCCGTTCTACGTTGTCACACTCACTCGTGGTGTCCGGGGCGACCGTCGTGTTCGAGAAGATTCAAACGGATTACCAGCGATTCCTGGAGATCGAGCAGTCGATGCTCGATCCGAGAATCACCGCCGATCCAACGCGGGTCTCCGCCCTGGCCAGGGAGCGGGGCGCGCTGGCGAAGATCGCGATCCCTTACGGGCGCTACCTGGATGTGAGCCGCCAGGTCGCGGAGGCCCAGCAGCTTTGCGCCGGCGAGACAGACGCCGAGATGCGTTCGTATGCATCCGCGGAGCTCGAATCGCTGCGGATGCGCCAGCAGGCGGAGAAAGAAGCCCTGCGCGACCTGCTGTACGATCGCACGGCCGGGGCCGGCCACGCGGCCCTGATCGTCGAGATCCGGGCAGGGACCGGCGGCAACGAAGCGGCCCTGTTCGCCCGCGACCTTTACGAGATGTACCGGCGGTTCGCCGAGAAGATGGGCTGGAAATTCGAGGTCCTCGACATGGAGGCAACCGAGCTGGGCGGTTTCCGTGAAGTGTCGTTCAGCGTCGCGGGTGAGGGAGCGTTTCGCCACCTTCAATTCGAAAGCGGCTGCCACCGCGTTCAGCGCGTGCCCGAGACCGAGGCGCAGGGGCGGATCCACACGTCGACCGCGACGCTCGCCGTATTGCCCGAGCCTGAGGACGTCGACATCGTGATCCGTACCGAGGACCTCTTGATCGACGTCATGCGTTCGGGCGGTCCGGGGGGCCAGCACCAGAACAAGACCGAAAGCGGAGTGCGGATCACTCACCTGCCCACGGGGCTGGTTGTGAATTGCCGCGACGAGAGGAGCCAGTACAAGAACAAGTCGAAGGCCATGCGCATCCTCCGGAGCCGGCTTTACGACCAGATGCGCGAGACAGCGCGCACCGAGCGCGACCAGACCCGCCGGGACCTGATCGGGTCAGGAGATCGCTCACAGAAGATTCGCACCTATAATTTTCCGCAAAACCGCGTCACCGACCATCGAATCGGCTTGACGCTCTACAACCTCGACCAGATCATTCAAGGTGACCTGCTTTCCTTGACCAAGACCCTGATCGAGCACGACCGCAACGAACAGCTTGGCGACCTGTGAAGGCCAGGCCCGAGGTCGGAGGCGAGAACGGAGTGAGGCCTCAGATCCATGATAAACGGACGCCGTCCACCACCGCCGCCCGAACGCGCGGAGAGCCACCCCGACGAGTCATGGACCGTCGGGAGACTGTTGTCCTGGACCACCGACTACCTCAAGCGCCGAGGGTCGGAGAGCCCGCGCCTCGACGCCGAGGTCATGCTGGCTCATGTCCTGGAATGGCAGCGGGTGCAGCTCTACACGCATTTCGCCGACGAAGTCGGCGAACGCTCACGCGGGGGCTTCCGCGAGCTGGTTCGCCGCCGCGCCAAAGGCGCTCCGGTCGCCTACCTCGTGGGACGCAAGGAGTTTTTCTCTCTCCCCTTCGTCGTCTCCCCGGCGGTCTTGATACCGCGCCCCGAATCGGAGTTCGTGGTCACCGAATACCTGGCGCTGACACGCCAGCTCGAATCGCCCCGCTGCGTCGACGTTGGTACGGGGTCGGGATGCCTGGCGATCGCCGCGTCTCACCGGCAGCCGCGGGCGCGGTTCGTGGCCATTGACATCTGCGAAGAAGCCCTTGCGGTCGCCAGGCGGAATGCGGCCCAGCTCGGTGTCGCGGACCGCATTGATTTTCGACTCGGCGACCAGCTCGGACCTGTGGCCGGTGAGGGGCCCTTCGACGCGATCATCTCCAATCCTCCCTACATCCCCACGGCGGAGATCGAACGTCTCGAACCGGGGGTAAGGTACTACGAGCCGCGGACGGCACTCGACGGCGGCCCGGACGGGCTCGGGATGGTAGCACGATTGATCGAGGAATCCGTCCGGATCTTGAAGCCCGGGGGACACCTGGTCCTCGAGATCGGCAGCGACCAGGAGAGACCAGTCCGCGCCTTGATCGAGGCGCAGGCACAGCTCCGCCTGGCCCCGACCGTCCACGACCACGCGAAGCACCCGCGGGTCATCCATGCCACGAAGAAGGATGAAGGATGAGTAAAAGGGTTGTTACTCATCCTTCATCCTTCATCCTTCATCCTTGTTCGACGGGGAGGTTGCGCAGGGCATCCGGCAGCGTACTGAGCGCCGGCCACCGTTGTTCCTTGCGCCGGGCCGTCAACTGCCGGAGAATGGTGCACAGCTCGTCGGGGGGCTTTGGCTCGACGAGGGCAGGATCGAGCGGCTCGGTATTGATGCGCTGAAGCATCAGCCTGATCGAGCTCGTCGCATCGTAGGGGAGCCGGTCGGTCAGGAACTCGAACGCCATGACTCCGAAGGCGAAGATGTCGATGCGCTCGTCGATCAGTTCGCGCCGCAAGAGCTCGGGGGCCATGTATTGCAGCGTGCCGGTGCGATTGCCGGGGCGGCAGAAGGCGGGCGTGTTGGGAACCGTCAGACCGAAGTCGATCAGCTTGACCTGTTGTTCGCGGTTAACCAGGAAATTCCTGGGGTTGATGTCGTGGTGAATGTATCCGGCGGCATGGACGGCCGCGAGCCCCTCCGCGGCCTGAGCAAGCAGCTCCAACTTTTCCGCGGGCCCGGCGGATCGAGTCTCCCGAACGAACTGGAGACTCACGCCGTCGATGTACTCCATCACCACGAAGTGCTCGCCCTGGGTCGACAGCCCCCATTCGAACGTTCGAACGATATGCGGATGCACCAAGTGCATCGCCATCTCGCCCTCGAGCGGCCGTGGTGCGTGGACCGACGCCCGCGACGTGGCCGCGTCGTTCTTCGCTTTCGACTGAACCTTGAGACAGACGGTGCGGCCGGTTTCGTTATCGAGTGCACGATAGATTCGAGACATGCTCCCGCGAGCTGTCTCCGACACGATCGCGAATCGGCGCTGGAGGTTCACCCGCCGTCGCGATCCCTTCGATGGGCTCGATCTTCCCGGACCAAAGATTTCCTTCAATTTGCCGAGCATCGAGGCGCTTTCTTTGTCTTTGCCGACCCCTCAGAAGCGATTGGAAAACCGACGTCGGGCGTTGGCCGAACAATGATCCCGCGTTTCCATCGCCTTTCTATTGTAGATCAAATCTCTTCTTGGCAAGAGACCTCGCAAGAGCGGGCGCGTCCCTTTTCGAAATCCAACCAAAGACTGTACGATGGTTGTGCGACAAAGTGACGTTGCTTTCGACAGACGGTCTGATGCATTGCTCAATGCGATGCAACCATCCTGGGATGGAAGATGCATCCGCCTGCGGGACGGCAGGGAGAGCGTGGGTCTTTACTGGCGGACTGTTCTCTGGGCAGGCGGGGCGCCGTTTCTCCCTCCCAGGCTGAGCCTCGAGGGATTCGGGCCGAACGGCGGCGGGAGGATGCCGGCGGTGCGAACCAGAACGCGCTCCGCGGCCGACTGATCCTGAAACTTCGCGACCACGGAGACCGGCGGAGCGGACCTGGGCCAGTTTTCCAGCTCCGAGGGTAGCAACAAGACGTACTTGCTCTCGGGCCCCGGTTGGTATTCCAGATAGTGGGGGCTCCGCAACTGCCGCACGCGCCGTTTGGTGAAGAACGCCAGGTCCTCGGGCCAGTCATGGATCGTATACAAGGTCCATCTCCGGGGCATCCACTGTGCGATTGCACGCGCCCACGGTCCTTGACTGTAGCGGTAATTCCACTCGGGAACATAGTAACCCCAATGGACCAGCTTCAACCCGGCCGCGATGACGAACAACGTGATGAGTCCGCGCCGGGAATTGTGATTCACGAGGGCCGACCATGCCAGGTACGCGACCACAAGGACCAGGAGGCTCATCACGACGCCCAGCATCCGGTAGTATGACAAGCTCAGAGTCCAGATGTAAGCTCCGTAGATCATGACGCAAAGCCAGAGCCCGGTCACCCCTGAAAACAAGACGAGGAAAGCGCGGCGCACCGATCGGGACAGGAGTCGCGTCCAGGCGGATTCGAGGCAGGCGGCCGTGCCGACGGTCCAGCCGGCCAGCGCCACAACCCGGGAAGCCTGGCTCAAACCCGGGACGAAGGTGCCGGCGACCAGGCTGGCGATTGCGACTTGAAACCAACCGTTCACCCACCGCCGGCCGTCGGGTTTCCAGCCTTCGCGAACTGAGGGGGCAAGCGCGAGGAAAGCAAAAGGGCTCCACGGCAGACCCAGGGCCAATACACCTAAACCGAGAAACCAGGAGGGCTTCTGGGTCAAAGGCAGCGTCAGTGCAGCCGCCCATGCCTCCGTGGTGGCTGACCAGCACGTCCAGAGCGACCAGAGGACCGCCGTCAGGAATGGCGGCAGGAGCAGTCGCCAGGAAAAATCCATTGCCGTTCGGCCGAGCACGATGATCGCCAGCCCGATCACAACCAGCGGGGGCCAGCCGCCGGCCAGGAACGCCAGTGAGGCCCAGAGCCCGGCGACCAGGTCCGAACCCCGAGCCATCAGGTGGTCAATCGTTGCCAGCGTTGCCAGGCCGAGGATCAAATCCAGACCGGACTCTCCGGAACGATCGATCAACGCGAGGCTACTGAACCAGCAGATTCCGACAAGGACCCCCGCGCGAATGCCGAGGGCCCGCGACATCCGGCGAGCGAGGACCCATCCGGCGATGATCCCCGCCAATGCCGCCGGCCAACGAACTGCCGCCGAGCTTGGCCGGCCGAGCGGCTCGAATTGAGCGAGCAGGATACTGGGGAAGACCTGGGCCGGCCACAGGTCGGGGGCCCAGTAACCGAACACCTGGCCAAGGGGCCCGAGTCGTTCACCGGCCGCCAATCCGAGTCGGGCCTCGAGCGGACCGAGATCCAGGTCAGTTGCACCCAGGACCACGAACGCCAAGGCGAGACCGACCAAGACAAGCCGAGCCCAGGTTGCAGGGAGCACCCCGGCAACCAGACAGACGGCGTGATCCGTCCGAATGGTCCTGGATTTCAACGGTCGAGCCACCGAGACCAAGGCCGAATCTGTGTTCATTCCGTCTCCTCGACCGACGTCTTCATCTCCGCGAACGAGGAAGCAGGCGACGGCTCCGGTGCTCGGTTTCGCTCGTACAGCATCTCCAACGTCGAGGCTGACGATGGTTTGTTCTTCGCCATCGCATACATGTAACCAGGGAGCCAGCCATACCGATAGGTTTGCCGGCGCATCTCGACCGCCACGTCGTCGATCGTCCAGCCGTCGCGTTCGAAACGGTACATGGCCACGGCGGCCCCGGTCCGACAGGTTCCCCGCGCGCAATGGACCAGCACGGGACGCTGCTCTGGATCATCGATGATCTTGAGGATCTCACGGAATTGCCACTCTTCGCCGAATCCGTCGCCGGGCATCGGCAAGTTCACGAAATCGACACCGAGGCGCGCGGCCAGGGCACGCTCGGCCGTCAGCTCCGGGCCTGCCTGTTGCAGGTTGATGACGGTTCGGATGTGGTGGCGTTTAACAGCCTCCGTGAGCTGATCCCCCGTGAGTTGACCGCTCCGATACAGGACGCCTCGCTTGGCCTCGTCCCAGTGGTCCCAGACCAATCGACCTTGTCGATCCAGCACAACCAGCCAGCCGGCCACAGCCGCGGCCACCAGCGGGATCAGCCCAAACAACGCTTTGCGCATCGAGCAGAGTCCTGGGGGACTGGATCCACGATTTCGAGCGGCGGTGGGAGGGCGAGGCTTCGTCCGAGCCGAATCGGCCTTGCACCGCCGTTTGAGGGCGAATCACACCCGAAGAAGTGAGCTCAAGTGGAGGACCGCCCAATCACGGCCGGGCATCGTAGGATAGATCGAACGAGGGGTCAATCCGAACTCCTCCGCGACGAACCGGTCGATCGGCTCCGCGTTGTTCACTTGCACGTTACCCTGTAGAATAGCCTTGAAGTTGATTGGGAAGTCTGGGATGAGCGTCAGCACGGGCTCACCGCCCATTTCGAGGACCACCCCCCTCTTATCCCCCCTCCGATAGGGGGAAGCGTCTCGACCGGCAACCTTGGCTGATCTGGTCGTCCGAATTCGCATGGGACATTCCATCATGGGCCGAATGCATCCTCGCAAGCTTCGCACCGTCAGTTTCATTGCCATCGCGACCACTTTCCTCGCGGCGAGTGCTGTCGTCGGGCTCCTGTCGTTTCCGAATGCCGTTACGGCCGCCGATCCTCCCAAACCGGCCAAGAAAGACAACTCACTTGCGATAAAGTCCAAGAATGCCGCCCTCACGACTTCGGTCGAGCCGGCCGAGGCCAAGCCGGGGGAGCCAGTCACCTTCAAGGTGACAGCCAAGCTCGAACCTGGGTTTCACATCTACAAGTATTCGAAGGTGGAGGGGACAGGCCCGGTCACTACGTCCTTCGACTTTTTCGATCGAGCGGGTCTGAAGGTCGAGGGAGATTGGGTCGCGTCCAAGGAACCCGAAAAGCACAAGGACCCGAACTTCGCCGACCTGGATCTTGTCGAGTATCACGAAGACGAGGTTGTCTGGAGCATCAAGCTGCGGATTCCTGCCGGCACCGAGCCGGGGAAAAAATCGCTGCGTTGTCAGGCGCGCTACATGGTTTGCGACGCGAAGACCTGCAGCATCCCCGGGCAGTGGACGCTTCCCGAAGCCGTGCTGACGGTGGTTGCCGCCGACGCCCCAGGCGCGGCGGCCGCACCGGCCGCCAAGCTGGCCGCCCAAGAGCCGGCCGCGCCGGCCCCGAAACTGGCTGCGAGCCCGGCGGCGGTCGTGCCGGCCGCCGCTGATCGAAAAGAGGAGAGCTCTGGCCGGGTCGACCCGAGGGGAGCCGGGCCTTCGGGGGTCGCGTCGGCGTCGTCCGCGTCGTCCGCCAAAGGCGTCGCCAGTGCCCGAGCGGGCGTCTCACCGCCCGCCCGCCCACCATCAGCGGCCAGAGTGCAAAGCGAGATCGCCGACAAGGCCCAGGCCGGCCTCCTTCCCTTCCTCTTCGCCTCGGCCTTGGGCGGCCTGTTCGCACTGGTAATGCCCTGCGTCTGGCCGATGGTGCCGATCACGGTGAACTTCTTCGTCAAGCAGGGACAGGGCCAAGGCGGGCGGAAAAAGGCGACCGGGCTCGCCGTCACCTATTGCCTGTCGATCATCGGGATCTTCACGGCGGTGGGGGTGCTCTGCTCGTTCTTCTTTTCGGCGTCTTCGTTGCAGCGCCTGGCGAACCATCCCGGGCTGAACCTGTTCGTGGCTGTGTTGTTCATTGCATTCGGGCTCAGTCTCTTGGGGTTATTCGAGTTCCGCTTCCCGAGCTTCCTCCTGAACGCCACCGCGAAGGGAGCGAGCAGGGGGGGCTTGATCGGCGTGTTCTTCATGGCGCTCACGTTGACGATCACATCGTTCACCTGCACGTTTCCGGTGGTCGGCGGCTTGCTCGTGATGGCGGCCGGGGGTGATTTCCTCTATCCGATCCTTGGGCTGGCCACGTTCGCAACCGTGCTGGCGTTACCGTTCTTCCTGCTCGCCCTGTCGCCGAACCTGATTTCTCGCATGCCCAGGAGCGGCGACTGGATGAACGCGGTCAAGGTGGTCGGCGGCCTGGTCGAGATCGGCGCGGCGCTCAAGTTCCTCAACACCGCAGAGCTCGCCTACGTCACGCCCGAGAACGCGTGGTTCGACGCTCAGGTCGTCTTGACGTGCTGGGTTGTGCTCTCGGTCGTGTGCGGTATCTATCTCCTGGGACTGTTCCGAACCGACCACGACCATGACGAGGTCAAAGTCGGCGCCGGCCGTCTCGTGTGCGGGTCCCTGTTTCTGGCACTGGCCCTTTTCATGGCCCCGGCCCTGTTCGGCCGCGTGCCCCAGAGCGTGATCTGGAACCGGCTGATCGTGGGAATCCTTCCGCCGGATTCCTATGAGTTTGGCGCCAACGTCCAGTTGGCGGGAGGCGGCCGAGATCCCTCCTTGAAAGCAGTCAAAGCCACATCCACTGACCCGGCCCAGGCGGAGCGCGAAGAAAAAAAGGTTCACGGCGTGCAGTGGGGGATGAGCTGGGACCAGGCCCGTGAGCTCGCCGCGGCGCAGCGGAAGCCGATCCTGATCGACTTCACCGGCGTCAATTGCCCCAACTGCCGAGCGATGGAAGCCGGCGTTTTCCCGCTCCCCGAGGTCGTCGCGCTCCTCAAGAAATTTGTGACCGTCCAGCTCTACACGGACTTCGTTGATATCAACTCGATCACGGCGGACCAGCGTCAAGAGCTGGCGGTGCGCAACCAGGAACTCATCCTCGAATTGGCCCACGAGGCGACCAATCCCAACTACGTCGTGCTCTCGCCGAGTGGCGAAGTGCTCGCGGTCAAGGGGGGATTGATCGAACCACCGGTCTTCGTCGACTTCCTGACCAAGGCCCTCGACAAGCTCCCTGACGAGATGAAGGTGGCCCAGACGGGCTCGTCGGGCGAATAGGGCGTCAGGAGATCAGGAAGTGAGGAGCATGGTGCGCCGCGCTCTTCGCTGAGTTGACGGCCCTCACGGTCGAGCGGTTCGAGCCCCGATTGCTGCCGAGGCTGCGGCAGGGCGACTCGTATCGGCTTGCGCCCACGCTGGTACGAGGTCGAGATACAAGACGTCTGGGTCGATGTCGGCACCGTTGGGCCAAGAGATCGTTCCGGCCCCTGGCTCAACCCTCACCTCGAGGAATCGCGCCGGGTCGCTCCGGAGCGGTTCGAAGATCGGACCTCTCAGATACTTCTCCAGATCGACGTCCCTGGCGGTGCCGTCGGTGAACTCCAGGTGGACCACGAAACCCAACACCGGGTTGACGGACTGAATTCTAACGAGACTTTTCATGGCTCGGCTTGACCTCCCATATTATTCCAACGGCTCAATTTCCTGAAGCGGCACTCCCTGCCTGGCAAGACCCCAGTTCGTTTCGAGTTCATCTTGGTGCAGCGTCGCCCATTCCACGACCAAGGCGCGAACTCGCCGAGGAAGCGCACCTTGCCAGACCTGAAGCCTGTCGATGGTAAAGAGGGCCTCGTCTTCGGCGTATTCCGCGTGGAAATGCGGTGGCGCATGATCGTTGTAATACAGGTAAATTGAGATCCCGTAGAACTGAGAGACGCGCGGCATGTCTTCGTCGTTAAGTTGGCCGAGTGATTTCGAGCGGCGAAGATGCTTTCGCCCCATCCAGACTGATGTCTGGTCACTAAGTCTATCAGGTCCTTTCTACCTATTCTACAACGGATCCACTCGACGCCACGCTCTTTCGATGCCTCATGATCGATCGCTCCGCGGTGAGTCCGCTCTGGCGCGGCGTGCTCTCGTCAGAACGGGCGTCCGGCCCCTGCGAAGCCGGCCCTCATTCTTTCGCTCTCGGTGCGCCTTGCCCGCGGCCCACGTCCCAGACGATGCCGGAACCCCGGCCGAACCCGGTGAATAGCCGCTTCCCGTCCGGCGAGAACACCATCACGGCGGGTCGGCTGTCGCCGGGCTCGAGTGTGAGGATCTGCTCGCCGGTTTCGATGTCAAACAGGCGGATCGTGTCCTTGCCGGGGTTGTCGATATACCGGAGGTCCGAGGTCGCCAGCGTTCGACCGTCGGGCGCGAGCGCGAGGTTGTAGCTCTGCTGGTGCGGACCCCGGATCTTTCGACCTAAGGTGCCGGACTCGACGTCCCAGACGTAGAGCCATTCCTTCACGGACGAGATCAGCGTGCGGCCGTCGGCGCTGAACGTGGCCTCCCACATGTTGGGCTCACGGGGCCGCTCGGCCTTCTGCTCCTCCGGCGTCCGCCATTCAGCCAGGAACCGGCCCTGTTCGTGACCGGTGAGTGAATTCAAGCGGATCACAGTGCCATCTTTCAGGGCTGCCCCGAAAAAGGGTGACCTCGCCTTGAATTGCATACCGACCAGTGGATAAAAACCCGCTCGCTGGTCCACGGGTGGGTTGGCCCAACGCGTCCGGCCGGTCGCGACATCGATCCCGATGAAGTGCGTATCGCCGCGGCTGCCGTGCGACGTGGCGACGACGACCATCCGCCCGTCGGGCGCCAGTGCCGCCCATCGGATCTCTTTTTGAAAGGACTCGCGCACCGTCCGGCCGCTGGCGGCCTCGTAGATTGCAACGATCCCATGGTCGTACTTGACCGGATCGTCCCGTTGGCCGGCCGCGACCACCAACTTGCCGTCGCGCGAGAAGCTCACGAAGGCCGGATGGGCGTTCCAGCCGCTCCGGCTGATGACGGGTGCCAGGAGCTTGTGCCAGATCAGCTTGCCGGTCGCGGCGTCCCAGACCCGCACGAACCCGTCGGCATTGCCGATGACGAGCCGGTCGCCCGACGGCGACCACGCCGCCGAGACGACAAAGCCGACGGGCGTGCTTTCGTCGTGGTGTAGCCGCCGCCCGGTCGATACCTCGAAGAGCCCGATGGTGTTGTCGATCGGCATGGCGACGAGCGTCCCATCGGGCGAGAACGCCGGCCGCCGGCCCCACGAGCCGGGCAGCGCAATCGTCTGCTCCGCCCGGCCCGTCGCGGCGTCGAGGATGCGGAGCCGGCTGAAATCGGCCATTGCAACCCGCCGCCCGTCGCGCGACAGAGCCCCGAATCCGAATCCGAAATCCTCGTCGCCGTGGTAGTCCGCGACGCGCTGGCCGGTCGCGATGTCCCAGAACCGCACCTCGCTCATGGTCACGTTCTTGGAGCCGTACTGGAGCTTCGTTTGTTCGATCGGCTTCGTGGTCTGCCCGACCGACATGATCCGGCGCCCGTCGGGCGTCACCGCCGCGCAATTCAGGCTGGGATTCATGTGCATTGTCACAGGATTGCCATGCGCGCTGGGGATCGTGCGCAGGAGCCGGCCATCCTGGATCTGCCAGATGAACACTGTGGCATCGTAAGAGGATCCCGCCACCACCCGGGTCCCGTCGGGCGTGAACGCCAGGCACGCGAAGCCTTCCCGGCCGCCGAAGTCAGGCCGGGCGACCTTCGGTGCATCGAGCCCGGCCGGCGCGGGGCCTGGTGGCGTCGTGAGGTCTCGCACGACCCGCGCGGGCTTTGCGACCCGCCGCAGGCGGATGAGATCACCGCCCGCGCTGGCCATCATGCTGCCGTCGGGTGAGAACTCGACATCATTGATCGCTCCTCCATGCAGTTTCTCACGGAACAGCAGCCGGTCGCCCGACAGGTCCGAGAGCGCGACTTCACCGCCGTATTCGCCCCATAGCAATTTCGTGCCATCCGGCGAGAACGCGACCGACGCGATCGAGCCCCCCCGATTGCCCGACGCAACGAGTTGCTTGACCTGCTGGCCGGTCCGCACGTCGAAGATCACGACCCGCGGACTCGGGGCATTGGAGTCGGCGGCGGCGACGAGGCGGCCATCGGGCGAGAACGCGAATGCATTGATGAAACTCTGCGTCCGCAGGTCGTCCGTGCCGATCCGCAGCAGGGCTCGCGGCGGCAGGGATGGTTTGGCAACGTCCGTTTCGGGCGCATCGCTCGGCGCTTCCATGGCCGCGACGGGCATGACCGGCGCCTTGGATTGCGCGGCCGAAGGTACCAGCGCGAGGACCGCCGCGGCGACAGTCAAAGCCCATCTCCATCGAGCCGGATCGGGCGGATCGCCCAAGAGCTGCTGGACCCGATCGAACCACTGTCCGACGACGACGCATGCCGTGGCCTGGATCATGGCTTCCTCCGTCGCGCCGATTTGGGCGATCACTGGCGTCAGGCACACTGAAGACCTCGACGTCCATACTCCCACGACGATGCGGACGGGGGAATACGTCGGTGAGCGGCCGCTGAAAGCCGGCCCGAGTTCACGACGCCAGGTCTTACCAGAAGCTGCGCGAGCTGGCCGGCCGGCTTGAGACCGTCGAGGCCGTCCACGAGAGCCTGGCCACGATGAAGTGGGCGAGGGACGGCCGCTGAACGAGGCGGCGAGGGAAAGACCAGCGTCAGTCTCCGGTCTGGCCTTCTGCAGGCTACACCGGTAAGCTCCAACAGTTGGGGCCGACAGCAGCGGAGCAGAAGCCGGCGCTCATCCGGAGAGCTCATGAGTCTTATTTTTCAGTGGGATGTCGTATATGAAGAAGGCAGCTCGAGCTAAGCGTGACCCGGACATGCTCGCGGAGTACGACTTCAGCCAAGGACTGCGTGGCAAGTACGCCCAGCGATACGCAGAGGGCACGAACGTCGTAGTGCTTTCGCCCGATGTTGCGGAGTTCTTTCCCGACTCGGAGGCGGTGAATACCACGCTGCGGGCCTTGGTAGACATCGCTCGTAAGGGTGCGAAGAAGTTGGGCACCTGAACTGCGGGGTGAGTGCGTCTAACCTTCGCTGCAGCCGACCGGGCTCCAGTTGCGGCCACTTCGAGGCATTACGTCAGTCCAGGGGCCCGGCCGCTGAACTTAAGCGTCGGGACGATCGCCGCGCTCACTGGCTTCCTCGATAGAGAGGCGGCAGCCCCAACTCCCGCCGGAGATGCTCAACCTGAAAGGGGTCGTTGACCGGATTGACCGGCGGCTCTCCCCGGAGAACGCCGACGACCTCCTGAGCAATCGTGGTCGCCATGTTCCGCAGAGCCTCCTCGGTCTGGGCTGCACTATGAGGCGTGAGCAGGACGTCGAGGCGCCCGATCAGCGGATGCCCGGGAGGCGGAGGCTCGACGGTGTAGACGTCGGCCCCGTAGCCCCAGAGCCGGCCATCGTCGAGGACCTTGGCGATCGCCGGTTCATCGACCACCGGCCCGCGGCAGGTGTTGATCAGGATCGCGTCGGGACGCATCATCGCGAGAGTCTCGCGATTGATCATCCCTCGGGTACTGGCGTCGAGCGGGACGTGAAGAGTCACGTACTCCGAGACTTCAAGAAGTTCTTTCAAGCCGGTGCGGGACGCGCCAGAGCGGAGCTCCACCTCCTCCGGCGCCGGCACGATGTCGTGGTACAGGACCCTCATGCCGAACCCAAGATGGGCGATTTCGCCCACCCGGCGGCCGATCCGGCCGAATCCGATGATCCCCAAGGTCTTGCCGGCGATCTCACGACCGGTCATGCTGGTTCGAACGTCGTAATTGCCAGCGGCCAGCTCGGCCGTCATGCGGGGGAAGTGCCTCGACAGGCCGATCATGAGCGCAAAGACATGTTCGGCTACGCTTTGGGTGTTAGCACCGGGCGTGTACACGACCTGGATGCCGCGGGCCGTCGCCGCGTCGACGTCGATCTGATCGTAGCCCACGCCATGGCGTCCCACGACCCTGAGGTCCTTGCCTCGGTCGAGGAGGGCGGCATCCACGACGCCTCCCGTGCGGATGATGAGCGCGTCGGCGCCCACGACCTCGCGCTGCAATGTCGCGGGATCGAGACCGCTGGCCATGCGCAGCTCAGTCGCTTCCCGGAGAATGCTCAGACCTGATTCATGCATGGTTGTCAGGGACAGGACGAGCGGACGGTGTTTCATTGAGCTGCTCGCTGATGATTCCTGGCGGTACTCAACTGATGAGACCGACGGATTATACAGTCCGCCCGGTCGATTGCGACGTGATTGGTCAACCTGAGCCAGACCCCCGGCCGATTGCTGGATCTGATGTTTCGACGCACTTCACGCGATCCTGTCTGGGCGATCATCCTGCTGGCAGTTCTACTGCGGGCGGCGGTCATGGTTCGAGGTTCCGGGCCGTTCGACGATCCTGACAATTACGTCCCGCTGGCCAAGTCGTTGGCGACCGGAGCCGGCTTCATGCTCAGGGGGCGTCCCACTGCGTATCGTCCTCCACTTTACCCTCTCTTGCTGGCGCCCTTGATATCGCAGGGGGGCAATCCCTCGGTCCTGGGAATCGCATTGTTGCACCTCGCGCTGGGGGCGGGCACCGTTTGGCTGACAGCGGCCGCGGCGAAAGGTTCGGACCTCTCACGCGGACAAGTCGCGATCGCGGCTCTGGTTACGGCTTGCGATCCGGTCTTGGTATGGCAGAGCCGCTCCGTGATGACCGAGACACCGGCGGCCTTCTTGATCGCCGCGAGCCTGGCCGCGCTCTGCCGGCTGGGATGGCGTGGGCCAGTCCTGGGCGGCCTTGGCTTTGGGCTCGCCGCCCTGTGCCGGCCGAGCGTGCTTGCGGGGGCCGTTCTCACGATCGCGGCCGCACTCGTCGTGAAACCGGGGGAGCCGAGGCTCCGCCTGGTGCGCGGCGGGGTGCTGGCCGTCACGCTCGTCATCGTCCTTTCGCCGTGGGTGATTCGCAATACCTGGGTCTTCGGCGAGCCGGTCTGGACGACGACCCACGGCGGCTACACCCTCGCGCTGGCCAACAATCCCGTGTACTACGACGAGGTGTTGAACGGGCCGCCGGGTCGCGTGTGGAGCGGCGAGGACCAGCGCTCCTGGTGGGATTCGGTCAACCGCGCCACGAAGGGCATGTCCGAACCCGGGGCCGATCGCTACTTGAGGTCTCAGGTTTGGAAACTGGCTCGAGATCGACCGGTCGATTTCGGGCGAGCGATGCTGGCTCGAATCGGACACTTCTGGAGCGTGGCCCCGGCCGCCTCGGTTTACTCCGGCCGTGCGCGCTGGGCGACCATGGCCTGGACGATCCCGCTCTGGGCCGCCGTCTGTCTCGGGCTCGTGCAACCCGGCCTCTGGCGCTGGCCACGGATCGCCGCGCCCCTGGTCGCAATCGGCCTGACGCTCGTCCACGTCCTGTTCTGGACCGACCTCCGCATGCGTGCACCCATCGTGCCGGCGATCGCGCTCGTGGCCGCCGGCGGCCCTTTTCTCCGGGTCATCAGCAAACATCCGGAACCCGCGACCGAGGGGAAATCGTCCGGTCAGGACAGGTGTGTGTGCTGACTGACTGGCTGCTCGCGGGGGAAATGGACGGGCCGGTTCTGATCCGGACGCCGCGCAAAGACGAACCAGCGCGCCATGGAAAAGCTGATGCCCGTCGCCGCGACGATGCCGACGACGGCCGCAGCCAGCCTGTGTCGCGCAAAGAACGCCACCCGGCTGGGAAGGTACAGCCTGACCGAGAAACTCAGCGCGATCGCCAGCGCGTTCGAGAGCGCATACGTGAAGAACTGGCGGAACACTGATCCCTTCCGCGCGTCGTTGAAGGTCAGGCGCCGGTTCAGGGTGAAGTTCCAGACCAGCGCGATCGTAATCGACAGGGCCGCGGCGACGGCGAGATGCCATGAGCAAGAAAAGAACGCCGATTGCCGGGTGGCCAACCAGGTGAATGACAACAGCCATTGCAAGAGCGCGTAGAACGCCAAGTCGACGATCATGCCCGAGGCGCCGACCATGCAGAATTGAACGAGTCGCGAGTAATTGCCGAAACGTCCGTCGATGAGATGCTTGAGCGGGCGCAGGTCCTCGAGACCAACCCGCCGAGTTCGGAAGCGATCGTCGACGGCGACCGGTACGTCGATGCACCGCGACGGCCGTCGCAGCAGTGAGTCGAGAACCAAGCTCGAGGCGTTCGCCGCTCCGTCCTTGCGATCCCGGTCCCAGACGGATCGCTCGAGCGCGAAGAGCCCCGAAAAAACATCCGACGTGCCCAGGAACAACCGGCTGATCAAGCCGAAGCTGAAGCTTGATCCGGACCAGCGAGCCAGGCGCGATCGACCGTGCCGGGAAACCGCGACGGCCAGATCAAATTCGCCGGTTCGTACCGGGGCGATCACTTGAGTGAGCGATTCGGGAGAATAATGGCGTCGGAGGTCCAGGACGACCAGGTGATCGCCGGTGGACGCGCGCAGCCCCGCCCGGACCAGTGCGGACCACTCGCGGCCCTCGGCGACCACATGCGTCGCGAAATCATCGAGTCCGTCCTCGGGTCGCGAATCTCCCGGCACTCCATGAGACGGGGCCTGCTCAGTTCCCCTGGCGACGATCACTTCGACCGACTCGAAGTTCCCCTTTTCCTCGAGGACCTCGCGATACTCGGCGACTTTCCGGCCGGGAACCGCCCCCGCCGGCACGAGCGGCAGGATCAAGCTGATTCTCCCCGTGCGCACCGTGGCTTTTCGATCCTCACACACCATCATTCGAACTGAAGCTCCTCCGGTAATGCGACCGGCCACACCTCAAAGCAACGGTCGCTCAGCGAGGGTGAACGGAGTGGCGGATCGAGATGGAACGTCGCTCGAGACGCCGTCGTGG
The DNA here is from genome assembly GCA_044450785.1 of Isosphaerales bacterium. Classification (GTDB taxonomy): domain Bacteria; phylum Planctomycetota; class Planctomycetia; order Isosphaerales; family Isosphaeraceae; genus JBIOJM01. The sequence goes on from JBIOJM010000083.1 coordinate 16,760, forward strand.
CGAAAACGAGGAATCAGCGATCGCTCCCTCGATATCTTAGTTCAGAGAACCAGACAGGGCAAGACGAGCCGGGCGCGGCTCTCAGTCGTCGCTCGCCGGTTCATCGATCGCCTCCTCGATCCAGCCGCCGCCGAGCACGAGGTTCTCCTGGTAGACTGTCACCACCTGGCCGGGGGTGACTGCGGGTTGGGCCTCCTCGAAGATCACACGAGCGCGTTCCCCAGCGAGCGTGGTCACGGTCGCGGGCACGGCCCGGTGCCGGGCACGGATCTGGGCCAGGCAAGGGACCGGCCGTTCCGGCCGGTCCCCCTGCCAGTTGAAACGCGATGCGATCAGGCCCGTCTTGTCGAGCGATTCCCTCGGGCCCACCGTCACGGTCCGGGTCAGCGGCTCGATCTCAACGACATACCGTGGGGCGCCCACCGCGATCCCCAGTCCCCGCCGCTGGCCAATCGTGAACGCCTCGATTCCGGAGTGCTCACCCAGCACGGTTCCCGCTTCATCAACGATCGAGCCCGCCGTCGCTCGATCGGGACGGCGATCCCGGACGAAGGTCAGGTAATCGTCGCCGGGGACGAAGCAGATTTCCTGGCTGTCCGGCTTGTCATGGACCGGCAAACCATGCTCGCGGGCAATGGCTCGGATTTCGGATTTCATGAAGCCGCCCGCCGGGAAGAGGACGTGAGGCAGCAACTCCCGTCGCAGGCCGAAAAGGACGTAAGACTGATCCTTCGCCCGATCGATGCCCCGAGCCACTCGTGAGGTTCCATCATCGGCCCTCATGACCCGGGCATAATGGCCGGTCGCGACGAAATCGGCCCCGACCTGCTTGCCATGGGACCAGAGCTTGCCGAACTTGAGCCAGATGTTGCAGACCACGCACGGGTTGGGCGTGCGCCCGGCGAGATACTCGTCAGAGAAGTAATCCTGGATCCGTGCGAAGTCGCGCTCGAAATCGAGGGCGTAAAACGGAATGTCGAGGCGATCGGCGACGCTCTGCGCATCGAGCGCATCGGCGACGCTGCAACACGTCTTGGCGCGCCGCTCGGTGTCTTCGGTCGAAGCTCCGGTGCGCATGAAAATGCCCAGAACGTCGTAGCCTTGTGCTTTGAGAAGCACGGCGGCGACCGAGCTGTCGACCCCGCCACTCATCGCCAGGACGACCCGTTTCCCCATCACTGTTCCTCGCGCAAGTCTTTGTTACGCCCTTTCGGTTCTAGCCTGCTCTCGGGCCGTTGAAACTCTTCACTCATTATCCCCAAACGTCGCCGTGGTCGCCTGTGCGCGGCTCATCACTTCTTATTCAGGGCCGGCACCTCGACTCGCGGGGCCGAGTCAAACAAGGCGAGCATGTCCGCGATCTCTTGATAGCTCAGGCTGTTGATAAGTCCCGCGGGCATCACCGAAACGCTGGATTCTTTCCTGCCGTCGATCTCGGTCTTGGGAATCGTCACCTTCGTGCCGTCGGACAGCAGGAGCACGAGGTTGGGCCCATCGGTCACGACGGGCATGCCATTGTAGACCTTGCCGTCGGAAGTGGCCACCGAGACCGGCTTGTACTGATCCGAGATGACCTTGGAGGGCTCGACGATCGACTCCAGGATTTCCACCGGCCGGAACCGGCTGCTGACCGTGCTCAAGTCAGGCCCGAGCCCTTCGCCCTTCGGGCCGAACTTGTGACAGTCGAGGCATTTGGCCCGTTCGATGACCTGCCGGCCGCGCTGGCTCGAGGCCGTCTTCATGACGCCCGCGCTCAGGACCTTTTCCACCAGGAGCGGGAGCGGGTACGTGCTCTGCTCGGCGACCCCTGTGCCGGCAATGGGGTCACGTCGCCGCGGGTCCAAGCGGTAAAGAGCGCGGAGCGCGCCCTGGGCCTCGGGTCGAGTGCTTCTTCCCAGTTTCTCGATGATCAGGGCGCGGAGGTCCGCCTCCCTGCCGGCTCTCTCGTTCGAGCGGAGTCGTCCGTAGAGGGAGGTCAGGGCCGGCACCCACGGCGAGCCGGAATCCAGGCGGATCGCGCGGACCAGGACCTGAGTCGGGAACGCGAATCGTTCGCCCTGTGCGAGATAACGCTCTCTTTCCGGCTGATCGAGCAGGCCGATCAACTCCTGGATCATCCTGTCGAGGTATCCCCGGAAACTGTATCCTGCCTCCCACTCGCTGGCCTTTTGATACCAGGACCAGAGGCGCTGCTTCGACTCTTGCGTCCAACCTCGTTTCATGGCGCGGAGGCAATAGGCGTCATGGATCTGGGCCTTGAGATCCGGGACGATGGCCTGATGTTCCAGGATCAGGCCGACGGCGCGGGGCTCGTCGAGGAATGCCAGCAGACGAGCTGTTTCGCGGTTGGCAGGCGTGTCCACCGTGGTGGAGAAGACGCCGAGCAAGATCGGTCGCAGCCGGACCGAAGCCGCTGCATCGGCTTTCCGCGGGCCGAGAAGATAGGTCAGCTCGATCACGCGGAGCAGGTCGGCTTGCAGATCGGGGTCCAGTGGAGTCTGCAGGATCGCCGCCTCAGCTTGGAGGAGGTCCTCCTGGCGCCGTTCGTCGAGCCGGGACGCACGCACGATCGCCAGCAGCGATTCGACGAGAAGACGTGGCCGGGGCCTGGCGAGGGCGCTCGTCATCTTCACCAAGTCGTCGATCGGGCCGTGCTCGATCGCCACGCGGGCCGAGAATCGGATGAAACGGTCCGGATCATCCAGCAGCGTCACGAGCCTGGCGATGGGAATCGTCTCGGCCGGCTGTTGCATCAGGCTTTCGCACGCGTGCCGCCGGACAAAGGGATCCTGGTCCTGCAAAGCCTTTTCCAGCGCATCACGAACCGGCCGCGACGAGCGCTGGCCGAGCAGACCAACCGCCCGGCCGCGGGCCACCGCATCGTTGTCGGCAGCCAGCGCAATCAGCAGTTCATCGCTCGGCTGCGGACCGAACTGGCAGAGGAGATCCAGAGCGCGAACGCGCACTCGGGCCGCGATCAGACCAGCGGTTCCTGACGGCCGTGCCGTTTCTTCCAGAAAACGCTTCCATCGTTCCGGGTCGCTCCGCCGGATTTCATCGATCCGGCGCTGGCTGTAGCTTGCCAGCGGTGAATCGATGAAAATCGCTTCGTATTGGTCGCGGAAACGTTTCCTTCTCTCGGCGTCGGCCGGGCTGATTCCGCCGTCTTCACGATCTCCGTCGAGAGGGCGGTGCTTGGTCTGGGTCCAGCTCACTCGAAACAGACCTCCCTGGGTGCCTCGACCGCCGGTGGTGAAATAGACTGAGCCATCGGGGCCGGCTTCGATGTCGGTGCAGTTGAGCGGCTGGCCGCTGACCAGCTCGGTTGCGGTCGCGGCGTACGAGGCTCCTTGTCGTTTCAGGTGAACGGCCAGAATCCGTCCTTGCGACCAGTCGCAGATCAAGAAGCTGCCGCGATACCGCGGAGGGAACTGGTTTGCCTGGTAGAACGTCACCCCGGTGGGACTTCCCCGACCGACGTCGAGGATGCCCGGGAGGCTGTCGACGTAATAGGGAGACCACTTGGCAGAGCCGTTTCGCCAGCCGAATTCCGCCCCGATCGGACAGTGATTCACGCGGACCGGGCGATACCAGGGCAGGCCGACGTCATACTCCATATCGGCGTCGAACGTGAAGAGCTCGTCATCGGAGTTGAAGGCGAAGTCGTACTCGTTGCGGAATCCCGCGACGACCCGCTTCCAGGTCTTGCCGTCGTCGTCGCTGCGGAGGATTTCGCCGCCGGGCGCCATGATTCCGGCCGCGTGCCCGCTCGGATCGTTGTAATGCGGCAGCAGCTCACCTTCGTACGCGATGTCGACCGGGCTCGCGGGGTCGATCGGCGATTTGAGATGAGCGTGATTGCCGTTGTTGTAATAGAGCCGGCCGTCGGGGCCGAGAGCGACGGCGTGCGGCCCATGCTCGCCCATGCCGCCGGCCGCGCCTCGGACCAGCTCGCACTCCTCGAAAATGCCATCCTTGTTCGAGTCGCGAAGGCGGTAGATGCCCGCGCCTCGACGACCGTCGCCCACCGCGTACAACCAGCCACGAATGAACGATAGCCCCTGGCAGTTGCGCACCTGATCTTCGATCACCTCGCGGCGATTGTAACGACCATCCTTGTCGTCATCAATCAGGCGAGCGATCGGGCCTCGTTCGATCGAGACGCAGGGCGCTCCATTCGGGTCGAAGGTGAAGGCGACCACGGAGCCTGTGACCTCGGGTGAGGCGGCCATGGCCACCTGGAAACCCTCGGGCACGCGGAATCGTGAGGCGGCATCCTGGCTGGCGGCGAAGTTTCCCCAAGGGGCCGTACCCAGCGCGCCCAGGTCGGCCGCGCGGGCCCATTTCGAATCGTCGAATCCGACCGTTGTCCAGGCGTCGCCGATCGGGACGGCTGCCGTGGTCCTCCAGCTCGAATTCGTGTGGATGGGCACCCCTTGACCCAGGGGAAGGACGCCGCCCCGGAGCAGCAGGCCCGCGGGCCCGGGCGCTTCATTCGACGCGAGGGCCGCCAGCACGTGCGGACCGATCGCCAGCTTGAGCTCAACTTTCCGAGGCTTCGACCAATCGTTGCCGGTCGCAACTGCCTTGCCGTCGAGATAGAGCGTGAAGGCGTCGTCCGCCGTGACGTCGAGCACCAGGCGCGAAGGCTCTTTGACAGCGAACGTCTTGCGGAAGTAACGGCTCTCGGCGGGGGTCTCCCGGAGGCCCTTGTCCCTGGGATACCAGATCCAGTGCGGCGGCGTGGCGCCCTCCTGGCCGAGGGCCGCGGACGCCATCGCCAGAGCCATGACACACCCCAGGAGAGCGCTTACCTTTTTTCCCATTTCGGTTGTACCCTCACGATGACCGTGTTCGAGATTCTTTCTCGGCAATTCCGCTGATCCCGAACCGCCGCGCCAGCTCGGCCTCGACCTCGCTCCAGCCGACGTCTCGATACCCGAGCAGAACGGCGGTATGGAACACGAGGTCGGCGACCTCTTTGACAAGGTGGACACGGCCGGGGTCGCCTTCCTCATCGCCCGCCTCGACGACCTCCGCGGCCTCCTCGACGATCTTGGAGCCGATCTTGGCCGCCCCGCCGCGCAGCAGGGTGGCAACGTACGAGGGCTCCTCGGGCGGATTGGCCTTCCGCTGCGCGATCACGCCCATCAGGGCCTTCATGATCGATGACTCCGGCATGACGCGACAACCTCCTGTCGAATTTCTGGAATCCCGCCGTTTCTTGTACGATAGAATAACGTCTCGACCCGCATGCCTGGAAGGCGCACGATGACCAGCGGAACGATCGAATACGAACATGGCGTGCCGATCCCCGGGCAGATCCTCCCCGAATCGGAGTGGGCCAGGACAGCCGTCAAGCGGTTGCCGGAGGCCGGTCCGCTCGACTGGCCGGCGATCTTCGGCCGGACTGCCCCGTTGGTGCTGGACGTCGGCTGCGGCAACGGCCGGTTCACGCTCATGAGCGGTCTGGCCCGGCCGGAATTCGACCATTTCGCGATCGACCTCCTGCCCGTCGTGATCCGGTACGCGACCCGGCGCGCCAATCAGCGCGGGCTGCACAACGTCCGGTTCGCGGTCAAGGATGCGCAGACGTTCCTGCAACGGTACGTTGCGCCGGCAAGCATCGCGGAGATCCACCTCTATCATCCTCAACCGTACCACGACCCGCGCAAAGCGCACCTGCGCGTGCTGACGCCGCAGCTTCTGGCCGGCGTGCACGGTGTGCTCCGCCCGGGCGGCCTGTTCGTCGTCCAGACCGACAACCCGGACTACTGGGCCTACATGACCCGGGTGCTCCCCTCGTTCTTCGAGTTCCGCGTGCACCCGGAGCCCTGGTCCGATGCGCCCGAGGGACGCACCCGGCGCGAGATCCTGGCCAGGCTGCGAGGTCTCACGATCTTTCGAGGATTCGGCATCCGCCGCGACGACCTGGGCCCGGAAGCCGCAACCGCTCTGGCCCAGACCCTCCCGCTGCCGCAGTTCCGCAGCCGCGGTCCGTGGTGCGAGCTGGATCGATGGGAGTCACGGGGGCAGGGTGGTTAAGGCTACTTGAAGATCTCTTCGTGCTCGCCGGTCCGGAAAAGTGTCAGCTTTCCGGGCGTTCGGATGTACACCAGGAGCCAATCCCCTTCCCCCCCAACGTGGCACTCCTGGAAGCCCTTCCATTCCCCTTTGAGCGCGTGGTCTCTGTGGCTCCGAGGTAGGGGCGTACGGTTGCGCAACAGGTCAATAACCGCATGGAGTTTTCCGATGCGATCGCCTCGCTTCTTTGCCTGCCGTTTCACATCTCGATCAAACTCCCTCGTCGTTTCCACGACCAGGGGGGGCGGCGGTTCGGGAGTTGGGGAATCAGGCTTTGCCAACCTTCACACCCAGCTTCCTGAACAGATCATCCGCGTCGACATAGCGCGTCACTCTGCCTGTCTTGAGATCGGCAAGGGCTCTGCGCGTGGCAGCGTTGGGGATGCGAGACTTCGTATCCAGAACGGCTTCCTCAACATCCGGGACGGGTCCATTGGTCATGGAGAGCACGACCTTGACGGGCGTGGAGGGGGATACCTTAAGGGCTTTAGGTGCAGACGAACCCTTCTTTGAGACCACGGACTTCCGGGGCGCAGCCTTGATGATTTCAGCCTTCTTAGTGACTCGCTTGGCGGCCATAGCTTCATCCTCGCAAACACGTGTCAGATTCCAGAGTCGGAAGTTTTTTCCGATGTCTTGAGTATTGACAAGCACGCAATGGTCGTCAACTTGATTCCTCTGCGTCGGAAGGACGGAGGACGGAGGAAAGACCGATCCAGGCGCAAGGACGGAGAATTGAGAGCGGAGGAAAGACCGATCTCCGATTTCTTCCGCCCTCTCCGCTCTGTCCCGGCCCTCCCAAAGCGGGTTCCGGGTTGCGGGGTGCGGTTTGGGCCATCGGGCCGAGGCGGCAACCTCTTGAAAACGTCACGTACCAACAGACACAGGCCCTGACTTTCAAGGGGACGATCCGCGCGCCCACGCTCCTACACCGATATGATCTACAGAATCCGAGAACGAGTTGCATCAATCTTTTGGATTCTTGGAAATTGCTATCATCTGCGTTTGACGATCGCCGGGATCAGCAGGTGCATCCAAGATCGGTGTTGAGGGAAAACTGGTTTCCGTTCATCACTCGCGAGAACATTCAGGCCGCGTTTCAGTATGCTGCGAAGCGGACTCGCGAACATTAACAATTCCGGAGCAGACACCATGGCCCTGATATGTCAGGACTTCACCGAGGAGCGCAAGGACGTGATGCTGGGCAAGCCCGTCTTCAAGGGGACTCGGCTGACGGTCGAACACATTCTTCGCGAGCTTGGCACAGGGATCAGCCAAGACGAGCTTTTCGACAGCTCCCCAACCTCAAGCCCGAACACATCCAAGCGGCACTCCAGTACGCGGCCGACGTCGTGTCGATGGACCAGTGCATTTAGAAGATAAGGACTTCGTAGAGCTGGTCTTTCGGGATCGCCTCAACAGCCACGGCGTGATCCTGTCGCAAGCAGTGGGACGCGCTCTTCCAGCCGCCGCTGGCCGTTGATGAGTGACCTCCCTTTCGGCGAGGATGTCAAGCTGCGGCGAGCACGACCGGAGAGGGGGTTGCGATGTCGGAGCAGCGCGAGCAATTCCGGCGGCGGGTCGAGGAACTCGTCGCCCGGTTCGAACGGGAGGTCGACCGGGGCGAGTGGGTCACTCGACGGTACCCGAAGAGGCTTTGGGACGACGCTCGGCAGGTGTACGAAGTCCCGGCCCTGTACCTCCAGAAGGGCCCGACCAGGCTGCTCCTGGACCCGATCGGCTACGACGTCCCGGGAGCCGAGGGGACCGCCGACCTGTACCTGATGCCGACGTACGACCCCACGGCGAGCGTCTACTTCGAGGACGGGCAGTGGGTGATCCACTATGCCTTCCCGATCGACCCGATGGAGAAGCACTTGGCAGTCGAGTCCCAGGGCCTGCCCCTGTCCGCCGAAGCGATCAACCAGGTCGTCAACTCGATCGCCGAACATGCCGTACCGTCGATTTGACTGGCACGAACACATCACGGAGGTCTGGGGCGAGTTCCGGTCCGCACGGGCCGCCGTCGACCGGCTGAGGGCGGCGGTCGCCGCGACGCCGGACCTCCTCAAGAACGACCGCGTGGCGCGCGAATACCTCAGGCGAGCGGCCGAGAACCTCGACTGATCACGCGGCCGTCTCCGCCCCAGGCCTTCGATTCTCCGCCCGAGGTCTTTCCCCCGGCGGGGAGCGTTATTTCACGCCCCTCCCGGGGTAACCCTGGACCCTGGCCGCCTGACACCGCGGGTTCGAGACGTGGGCGGAGGTGTGCGAGGCCGTCGAGTTTCAGGCGCTCATGGGCGAGCCGGCCTGGGAGTCGAAGGCGTTCATCGGACACTTGCTGGGCCTGTGGTATGATCCGTTCGAGCACGTGCTGGATTACACCAGCGGCGAGGCGACTTGCTCCCAGGACCAGCCGGGCCAGTTCGACCGCAACGGCTTGGACGAGCCCCAAGAGGTGGTCGAGTACTGGGCGGTGGATTGGAGCCAGCATGGAAAAGACCACGAGCCACCGCACCGCGCCGGTTCCGGCTTGGGCTTGAGCGTCGATTGGTACCGCGACGTGCCGCGGGCCAAGCTCGTATCGCTGCGGCTGCCGCGCCGGCTCCTGCTGGAGTACAAGGGAAAGGTCCTGTCGCGCGGCGACTTCTCGTTCGATCCCGTACCTTCCGGGCGTGAGCCGCCCTACCTTGCGGGCGACCGATGAGTGTCCGCCCGAACTGCGCCCACTCGCCGAGTTGTAATACCGCGGTGTGTTCTGGTCCCCCATGAGGTTCGACCTGAACCTGCGGCACTGGTTCAGAGGAATTACAGAGGCTATAATCGGCCCGAGGAGGGAGCTATGCCGCTGCGCGATCACTTCCGGCCACCGGTATCCAAACGCTCTTCGTGGGAAGGGTTTCACGGCGGCTGGCCGATGAGAATCGTTGAAGAACTAGCACCCCGATTGCCAGACGGCTTCGTGGCGGAGCCGCGCGTGCATCTCGGTAGCTATTACGAAATCGATGTGTGCACATTTGAGCAAAACGAAGAGGGTGAGCCTGTTTTCGGCTCTGCCCGGGAGTCGAACGTTGGCATCGCGACGGCGCCTCAATCGCTGCCTGTGCCAACCCTCACCTTGGATGCCGAGTTCCCTGATCAGTATGCCTACGAAGTCCTGATCTTTGACCTCGAACGCGATCGCAGGTTGGTAGCGGCCGTGGAGATTGTCAGCCCTTCCAACAAGGACCGTCCCGAGAGCCGGCAGTCGTTCCTCGCCAAGTGCTTCAATTTGCTGCGCCAGGATGTATGTCTGTCGATCGTCGATGTGGTGACGATCCGCCAATTCAACTTCTATACCGAGCTGCTTGCACTGCTGAACGGCGGCGACCCGGCGTGGAGCGAACCGGTGCCGCCGATCTACGCGGTGACCTGTCGCAAACGGAAAGTCGGCCGGCAAACGAAATTGGACACCTGGTCCCATCCCTTGGCGGTCGGTCAGCCGCTGCCTTCTCTCCCGGTCTGGTTGTCGGAAACGCAGACCGTGGCGCTCGACCTGGAAGCGAGCTACGAAGAGACGTGCCGGGTATTGCGGATTTCCTGAGGAAATACACCATCGGAAGCCCGATTTCCCTGTCGCTCCAGACCGCGGGTGAGGGCGTCTCGAGCGGCGGGACGATCCTATCGGGGTCGGCGACCTGGAACATGCGGATCTTCGAAGTGCTGGCAACCGGCACCCCGAGCATGAAGGTGAGCTTCAGTTACCTCGAGATCACCGGTGGCCACGCGCACGACGGCGGTGCGCTTGAGGGCACGGCGGCATTCGGGGGCGGGCTGCTGATCGATGGCGGACAGGTGACGCTCAGCAACGCCCGGGTGCGAACTAACTCGGCCGCGGGCGGCGCCGGCGCCAAGGCGATCACGCTCCCCTGATCGCCGCGCCCGTGCATCGAGCCGGCGGTCGCCCACCCACGCGACGCCCCCGACCCGCGCCGTTGTATCGCGGGTTCCGAGCGATTTCACGCGAAGCGCCGCCCTCAATGGGTGAGGATGATGAAAAGGATGCCGAGGTCGTGACATGACACGACCCCCCTGAATTACCTCATCCTCACCGATTCGGCTCATGTGCTGCCGACGTTGTTCGGGCGGGTTTATGCACCATCTGCGGTGATCGATGAGCTTTCGCACCCGAGCAGCCCGGACGCGGTTCGGACATGGGCGAGCAGCCCGCCGGAATGGCTCGCCGTCCAGTGAGCGGCAACCGGGGCCACGGGAGGCCGGCAAGGACCGGCGTGAATGTCTCCGGACAGATGGTGAACTCGACCATGGGGATCCGCAATCGGGAAAAACGAGGCCGGTCGCCGGACAGGACCTCCGCGCAACGGTCGGTTCGACAGATCGTTCAACTCATGGTTTTGATCACACGTTGTTTTTTCTCAACCGTTCATTGCCTTTCCAAACGAACAAGCGCTATACTAATCACAGCTCTGGTGAATGCCTGATATCAGGCACTCCTCCACTTTAAAGGAACGAATTCATGAAGCGTGTGGCTTTGATCTCGGCGGCCGTGGTTTTGCTGGTAATCGGTGCGGCTCAAGTGAAGGCGGACACCATCGTCGGTCCGAGCGCATTTGGAAGCGTCGGGGGCAATGACACCCTTTGGGGCATTCAGTTCACCGCGCTCGACAACTCAACCTTGACGAGCTTTGTCTATAACCACAACCCCACCACATTCGGTAATCCCTTCTCGGGAACCATTTCCTTGAACGACTTGACTGCTGTCACAACTCCGTACACGAGTCCGTACGCCGCCTTTTCGCCAAACCCGCTGCCTTTCTCGGGATTGAGTGTCGGATTAGTCGCGGGGCACGATTACCAACTGGTCGCCACATCCAACATCCTGTTCGGCGCTAATGATGAGGTGTATCAATACGGTGTTCTGAATACGCCGCCATTTTCTTATCCGGTTTCCGATACCGATATCACTGTCACGCAAGGAGTTTTTAACAACAATCCGGGATTCCAGGAAAGCTTTGCTTGGGGTGCTTTCACAAACATTACAACCTCCTCAGCCGTCCCCGAACCCGGCTCCCTCACCCTTCTTGGGATCGGCGCCCTCGGCCTGGTCGGCTACGTCTGGCGGCGCAAGACGGCCAAGGCAGGGATCATCACGGAGAAGGCCCCCGGAATCGCCTGATTCTCGGCCATTCAGATCGGGGAACCGGCCAGCCGCGACACCGTTACAGAAACTCTGAAAGGCGCTGCGGGCGACGTCTTCCTCGTCGGCTGCGCGCCGCGTGGTGTTGCGGAGCTTGGCGCGCGCCATGCGCACGAGCTTGCTGAACGTGTACTCCCAGAGCTTCCGGACGGCCGTGCTCTGATTCTTGCCGTCCTTCAGGTTCTTGAGCGCGCTCGTGATCTCGCCCTTATGCTCGATCGTCATGGGCAGATCCTCGCATCCCGAACAATGGGACCGGGTCGGCGGTGCATCGTTGGACCCAGCAATGGCGGGGAACGCCCAGCAGGGTCAACCCAAACTTTTCATCACCCCAGGCAGCGCCTCCTCTCTCAGCACCAAAGTTTGGCACCGCAATCCGGGACGAGATCCGTGCGGAGCAGGACTTTGTTCAGGACTCTCTTGAACCTTGGCGCGCGATCGAATGGGATGTCAGGCTGGGTACGGATCAACCGGATGAGGCGATCCGGCGGGACGGCAGGCTATCATCCGGGTAAACCTGGATCGACAACGTGTTTCGTGCCCAGACATGTGTCACGTCAACACCTGCGATACCGGAGTCCTCGCCGTGATAAGAAGCTCGACCCGGGCGCATCTCGCCGCCTTGCTGATTCTGTTGTCCGCCGCGGCCCCTTGGCGAGGGGCCGGCGCCGCCGAACCCGATCGCCTGCTCAAGGCCTTTTTCGACGCCGCCGATCCGCCGGCCTTCCAGACTGCGATCGCGGCGATCCGCGCTGCATCGCCCGACCCGCTCGACGTTGAGCGGGGGCTCCGCGGTGGGCGGGTTTATTCGGCGGATGCCAAGAGGGGCTGGCAAGTGTTCAAGCACAAGGGCCTCGACGGCAAGGAACGCCCGTACCACGTCTATGCACCGAAGCGGTATGACTCAGCCCGGAAGCATCCTGTGATCGTGATTCTACACGGGGGCGTCAGCCGGGCCGACCTGCTGCCCGAGACCATGGTGGCCCGGATGCACGATGACGTCCAGAAGGACGCCGATGAGCACGGCTGGCTCATCATTATCCCGCTGGGCCAGCGCGGGGCGACCTGGTTCGATCGGGTCGGCATGGCCAACGTGCTGGCCCAGCTCGCCGCCGTCAAGCGGCTGTACAACGTAGACGAGGACCGTGTCTTCGTCGTCGGCTTCTCCGACGGCGGCAGCGGCGCCCTGATCATGGGGCTTTACCACCCCACTCCGTGGGCGGGGTTCTTCGCACTTTCCGGCAGCGTCATCGTGGCCAACGCGGCGCCCGATGACGCTTTCCCCGCCAACCTCTCGAACCGGCCCGTCCACGCGGCTAACGGGGGACTCGATCCGCTCTATCCTTCAGCCCTCCAGAAGACGTTCATCGACCAGCTCAGGGAACAGGGCGCCCGGATCGACTGGACGGCGTACCCAGCGTCCGGTCACGATGGCAGCTACATGGACCGAGAAGACCCGAAGGTCAATCAGTTCCTGCTGACGGCGTCGCGCGACCCGGCCCCCAAACACGTCGTCTGGGAGACGGCCAACCCCAAAGTCGGCCGCTGCGATTGGGCCCGGATCGACGAGGTTCGCGACGTCGGCAACAACCACGGGCCCGAGCCCTCCAACCTCAGCCTGGTGGGACCGCCGCAGCTCGCCTTCATCCCCGACATGAGCTTCGCAGGCCCCGGCGTCCGCATCCAACAGGTTGTGCCGGGCTCGCTGGCGCCGACCGCCGGTCTCAAGCCAAAAGACGTGCTGACCCGACTCGAAGGCGTCGAGATCAAGACGGTGGCCGACGCCCAGAACGTCATGCTCACCCAGATCATCATCAAGAAGAAGGGTGACCCGGTCCGCGGCGAGTACCGGCGCGGCGAAGAGATGCGATCGTTTCAATTCGAGGTTCCGGAGCTGCCCCGAACGCCGGTCTTCAAGCGGACAAGGCCCGCCGGCCGGCTCGAGGTGAAGGCCAACGGCAACCGCATCGACGTCACGGCCCGCGCGGTCGCCCGCTATACTCTTTTGATCCGCCGTGGGACGTTTGACCTCGATCAGCCGATCCAAGTCGTCACCAACGGCGTGGAGAGTTTTCACGCCCGGGTGAAACCCGACTTGGCCTTCATGCTCGAGCAGGCCGCGGCGGACGACGACCGGTCGGCCGTCTACTGCGCCAAGATCGAAGTGAACGTCCCCTCCGGTCCGGCCGCGAGGCGTCCCTGACCGCCGGCGGCGATCAAGGTCAGTGGAAACCCGCATGGACACGCTGACGGCGACATGCGTATACTGGTCGTTCCATTACGATCGGGCTGAATCAAGATAGACTCTGGACAGGAACAACCGGGGATGGCCTCGTCGGATATCATCATCCGAGGCGCCCGCGAGCATAACTTGCGCGACGTGTCGCTGGTGCTGCCGCGGGGTAAGTTGATCTGCTTGACGGGCGTTTCGGGCTCGGGAAAGAGTTCACTGGCGTTCGACACGCTTTATGCCGAGGGGCAGCGCCGGTATGTCGAAAGCCTTTCGAGCTACGCCCGGCAGTTCTTGGGCCAGATGCCCAAGCCCGCGGTCGACCGGATTGACGGGTTGAGCCCCTCGATCTCGATCCAGCAAAAGACAGGTGGTCGGAACCCGCGATCGACGGTCGGCACGATCACGGAGATCAACGACTATTTGCGGGTGCTCTATGCTCGGGTGGGGCAGGGGCATTGCCCGAATTGCGGCCGGCCGGTGGCCGCCCAGACCGGCGAGCAGATCGTGGCGCGGGTGCTGGAGGAACTGCCGGCCGGGACGCCCTTTCTGGTGCTGGCGCCGGTGGTCCGCGGTCAGAAAGGGGAATACAAGGACCTGTTCGCCGACCTGTCTCGCGCCGGCTACATACGGGCGCGCGTCAACGGCCAGGTGGTCAACCTGTCCGACGACCTGGCGCTTGACCGGCGGATCAAGCACCATATCGAGGCGGTTATCGACCGGCTCAAGGCCGGTCCCAATCCCAATTC
>JBIOJM010000084.1:0-30838 GCA_044450785.1 Isosphaerales bacterium
AAATCAAGACTGCTCTTATGCCGTCGAGCGGGCTGCCTTACCGCGCCGCCGTTCCATTGTTGCGCAGAGCCCGCGGTGGTTGAATTGCGGGCTCCGAGGCGTATGGGGCACAATCGGTATATCATATGTTGAAAGTTGTGACATGTTAATAATAATTATGATTACATCGTTCGCTCAGGTCAAGCCCGGACCTATCGACGCGTTTCGATCGAATCTCGCCGCGTCTCGAGTGAGAGTCCGGTTCGAGTGCAATTTCTATGACCGCATCGATATTTCAACTCTGTTCCAACGATTCGAGAAATTCGCACCCGGTCCCGGACCAGCGGACGAGCCGTCGCATATCGTCCAGGGTCGGTGGGACTTTGACGGATCCTGCGAGCATTATGTCCTCCGGATCACTGGTGGCGCCCAGCGCGATCCCAACGGTCGCACTGGCCCGATACCCGCATGCGAGCTGATCTGGGATGGCGAGACTTATGCTTATCATTACCTGGCGCCAGGGGAATCGGTGCTCCACGTGGAGACCAAGATCGTCCGGCCTCCGCTGGGTGTCGTCGGTCCTTTCACACCAAAGCGTCGGTACCGCCTCGATAGAGAGCTGGACACAGACTACGCGAACGCCCAGATTGAGCACAAAACCGCAGAGCGAGCGGGACGCAAGTTGGAAGTCGAGATTTACAAGAAAAGCAGACCAGAGCACCAACAGCGACAGGAGATCGCATATGACCCGGCGATCGGCTATCTGCCGCGGTTTGTGCGGTCCATCGCGTACGGTACGGAGAATGGCCGCAGCACGGCAAGCTTCAGGGAGATGTATCTGATCGGCGCGCGGCAATGCGCGGCGGGGGGATTCGTCCCCACCGAGTGGTACGTTGTGGGCGGTCACATTTTTGACTTCGAATCGAAATACCCCGGCTACAGCGACGAGACGCGACTGACCTCATCGGACGCTCCGCACCTGGTCCATTTCAAGGTCGTGAAGATGGAGGACCAGAGAGGACCGGTCGTGTTGGATGAAATGGAGGGGGTCACGCAGATCTGGGCTCCCGGAGGTTTGTATGGAAGCAAGGGGGATCTCCCCCACCTGAGTCTAGCGGAGATGAAAAAGGTGCTCGGGAAGCGGATGGTCCCGTCCAATAGACCAGTCCTCTCCAACATCGACTACGCCGAGCTTCATGAGTTTGATCAAACGCCACGCGGCACCCCATGGCTCGTCTCTCTCGTCTGTGGGATTGTCGTGGTCGCGTTGCTCTGGGGAGTTCGAACCTGGAGGCGGCGCGGAGCGTTGCTTCTGCTGGGGTTGGCCTTCGTCATCGCGGGGTGTGGACACCATTCAGTTCCCCTTCTGACGGCGGGTCTTTCGCCGGCGCGACTGATCTACGACGCATCGAAGCCCGCGTTGCAGACGACTTTGGTCGTGAACAACGCGGGAAACCGAACGCTTCAGCTTTTCGGCGTTGACGCGGGATGTTCGTGCCGGCAGATCGATAAGTCGCAACTCCCGGCTACACTTCGCCCTGGCCAAAATCTCAAGCTCTCAGTGAGCCTGGGAGGGGCGCTCGCGTACGATCCGCAAAACTATATCTTCACGTTTCAGACCGACCACGGCCAACTTGCGGCCCCGGTGACTCAGTTTGCCCTGCCGGATCACCGCCTCAGCCCGCAATCAGTGACCATGAACGGCTTGTATGAGGAAGAGGAGGGAAACGAGGATGCCTTCGAGCTGGTACATCGGGAGATTTACGACCCAGCCGGGCTCAGAGCGACGGCGCAGCTTGTTTTCCCTCCGGAATTCCTCGCGGAGAAAGCCGAGGCGCACGGCGGGCGCGTCGCAAACGCACCGGATTATGCGTTCGAGGATACGACGTATCGCTTAACGCTGAACGATCGAACCCTGGGGCTGCACAGAGCGGACGTTCTCTTGCGGGGACGGGACGGCCGCAGGATCGCGGACACACCGATCGTCTGGGAGAGGTTGCCCTTCCTCTCCTCAATCCATTCGCGTGTGACCCTGTCAGCGCGGCCCACGCGGACTTTTCTGCGTTGCCCGGACGAGGGTGTGGAGCTCTTGCGGGTGCTATCGGCACCGCAGCGCGTCACGGCAGTCCTCAGCTCGCCGCGAGAGGTGGTGATATCACTGAAGGACAACGCACCCGGAATCATCGACGGCTATATCGAGGTCGAGACGACCGCGAAGGGGCGAGCCCCTCTGCGCATTCCCGTCGTCAGGTATGCGCCGCTGGCTACGCAACGGTGAGATCGTAAAACACCCATCGATCCCCGATCGAGGAAGCCCCGTACCTCGATTGGGACATGGCGCGCATGGACCGACCTTTACATCGCGTCACTAACCATGTTAATCGACTATCGCAAAATCCGCGACGAATGGCCCGTTGTCTGCCTGATCGTGCTCGCCATTGCGTTCACCCTCCTCGCGCACGAGGTCATTGTCACGAACGCGATCACGGTCGATGAGTGTGCCCACTTACCTGCGGGAGTCAGCTACTGGGATCTCGGTCGCTTCTACATCTATCGGGAAAATCCCCCATTCGTCCAAGCTCTCGCCGCCCTTCCTGTCTGGCTGTCGGGGGCCAAAATGGATTACTCGCGGGTCAGCCCGAACGCTCGGTGTGAGTGGGATGTGGGGGTAGACTTCATGCGAGCAAACTCTTCGCATTGTCTGCGCTATTTCGCCAGGGCACGATCTGTCATTGTGATTTTCGCGATCGCCTGCGGTGTGCTCATTTTTCGCTGGTCCGGGGAGCTCTACGGCCGCGCATCCGGGCTTCTTTCCGCAGCGCTGTGGTTTCTTGACCCGAACGTCATGGCTTTCTCTTCGGTCGTAACGACCGATGTCGGCGCGGCTGCTTTCGGCTGCCTGGCCGCCTACGCGTTTTGGTGCTTCCTGCGCGCACCGACATGGAAGAACGCCCTCCTTTCCGGGTGCGCGCTCGGGCTGGCACAGGGGTCCAAATTCAGCCTCCTCGTTCTCTTTCCGGTCTGGATTGTTCAGGCGTTCCTCGCGCGCCATGCAGCGCCGCTCCAGTCATTCGACACAAACCTCCAGCGTAGACCGTCTTGGCTTCAATTGACGATGACCCTTGGAATCGCCCTTTTTACATTGAACGCCCTTTATCAATTCGATGGAACATTTACACCGCTACGCGCGTTCGTTTTCAAGAGCCACGCCCTAAGTGGGACGCGGACGCTAGACATCGATGCGCCCGGGTTTGGAAATCGATTCCGCAACGGACTCTTTGGGGATTTCAGGGTTCCCGTGCCGAACGACTACATAATCGGCCTCGATTCACAGAAATGGGATGAGGAGTTCGGCTTCCTTCGTGTGAACGACGGGCGTCTCGTACGCGGGGGACGATGGTACGGCCCATTTGCCAGCCTATCCCAGAAGCTGCCGTTGGGGACGTTGCTCCTGCTCCTCGCCGCAGCGGCCGTCGCCCTTTTTGACCTCCGCCGTCCCACTCTTGCGCTTGGGGCGGTGTGGATCCCAACCCTCCTGATGCTTGGCATGTTTTGTAGTCAAGTCGGCCTTAACTGGGTCATCCGTTACCACCTGATCGTTTTCCCTTTTCTTTTCATCGGGGTAGGAAGGCTCGTTCAAGTCTCGAGAAACCATGGTTGGGCGCGTTTACTGATCGTCGCATGTCTGCTCTGGAACGTCGGCGCTCTGGTTCGCATTCGTCCGGATTATCTTTCCTACGGGAATGAACTGGTTGGCGGGCCTGCCGGGGCCCAGAAAGTCTTCCTCGGGAGTAATTTTGACTGGGGCCAAGACTTGCTCCGACTCAAGTGGTGGTGCGACGAACATCCTGACACCCGACCGATTGCTCTGTCGTTTTACGGTACGGTTGACCCAGAGTCGATCGGATTGCGCGTGAGACCGTTGCCCACGAGCTTCGATCGTCCTGCGGAGGAGTCTAGGGCTGAATTCCGAAGCGGTTCCCCAAAACCCTTCTTCTGGGCAATCAGCTCGAATGTTCTGCACGGGATGCCCGGTTTGATCATGTTGGAGGACGGCTCAATGGGCTTGGGTCTTGTGCAGTCGCCTCTGCTGAAGCCGGAGAAAGCCGTTGCACGGATTGGGCAAACCATCTACGTGTTTCGAATCGGCCCGTCCTCCAGACAATTGGAATCCGGAAATACCATCCCGTTCGATCGACTTTACGGATGTGTTGATTTAAGTGTGAATGTTCACTTATTGGTAAGCCCCTGAAGCGGACAAAAAGCGCCCGCGTTCCAAAGCCATTGGATCCGCATGCCACCGCGATCCGGTGTAGGTCGCCACAAGGACCCTTCTCCTGCACAGTAATGCCGGTGCGAGCCGTCGACGAGTTGGCGCCGGTGCGTGAGAGGACGTCGGCGGCGCGTGGTGTCCTGGTCAGGTCCGAGCGGGGAATCCGCTTCTCTCCACGGCCTGATCGCGGTCACCAGAATCCCGTGGGGCGATCGCTGGACAGATTCCAGCCCCAGGCCGAGCGCCGCTCGCCGAGCCGTCCGGTGTCCTTGGCCTCAGGCGACGATGCGGAATGCTCAGTCCCATCGCCCGCTTGACAGCCTGCCGGTAAATCGCGATCGTACGCGCAGCTCTCCAGGCGGTCCCGGACGGCACGTCCGTTCGACCCCTTTGCGATTGTCGAAGGAGGGTCAGCCATGAGTCGGTGCAAGAGCGCATCAAGATCGGCGAGCCTCGGATCGACTCGATGGGGGATTATCCTGATGCCGGTGGCTCTCGCGGTCTCGGCCGGCGCCGGCCCCGCGTTCTCCCAACCTGCCGTAGACTCGCCGCCGGCCACCGGCCGGAACGCGGCCGCCCGCCGCTCTTTCGAAGACGACAAGTTCGGCCTGTTCATCCATTGGGGCGTCTACTCGCTTTTGGGCAAGGGCGAGTGGGTGATGAACAACGACAAGATCCCCGCGAGCGAATATGCCAAGCTGCCCCCTCGCTTCAATCCGGCCAGGTTCGACGCGGGTGGATGGGTCAAGCTCGCCAAGGCGGCCGGCGCACGGTACATCACGGTCACCAGCAAGCACCACGACGGCTTCTGCATGTTCGCCAGCCGGCTGACTGACTACGATGTCGTCGACGCGACCCCCTGCCACCTGGATCCCCTCAAGGCGCTGGCCGACGCGTGCCGTCGGGAGAAGATCAAACTTTTCTTCTATTATTCACTCCTCGACTGGCACCATCCCGACTACTTCCCCCTGGGGAGGACCGGCCGGACCGCCGGTCGCGACCCGAAGGGGGACTGGAAACGCTACGTGGCTTTCTACCAGGGTCAGCTCCGCGAGCTGTGCACCAACTACGGTGAGATCGGCGGCATCTGGCTCGACGGTTGGTGGGACCGGCCCGACGCCGATTGGGACCTTGCGGGGACGTACCGGCTGATCCATGACCTTCAGCCGGGCGCGCTCGTGGGGAACAACCACCATGTCACGCCGTTTCCCGGCGAGGATTTCCAGATGTTCGAGCAGGACCTGCCCGGTGAGAACGCAGCCGGTTTCAACCGGGCCGGCGTCTCGACCAACCTCCCGCTTGAGACCTGCCTGACGATCAATCATTCGTGGGGCTACAACGCCGGCGATACCGAGTACAAGAGTGCCGGGCAGATCATCCATGCCCTGGTCGGCGCCGCGGGGCGCGGTGCTAACCTGCTCTTGAACGTCGGGCCTCGGCCCGACGGCACCATCGACCGTGATGCCGCCCAGCGCCTGCAGGAGGTCGGAAAATGGCTGGCCACCTACGGCGAGTCCGTCTACGGCACCCGCCGCGGACCGATTCCCCCGCAGCCCTGGGGAGTCTCGACGGCCAAGGGCTCGCCGGCCGATCAAAAAATCTACCTGCACGTCCTCACGCCCAAGGACGACGAACCCATCGTCTTTGATCGGAGGCTCGCCTGGACGCCGCTCCTGTTCGGTAAGACAAACCCACTGAAATTGACTGAGCGACAGCACGTCCTCGTCCTCGACCTGCCCAAGGACGCTCGGACGCCGATCGACACCGTCATCGTCCTGAGCCCCAAAACGAGGGGGCGGTGACCAGGATGGTGCGGCATTCCTCGATTGTGCCCGGCCGCTTCGAAACGGGCGCTTGGCGTCGACCAAGCGGTGACGATCACCCGAAGAGCCCAACCCGAGGGAGATGGAATGGCTGCTCCGACCGAAATCCCGCTTCGACGCCGCATCGACTGGGTGAGCGCCGCCATGGCCTTCGCGACGGTCGCGGCGCTGGTTGGTTCCCTCTGGTACCGTTCCGGCCGGCCGACGGCGCCGGGGCCGCTGGTCATCGGCGATACCGCCCCACCGTTGCACCTGCTCGACCTGAAGACATCTGAGCCGCTCGTGCTCTTGGGTTCGCGCGGGAAGGTGGTCTGGATCATCTTCTGGTCGGCCGATTCGCCGACAGGCCGATCGAGCCTGCCCGAGTTGCAACGCGTCTGGGGCCGGCTCAAGGCGCATCGGCAGTTCGCCCTGGTGACGGCGGCCGTCGAAGCCGACCAGCCCGGTCGCGTTCGCGCGGCAGTCGACGAGAGCGGAGTGGAGCTGCCGGTTTACCTGGCCACTTCCGAGACCCGGCGACGGTTCAGTGCCGAGCAAGCGGATCCCCCTCTGCACATCCTGATCGACGCACAGGGGCAGGTGATGGCGCTCGCGCGAGGCGCGGACCGCCATACGATCGATCGGTTCGCCGATCTGGCCAGGCGCCAGCTCGACGAGCTCGACCCGCTGGGCTCGACGCGATTCGCGTCCTCAGCAAGGCACATGACGATTCCGCCTCGAAACGGGGACCCCACCGTTCTCATCAAGAACACGGGAAGGGCCCTCGTTCCCGTTGGGATGGAGCGGGAGCTGGCGATCGGCGATAATGAGAATTGAACCTTGAGGGAGGTGCGCGATGGCAACCGCCGAGATGCTCGAACTGATGACGGCCGAGCAATTTGGCCAGCGGCCTGATCCTGGTTATCCCGAGGAATTGATCCAGGGGAGGATCGTCGCAATGTCGGTGCCCGATCGAAGGCATGGGTATGTTTGTGGCAGGGCCGATCGAATCCTCGGAAACTTCGTCGACGGGCACGACCTCGGCCGCGTGATGAGCAACGATTCCGGCGTGATCACCGAACGCGATCCCGACACCGTCCGAGGAGCCGATGTTGTCTATTACAGCTTCTCCCGACTCCCCAAGGGCCCACTGCAGACGGGATATGGACCCGAAGTGCCGGAACTTGTCGTCGAGGTTCGCTCGGCGAATGATCGTTGGCGTGAGATCCTTGAGAAAGTTTCGGAATACCTGAATGCCGGCGTCCTGGTCGTGGTTGTCCTTGATCCCGAACCCCAAATCGCGCACGTCTTCAGCGCCGACGACCCGCCGAGGAGACTTGGAACCGAGGAAGAATTGATCCTTCCCGGTGTCCTGGAAGACTTCCGCGTCCGCGTGGGACGGTTCTTCGAGTAGGACCGACTTCACCAGCCACCTTGCGAATGTTGGGCGAATGTGATGGACTAAGCGATTGGGAGGGACGCTCACGCCCTGATTACTAAACTGTTGAGAGTGTGCTCCGCGATCAGCGGCGGCCTTGGTGCGCCGGTGCGTCGCGAGGAGTGTGGGGCGTTGCCGCCCATGTCGAGAGGAACATCATGCCATCCACCCTGTCCGTGGTCGAAAAAGCTCCGGCACGAGCCGGGCAAGCGCCGGTTGCCCCCAGAATCAACGATCTGGCGATCCGGGTCGGAACCGTCAACGGCTCGGGGAGCCAGTCCGCCAACCTGGTCATTTTGCGTGCCTTGTACGACATGGGGATCCCTTGCAGCGGCAAGAACGTCTTCCCCTCCAACATCGAGGGCTTGCCCACCTGGTTCCACATCCGTGCCAGCGCCAAGGGATACGTCGGGCATCTCCTGGACCCCCAGGTGCTTGTCTGCATGAACGAACAGACCGCCAAGGACGACGCCCTTCAGCTCAAGCCGGGAGCGATTTGCATCTACCGGGATGATTTCGACCTGGATTTGACCCAGCTCCGCAACGACGTTCAGTTCTTCCCGGTCCCATTCCAGAAACTGGTCGAAAAGGCCTACCCGCCGGACAAGACCGACAAGTCCTATCGTGACAAGCTCCGCAAGGTCGTCAACATGGTCTATGTGGGCGTCGTGGCGGCCGTGTGCCGGATCGAGATCGAGGCGGTCGAGTCCGCCATCCGGCGCGAGTTTCCCGGCCGCAAGGCCAAGGCCGCCGAGATCAATATCAGCGCTGCCCGGACCGGCTTTGAATGGGCCAGCGCAAATATCCGGACCGACTCGGTTTCTCAGGTCCAGCGGATCCAGACGACCAATGAGAAGATCTTGATCGAGGGGAACAAGGCCGCGGCCCTGGGCACGCTGTTCGGCGGGGTGAACGTGCTGACATGGTATCCGATCACCCCCTCGAGCAGCCTGGCGGAGTACGCCGAGGAATTCCTCAAGAAGCATCGAGTCAATCCGGATGGAACCCGGTCGTTCGCCGTCGTCCAGGCCGAGGACGAGCTGGCGGCCATCGGCATGGCCGTCGGCGCGGGCTGGGCCGGCGCGCGAGCGCTCACGGCCACGTCCGGGCCGGGGATCTCGCTGATGTCTGAGTTCGTCGGGCTGGCTTACTTCGCCGAGATCCCGGTCGTGATCATCGACGTCCAACGGATGGGACCCAGCACTGGCCTGCCGACCCGCACGAGCCAGGGGGACATCCTCAAGCTCCACCTCCTGGGCCACGGCGACTCTCGCCATATCGTCTTGATCCCCGGCTCGGTCGAGGAGTGCTACTCGCTGACCATCGAAGCCCTCGATCTGGCCCAGCAGTTCCAGACTCCCGTGTTCGTGGCGATCGACCTCGACCTGGGCATGAACCTCTGGCTCAGCGATCCCTTCCCCTATCCGACCAAGCCGATCCAGCGCGGCAAAGTCTTGAGCGCCGCGGACCTGGAACGAATCGGCCAGTTCGAGCGCTACAAGGACGTCGACGCCGACGGCGTCTGCTACCGCACCATTCCCGGCACCGAGCACCCGCTCGCGGCCTACTTCACACGGGGTACCGGCCACAACGACAAGTCGGGCTACAGCGAACGCCCCGAGGATTGGAAGAAGAACCTCGATCGCCTGGCACGCAAGCTCGAGACAGCCCGCCAGGCCCTGCCCGCGCCGGTTATCGATGAGAAGCCCGGCACCAAGGTCGGTGTGATCGCCTACGGCGGCACCCACTGGGCGCTCGTTGAAGCCCGCGATCAGCTTCGCGATGAAGGAATTTCCACCAATTACCTCCGGCTCCGGGCCTTGCCCGCCTCGGACGAGGTCAGGCATTTCATCGAACGGCACCTGAGGGTTTACGTCATCGAGCAAAACCGTGACGCGCAGGTCACCTCGATCCTGAGATCGAGCTTGAGCGGTGCGCTGGCCGATCGGCTGGTCCCCATCACACACTACAACGGCACACCCCTCGCCGCTCAAAACATCGTGCGACCCATTCTGAGCTGGGAGAAAAACCCCTCCGGGCCCGGATGGCCGACCGGCGACGTCGAGCACGACAATCCGCCGGTTCGCCACGCGGAGGAAGTCTCCTCCGAATGACCTGACCCGGTAGGGCGCCGTCGGCTCTGAGCCACCCGAGCTTTTACTGATCATCCTGTTCTAAGAAGGCGATGAAATCATGGCGAGCGAAGCAACGATCCAGATCCAGAGCAACGGCCAGACCTTCATGCTGCCCACCGTCGCTTTTCAGGGGTTGCCCTCGACCCTCTGCAAGGGGTGCGGCCACAACAGCATCACCAGCTATCTGATCGAGGCATGCAAGTCGATCGGCGTCAATCCGTACGCCACGGTCAAGATGAGCGGCATCGGCTGCTCCAGCAAGACGCCGGCCTACTTTCTTCAGGCCAGCCACGGCTTCAACGCACTTCACGGCCGCATGCCCTCGGTGGCGACCGGGGCCCTGGTGGCCAACTCCAAGCTGCTCTGCATCGGCATCAGCGGCGACGGCGACACGGCCAACATCGGCATGGGACAGTTCAAGCACGTGTGCCGCCGCAACCTGCCGATCGTTTACATCATCGAGAACAACGGCTGCTACGGCCTCACCAAGGGACAGTTCTCGGCGACGGCTGACTTGAAGCAACACCTGCGGCGCCCGACCGGCGAGGCCAACGACATCCCCCCCTTCGACCTGTGCAGCGAGGCGATCGTCGGGGGCGCGTCATTCGTGGCGCGGTCGTTCGCGGGCGACAAGAAACAGATGGTTCCCCTCCTGAAAGCCGCTCTCAAGCACAAGGGGACCTCCGTTCTCGACATCATCAGCCCGTGCGTCACGTTCAACGACTTCGATGGTTCCACCAAGAGCTGGGATTGGGCCAAAGAGCACGAGGAGCCGCTCCACGAGGTGGGCTTCGTCCCGCGCCTGTCCGAGATCGAGGTCGAGCAGAAGCCCGGCGAATCGATCCGCGTGCAACTCCACGACGGCTCGTGGATCACCCTCAAGGCCTTGAATCATAAGGAGCACGACGTCACCAGCCGGGTCTCCGCCTTTCGGCTCCTGGACGAGAGCCATCGCAACGATGAGTTCCTCACGGGCTTGCTCTACGTCGACGCCAAGAGGCGAGACTTCGTGACCCTGCAGAACATGACCACCACGCCGCTGGCCCTCCTGCCGGATGACGTGCTGCGACCCTCGGAAGACGTGCTCAAGAAGATCATGGAGACGATTTAGGAGTCGATGAAAGCGAATCGTCCGCGGCATTGGCCTTCCTTGCGCCTAGCTCCTCGAAGATTGACGGGGCTCCGGCCCGGAGTTTGTCAGCAAACTCCTTGCCCTCCCGAATCTCCTGGTCCACCTCATCCCGGTGGTCGAAGTAATAGGCCAGGGCCGCGTGAACGTCAGACAGAGTGATGGTCGGATACTCCGAGACGATTTCGTCTGGGCTCATTCCCATTCGCTCATGCCAGATAGCGACATCCGAAACCGTGATACGGTGACCAGCGATCCGCGGCTTTCCGCCGCGGACCCCTGGCGTGCTCACGATGCGGTCTCCAAGGGTGGGCCTTTCCATCGGTGAGGCTGACGTCGTGCTCTCAACTTGGCTCGTCGGTTCCATGGGAGTCATTGTATCACCTTTCAGAGCTCCCAGACCTGCCGTCCCTTGAGGAACATGGTCAGGTAGCCGTCCTCGCTGACCTTGAGGACGGGCCCATGCAGGGAGGCGGCCAGGCCGGCCAGGGTTCGCGCACCCTGGACCGCGCGGCCCATCACGAGGGTTTCCGGCGCAATCCGCAAGATCGCGCCGAACGTGATCAGCCGGCCCTCCTGGTCGGTCACCACAGCACCGTCCAGGCAGGCGATCGCCTCGAGTACCGAGGGCTCGAGATCGGATAATTTCATTCCCCGGACGACGTGGTGGAGGGCTCGCTTGGCGTGCCTGGGCGAGAGGTTCTCCGGGTCCTGGGGATCGTCCGCGACGACCTCCCACGAGATTTGATCGGTTGGCGCGATGAGCTGAGGCACGGATTTCTGCGGATCGCGCAAGACCACGAACAGCGCCCCCAGCCGCGACTCGCCCAGGTTGAGTGCGGCCTGAAAGACCGACAGGGCAAGATCACGCCACTCCGTGCGGCCGACCGCCTCACACCAGACCGCGAACTTGCTGGGGATGTCGAGCAACCGCCACCGTGCGTCGCTGAAGCTGAACATCAGCGTTCCCTCGGCGAAGATCTTGATCTCCTGCGAGGGGCTCAGGACCAGGCAGACGTGTCCGCCCGACCGCGTGGCCTTGGCGTGGCTGAGGTACGGTCGAGAACAGGGATGAACCAGCGCTTCGCCTCCTTGACAGGCTTCCGCCCACCGGGCCACGTCGATCATCCGCGCCAGATCGCCCTGCCGGTCAACCAGGAAAACCGTCCGCACGCCGTCGCAGAGCCGGTGAAACCCTTTGATCGCCGTCAGTCGGGCGTTGAAGCTGGGAGCTCCCGCCACGTTCTTGTAACCCGGGGCGGCCGGATCGTGCTCCGTGCCCAGCAGGAGCGCTCCCGTCGAGACCCGCCGGTTCTCGTACGTCGACAGCGCGGCCGCACGCAGCGCTTCGAGCGCCGCCGGGATCCGGTAGGAGCCGACCGTATTCAGATAGTCCGCGACGATCAAGTCCTCAGTCTGGTACTGGAACCGATCCAGGCGATGAGGCAGCCCTTGACTGAACAGTTCTCGAAAACGGAGGTCAATCGCCTCCATGATCACCTCGACCATGCGTCGCTCAGTCGACAAGAGCGGCGCCGGCTTGCCCGGCTGGAACATGAGGTGGGTTCCGAGCCACTCGATCTCAACCCCGAGACTGTCCGGGTCGTCGCGAAGACGGTAACGAATCTCATCAGCGGAGCCGTCCCAATCGATGACGCTTCGATCGCCTGAAACATCGAGCTGACCGTCGGGAAAGAAATGCTCGAGCGCGCGCCTGAGCACGATCTGGTACGCGCCGACGATTCGTGAAATCGACCCGCCAGGACGCTCGTTGGGCATCGGCACCATTGGCTCCTGAGGTTGATGCGAGAAAGACGACGTTGGATTCTAACGTATTCCGCGGATTTGAGGATTGAACCCGGTCGATCCGCAACGCGATTCAAGAACCCAATGCCCGCCGGCCGATGAAAACCTGTCAAGTTCAGACGCTTCCGCGAGTTGCGATCGGACTTGCCGCCGATTCGGTCTCCTGCTACGATCCCACGCCCGCGTCGGTGGGGCTCTCGAGCGAACGTAAGAAAGAGTATTCAGGCTACGAGTAACGGGGTCTCTTTCCGAGGGAATAGAGCGCGATGACCAACCGGCGTGCCTGGATCCAACGATCGCTCTTCTTCGGCTTCGCTGGGGTCGCAACGGAACAACTCTGGCGGCACGGTCACGATTATGTCTTTCCCAGACAGTTCGTGACCGTCGAGCCCGGCCGGATCTTTCGCGGTGCCTGGCAGAAGCCTTGGCCGATGCGCAGAATCGTTCGCGACCACAAGATCAAGACCGTCGTCGCCCTGGCCCATCCTCCCGATCACTATCTGGCGGTCCAGGAACGGCAGCTTGCCTCCGAGCTTGGCCTCAAATGGGTTCATATTCCCATCGTTGATAATCGCGGCTCCAACGATCGTTCGGCGGAGGATGCCGTCTCCGACCTGCTCGACCAGGCCGCCGCCATCGTGGCTGATCCCGCCAACCAGCCGGTCTTCTTTCACTGTCACCATGGACTCAACCGCACGTCGATGGTTCAAATCGCTTATCGGACCAAGTATTGTGGCTGGACCCTGGCACAAGCCGCCGATGAGATCGAGCGGACCGTGGGACTGGTCAAGGTGAACCACGGGCCAGATTACCGGCACATGGTCTCATTCTACGAGAACAGGGTCCTCCCCCTCCGAACGCGGAACTCACAGTTGATTCTCGATCCCCCTCGTTTACAATGATGAATCGAGCGAGATCGTGCGGTAGACTCAACACACAGCTTGATCGGACGTTACGGCAACTTCCCTGTCTTTGGCACCTGGCGCTCAAACCAGCCGTGGAGGTTCCTCGATTGACCATTCGGCCCGCGCGCGTTGGTGACGTCCCCGGCATTTACGGACAGATCCGCGTCTTCGCCGACCGGAAGCTGATGATCCGCCGGTCGATGGCAGAGCTCTACGAGTCGATTCGCGAGTTCTTCGTCGCCGTCGACGATGAGCAGCGGGTTGTCGGCTGTGTCGCCCTGCACGTTTTCTGGGAAGATCTGTCCGAGATCAGATGCCTGGCGGTCGCCGAGCAGGTTCAGGGTCTGGGCGTCGGCCGGCGCCTGGTCGACGCCAGCTGGGAATCAGCCCGTGAGCTCGAAATCAAGTCCGTCTTCGCGCTGACGTCCGAAGTCGGATTCTTCGAGCGGTGTGGCTACCATCAAATCGATAAGTCCGAGCTCCCCCAGCGGATCTGGAGTGAATGCGTGCGTTGCCCATCGTTTCCGAACTGCCAGGAGGTCGCACTCATTCGCTCGATCGAACCCGAGCCGGCGATGCCCACTCGGGCACCGAGCTGGGCGGCCGCTCAAATCTGACGTGAGCCAGAACAACCCACCGAACGGTCGGGTATCGCAACCCACCGAAAACGATTGTCTTGCGTTGTCGGAATGTCCAAGGCCCGGGTCGAAGAACGGCTGTTTGCTCTCGGGGTCAGCCTCGCCACCGCGATCCTGATGCTGGCAACCGAGCCGCGCATGGCCATCGGCTGGGACGAGGGATACACCCTCGGTCGCGAAGAGCGGCTCCGCGACTGGTTCCGGGGCCTGCGCGATCCGGTCGGCTTCGCGAAGACTTGGCAGCCCCGCTCGATTTCGGAGGATCTCCTTCAGCGGGACGACGGAACGCCGCCTCCCCGTCGCGCACAGCTCGATACGCGGTCCAAGCTGCTCTTCGATCACGACGTCCTGGCGTGGTTCTGGCCGTTCGCGCGCGAGGAACCGCACGGCCACCCTCCCTTCTATGCCCTGCTCGGCCTGGTCGGGGATGTCCTGGCCCCTTCCTGGCCGGACTTACAGCGAGCTCGGCTGGGGCCGATCCTTCTGTTCAGCCTCACCGCGGGAGTCATCTTCCTGTTCGTCGCCGCCCGATGGGGTAACGGGGCGGCGGCCCTCGCCGCGGGTGCTTGGGTCCTTCAGCCCAACTTGTTTGGACACGGCCACTATGCGGGCTACGACGCCGTTCTGACGTCGCTGTGGATCTTGTCCATCATCGTCTTCGCGCGGGTCGTCGCTCCGGCCGCCTCACTACCGGCTCGATCGCGATGGTGCTGGACGCTGACCTTTGGTCTCGTCCTCGGCTGCGCCGCCGCAACCAAGCTGACCGGCTGGTTCCTCCCATTGCCGTTCCTGGCCTGGGCCGTGCTGTATCGGAGCCGGCAAGGCTTTACGACTCTTTTCCTCGGGCTGGTCATCGCCGTGCTCGTCCTGTGGGCGCTCCTGCCTCCCTGGTGGACGCAACCGCTCGCCGGCATGGTTCGGTTCCTGGAGTCTAACCTCAATCGGGGTAAGACCATCCCCATCAAGGTCCTGTTTCTCGGCACAGTCTACAACACACCCAAGGAGTCCCTACCGTGGTACAACACGTTGGTCTGGACGTTGATTGTCACCCCCGTTGGCTTCTTGATGTTGGCGGGCGTGGGATTCTGGGCGGCTTTGAGAAATTGGCGAAATGAATCAATCGGGCTTCTGATCGCAGGACACTGGGTCTTCTTGATGATCCTGCGGGCATTGCCGCACACGCCCGGACACGACGGGGTCCGGCTCTTTCTCCCTGCATTCGGGATCCTCGCGCTCCTGGCGGGGCTCGGGGCCAGATCCTTGCTCGACCATTGGGGCAGGTGGGCCAAGGCGGCCATCGCCACAGCCTTGCTCGAGGGTCTCATCACGACCGTTGTGATGATGCCCGTGCCGCTGTCGTACTTCAGCCCGCTCGTGGGTGGACTGCCTGGAGCAGCGGCACTCGGGATGGAGCCGACGTATTACTGGGACGCACTCAGCCCCGGCGCGCGCGCGTGGCTGGCTGAAAACACCCTGCCCGGGCGGACTGACGCGTTCAGCGGGTTCGCAACCTCGTGGCTCTACTTGCGGCGCACCGGTGAGTTGCCCCGGCGCCTCTACCGAATCGATGCCGGTGACCCGCAATGGCTGGTGATCCAAAACCGGCCGGGGGCCTTCTCGAGGGAGGACCGAGCGCTTGTCGCGAAAGGCCGGCCAGCGTACACCGGCACGAAGCTCGGCGTCCCCTTGATCTGGATTTTTCCTGTCAACGAGGTGGAACGCGTGAACGCAAAGCACGGCCGGTAGGGCGGGAACACTCCGATCGGGCGCGACAGCAGGTCGCTGTCCGCCCGACCGGACTGTTCGAAGGGGAACGCTGGTCACGCTTCCGCATGGCTGATGCATGCGATCATGACCCTGGGAGGGTTAATGGAGGAAGGTTCAGTGCTGCGCCGAGGTCTGTGGCGAGGCAGCAGGATAAGCGACCGGGGCTGCCACAGCGTAGCAGACCGGCGTGGTGCAGACCACGGTGGGGGCGGGCGCGCAGCGGTTGTGGCAGAACTTCGGCAGTCGGAACGTGCACAACTTGATCCTGGGTGCACAGCACGTCGTCACCGGCGTGACACAAGGGGCCGGCTTGCAGTATTTCACAATCTTCACGCAACGTGCCGGCTGGGCGCAATACACGGGCGCCGCACACCCACACTTCTTCCTGTGGCACGCCTCGGCATTTCCAACCAGTACCGTTGATCCCAAAAGTCCAGTGAGGATCAACGCTGTCAGGTGCCGTCTCATCGATGCATCTCCTTAAGAAGTACCAAGCCGACGGAGCTTGAACGTCCCAGCTTTCCATCGGCTCAATGTCGGAACTGGGAAACCTGAGGAGCTTCCCGCAAGGTAGGGTAAATAATCCGCTGGCATTTTTCAAACCCCAATTGGTCTTTCGGGTCGCCGACCGTTCTGATCGCCGCGGACCTTGAGGGTTCGTCGAGGCATTCAAAATGGAATGTAGGACATTGATGGCTTGCCCGGACGACCTGACGGCTCGGATAATCGGACATTGGAGCAAGTCGAACGGCCGGAACGACCTGGATCAACATGCATGCACGAACCTGACGCCATCCTCGCCGGTGAATCGAGTCCGCTCGAGAGCGAGGGCCGGAGCCTGCGCGACCAGGGTTTGGTCACGGAGGGGGGACCCGGCGAGCAAGACCGCTTTCGTGGGATTTGGGGGCTGGGGCTGGCATCACTCGGTGTTCTGACGATCGCGCTGGCCGCACTGGTACCGACAGTCGGTGATTTCGGATTGACCTGGGACGAACCGGCGTATCGATATAGCCAGGTGATGTCGGCCCAGTGGTGGGAGCAACTGGGCCAGGTCCGATCCCGTCGTGACGCCGAGGATCTGCTCGACCCCTTCACGCTGCTCTACTTCTGGCCGTACGGACGTCACGGCATCAATTTCCACCCTCCCCTCGCTGGCCAGTTGAACCTGGCGACCTATGTGGTTTTTGGTCATTGGATGAAGGACATCCCCGCGCGGCGCATGGCGTCGGTCATCGAGTTTGCTCTGACGATCACGATCGGCTTTCACTTCCTCGCCCGCCGCTATGGAGGGTGGGTGGGGTTCGTCGCGGCCGGATCGCTCTTGTTGATGCCCCGGCTCTACGGCCAGGCGCATCTGGTGGATACCGATACGCCCGGCTTGCTGCTCTGGACGGCGACGGCCCTGGTCTTCTGGAAAGGCCTGCACGAGCCGCACGCGCGCCGATGGCGGGTCGCCGTCGGCATCCTGCTCGGTCTGGCTTTCATCGAGAAAATGGGGGCGGTCGTGGTGCTGGTACCGCTGCTCCTTTGGCTGATCCTCGGGCACCTGCCGCGCACGTTCATGCGACCGGGGGGGCGAGCCGCCTGGATCGACGGTCTTTGCACGACGGGTGCGATGTTGGCCCCGCTGGCGCTGGCGTTCCAGCAGATCCAGATGCTGCAGCAGCGGCTCCGCCCGCCGTCGATGACCGACCTTTTCGTCGATCGCCCGGCGAGCGACTGGACGGGAGCGATCCTGGCGGTTCCGCTCTTGGTCTGGTTCGTCCGGCGCCTTCTAGGCCGGCTCTTCCCCAACCATCGGGTCTGGGGGGTGGAGCGGCCCGCGCTCGAGACGTGGACGGCGATCCTGGCCTTTGCTCCCTTGGTCGGATGGCTGGGCAACCCGGCCTGGTGGCGCGAGACACTCCCTCGTCTGGCCCACTATTACACGCTCAGCGTCAGTGGCCGCCGCGGCGCACTCCCCGACATCCAGATCATCTACTTCGGTCAAATCTACGAATTCAGCCTTCCCTGGCATAATGCGTGGGTCCTGATGGGAATCACCGTCCCGATCGCAATCCTGGGCACCGGCTTGATCGGCCTGTTCTGGGCAATCGGGCAGATCCGCCGCGACCGGGTCCCGCTCTACTTCCTCGTGCACTTTCTGACCTTGCCCGTGATCCGGATGCTCGAGACTCCGGCGCATGACGGTGTCCGGCTTTTCCTGCCAACCTTCTTCTTCCTGGCCGCGTTCGCCGGCTGGGGAGCGATCGCTCTGGCTGATGCCCTGGGGCGGCTGGTGCGCCTTCCCTCACGATTCACTCGATTGGCCTTGAGCGTTGCGGTACTGGGCTCGGCGGTGGTTCAGCTTGTGGGGATTCACCCGTACGAGCTGTCCTACTTCAACGAGCTGATCGGCGGTCCCCGCGCGGCCTGGGCGCGCGGTTTCGAGCTGACCTACTGGTACGATGCGTTCAACGGTCCGGTGCTCGAGGAGCTAAACCGCCGATTTCCCCCTGGCGCCGAGGTCGACTTCCTCAATGACTTGACCAACACCTCCGGCATCGTCTTTCAAGACCACCAGGCCCTTGGCGCTTTGCGTAAGGACATCCGCCTGGTGTGGCGTCGAGACGACCGGTTCCCGTACGTCTGGCTCTTGACGCAGGATTCGAAGTCCTCTGCCTTGACGCGGCTCTTGTTCGCGATGCGACCCTGGTACACGAGCGAGCCGCGCCAGCTCGGCGGGGCGCGGGTTGCGTCGGTGGCTGACCCGGTGGCGGTCTCGCGAGCCTGGGCCTTGCGAATCGTGCTCGACACGGCCGATCGCAGCAAGGACGATCCTCCGGCGGCTCCTCCCTGGGTGCGCGACCATGCCCCCTGGCTGGCGCGCTTCTGGGGCGACGGACTGGTCAAGGCCAGGCGGCTCGCCCTCAATGAGACCATTCTCGACTGGTCGCGTTCCGATCCCGAAGGGCTCCTGGCCGCGGCCCGGCACATCGCCGCGAAGCAGCCGCCCGAAGGGAACAAGGATGCGAAACGATTGATGGAACTGCTCACAACCGAAACGAATCCGAACGGCCTCCGCCACTACTTCACCGAGAAACTGCTCCAATTGCGTCCCGAGGCCCTCGTCGAGGCGATCGAGCTGCTGAACACGCACCGCGACGAGATCGTGAGGGTGATGAGCCGATACGGCTACACGGATCCTCGGACGATCGGCGGGTATCTCGATCGCGACCTGCCCAATCCGAACATCCAGGGCGGCGGCTGAGAGACGGCCGCAGGTCGCGATTGATCAAGAGAAGGAGTAGCGGGGTGTTCCTTGGAGGGTTCCATGCCGCGGTTGCTTGCCCAAAAGGATTGATCCGCGTTGATCCGCGGCGGTTGGTCTGTTGAGAAAAGATGGAAGCCGCGGATGAACGCGGATGAACGCAGATCGGAGCACGTGGAATCGACCGCGACCATGGCGGGGTGCACAAGTTGGCAAAGGGACGGCGACGCTCGATCAAAAACGGCGGCTAATGTTGTCCCCTCCACATAACGCATCGCGAAGTATTGCTGTCCCTCGTGCTCGCCCACCTCGTGGATCGGCACGATGTGCGGATGGTCGAGCGCGGCCGCCGACTCGGCCTCGGCGCGGAAGCGGGCCACGTCGACCGGCGTTGCCAGCACGCCCTTGAGGATCATCTTCAAGGCCACGATCCGAGGGTCCACCCCTTGCAATGCTTGAGCACGACAACCTCGCGCATCCGGTCGGGCAGCCGGCCCAAGGCGTCCACCAGCCGCAGCAACTCCTCGTTGCGGAGAAGCTGACGGCTCGGCGAGGTCTGGTCGGCCGCCAGCCAGGCCGCGAAGCCGGATGCCGATCGATCGAGGTCGGCCTCGATAGATCGCTCCAGGTGGATGTCCCGTTTGTCACGTTCATAATGCTTCACAGCGTCAGCCAGCGTGCTCGCCAGAATCCGCCTGAGCCACGCTGTCAGCACCTCGGAGTCGCGCGAGCGGAGCTCCTCGAACGCGGAATAGGCTCGGAGCATCGTCTGCTGGACGACGTCCGACGGGTCGAGCTTCCCGCGCAGGCGGCGATCGAGGTGCAGCTCGGCCAGCACCTGCAAGTACCCGCGGAACGGCTCCAGGACGTCGCCCGTGTCGCTGGTCATCGGAATCATTTCGCCCATAGGAGTAAGAGACGACGTCGGCGCAGCAGTTGACCAAGAAATCCGGCTTCCTCTGATTTTTTTGCGAATCGCGGTCCGTGGCCCAGGGATTTGCATCCATCCAAATTGTAACCCGAAGGCAGAGCAGGCCCAACGTCCTTGAATGGGCGGTGAAGCGATCGGGATGGTGGGCCTTCCGACGTGGGGAACGACGTTCGACACGATCGACACGACGAGAATCCCGGAAGAATAAGACGAACCGGTGCCCCGAAGGGGCCAAAACAAATCAGCCCAGGGCGCCGCCCTGGGAAGAGGAATTCAAACGAAAAGTGAGCCCTGAAAGGGCGGCACAAATGAAGGCCCTGATTCATCCCGTGGACTGGCCGTTTCGCCCGTTCAGGGCTTGGTCCTGGGTGGTGGACGGGTTCCCAGGGCGTTGCCCTGGGCTGGTATGTTGCGGCCCCTTCGGGGCGCGTGAAGGGCGGCTGAGGCTCACGCGATCAACATGGCACAGATGACCCCGCATGTGATGCAGAAGAGCAGTGAATTGAGCAGCAATCCCGCCACGAACCCACGATGCAAATTGACAAAGATAGCCTGCGAAAGAATGACGGGCAGCGGTAGTGCCACAAAACAGGCCAAACCGAAAAGCAGTCCAGCGGGGAGCCCGTGTCCCATCCTCGACGTCAGGGTACTGCCGGTCATTGCGAACAGCACGGCGAACGCAAAACCGCTCGCCAGGGTGACGCAAGTGCTCAGAAAATACTCCCTGGGCCCTTCGGGACGCCAGGAGGCGGGCGTCAACCTCTGATAATCGTGAAACAGCCACGCGACCACAACCCACTCGATCACAACAGCCGTAACAGCCGACACGGCCCCAGCGATGAGGATCCGGCCGACTCCAATCTCTCCAAAGATCGACATCATGGGAACACCTCGGATCATCTATGCCCCGGTCCTCTCGCTCGCTCCAACCGATGGCTGCGCAGTCCCCAGCCGGAGACGCCAGGCCGTGTGACCCGCCAGCACCAGGGCGAGCAGGTCGACCCCGAACGCCCCCCAATAGGGCGCACCCGCTGAGACTTTCCCGAGCAGGACATTGGAGGTCGAGTAGCTAATCATCCGGGCGGCCGTCTGCGATGAACTGAGCGTCCCGAAAACGGCCCCCTGTTCATTTGCCGGCGTGATTCGCGAGACCAATCCGGAGATGCTCGGACTGAGCAGTCCTTGCCCGACGCCGAGCAGCATCATGGAACCAATCACCTCGGATGGACTCGAGACGAGCGACAGGCCGGCGAATCCGAGGCCGGCGAACCCGAGGACGGCAAGCACCAGCCCCGCCACGATCAGCCGCACTTCGCCGAAGCGAGGGACGAGCCGGCGGATCAACCCCCCCTGCACCACCGCACTCAAGAACCCGATCCCGGCGAAAGCGAACGCCGCCTTCTGTGCATCCCAGCGCATGCTGCTTTGCAAGAAAAGCGCGAAGGTCCCTTCAAACGCCGCGAAGGCGAAAACGGCGAGGAAGCCGGTCAGAACAAGCCGGCCGACCCCAGGGATCGTCATCGTGTCGACAATCCCCCGCCAGCTCACGACGCGAGCCGTCTCCCGCACCTTGTTTTCCCCGGACCGCGACTCGGGAAGGCGAGTCAGAACGAGCACCCACGCCAGAGTCGAGAAGCCCGCGGCCACCAGGAACGGCACGCGGAGCCGCCATTCTTGGGGCAGCGGCAAGCCGAGCAACACGCCCCCGAGTAAAGGTCCGAATACGAAACCCAGCCCGAACGCCATCCCAATCAATCCCATGCCTCGCGCCCGGTGCTCGGGCGCCGTCACATCGGCGACGTATGCCTGCGCGACCAGGATGTTGCCGCCCGAGGCGCCGTCGAGCATCCGCGCCAGCAGCATCACCGAGAAATTTCGCGACAGACCCAAAATCAGAAACGAGAGGGCGGTCCCCGCCTGGCTGAAGATCAGGACCGGACGGCGTCCGTAGCGATCGCTCAGATGCCCCAGGATCGGGCCGGCCACGAGCTGGCACATCGGGTACGCCGAGAAGAGCAAGCCGATCTGCCACGCTTCAAACCCATATTGCTTGGCAAACGGCGCCAAGAGCGGCATGACCAGCGAGAACCCGAGCAAGTCAACCAGCACGATCAGGACAATCACTCCAAGCGGCGTCATCGGCTGCGATCTACCTCCCAATCCCGTGGTGTTCCAGCGTGCTGGTCAGCCGGCCCTCACCGACCTTGACCGGGAAACGGTCCCCTCACGTCAGCGGAACCCGGGCATCCCTCTCGAGCGGAGCAGGCGGCCGTTCCGCTTCGTCCGGGCCCGCGGGCTCAGGCCCATACCGCGCTTCGCGGAGGCGATCGGCCCGGTCCTTCAACTCGGTCAGGAGCCGGACGTGAGCGACGATCACGGCATATTCCACGACGAAGGAACCGAGGTTGAACGCCATCGCCACCGCCGCGGAGCCCAGGTGCCAGACGAAATAGGCCGAGCCTCGGGTGTCGGCGGCGGCACCGAGCCACGCGGCCACGGCAATCAACGTCATGCTCCCCATGATGAACCGGAATGCCCGCCGTTTGTTCCTGGTCGCCTGCGCGCTGATCCAGTCGGGCAGTTGATAGACCTGAACGACTTCCTTGGCCCACTTGCCGGTCGCCACGAAGTACGTATAGACGATCGAATGGATGCCCAGCAGGGCCACGACCGTCGCCAGTGAGAACAGGACGTGGACGCCCCGCGCGATCGCCCCCGGACCGTGTTCATCGCCGGTGGCGAAGAAACCGAGCACGAAATCGGCGGCCAGCAGCGATCCCCCCGTGACGGCCATGACCAGGAAATAGCGAATCATCACGTCACCCAGCGTCGATCTGATCTCGCGTCGTGAAACCACGCCAGGCGGGAGCCGGCGATCGGAGCCTCACGCTCCAGGATGAACTCTAAGCTAAGCGAGATCGATGCGTCCTGGCAACTCACCAGACACCGCTGACCGAGAAGTTGAAGACCTGGACCTTGTCGCCCTGAGCCTTGAGGACCGGAAACGCCAGGTCGAACTCGAACGGCAGCGGGCCGAACATGGGGAGAGTCACCTTCAAGCCGGTCCCCACCGAGATCCTCATATCGCTGAACTCGTAGTTGGGAGTGACCGTGCCGAAGTCGGTGAAAAAGATCTGATGGAACGTGTCCTTTGCGTTCCACGGGAACTGGTACTCGACCGAGCCGACGGCCATCATGACGCCGCCGGTGGGAACGCCGAAGACATGGGGACTGACCGTACGATACTGAAACCCGCGCAAGCTGCCGAAGTTGCCCGCGAAGTAACGCTCGTAAACCGGCGTCGACTCGGTGGCGACCCCGAAGTGACCACGCAGCGTGAAGAACCGCTTGCCGGTGCCGTCGGGGCGACTGCCGGTCGCGAAGTAGGTCCGCCCCTCGGCGTCGACCTTGGACCAGGTGAAGCTCCCGAACCCTTGCTCGGCGTAAAGCTGTAAGTACATGCCCTTGGTGGCCATGAATGGGTTGTTGCGGTTGTCGAACCGGAGACCCTCCTTGATCGAGAACAACGACGTGAAGCCGCTGGCAGCCAGGTAATCTGCGGGAGCCGGCGACTTATAGCCGAAGAAGTCGACCTCCTCCGCGCGGGCGGAAACGTCGGCGTAAATGCTGGTGCCGAGCTGGCGCCCGAGCGAGAACTGCCCGCCTGCACGCCGTTCGTCCCAGTTCGGATAGACACGCGACATGAGAAAACCCGCCCCACTCGCCCCGATCGGCAGGTCGAACAGGTACGGCTCCCGCAGGCTGACCGACATCATGTTGATCAAGTTCCCCGCCTGGAGGCTGATCTGCAGCGCCTGGCCGCCGCCACGAAAAGCCTGGCCGGTGAAGATGTCGCCGAAGGAGCGAGGGACGTTGAAGATGTCGAAGTTCCGCTCAACGATCTGCACGTTGCCGATCAGCCC
Organism: Isosphaerales bacterium; assembly: GCA_044450785.1. Lineage (GTDB taxonomy): Bacteria > Planctomycetota > Planctomycetia > Isosphaerales > Isosphaeraceae > JBIOJM01. Next base: position 23,977 of record JBIOJM010000084.1, read on the forward strand.
TTGAAAGCTGTTGGCCCCGACCCCGATCATGAATGCACCGGTGGTGCTCTCTTCGACCGAGGTCACGATATCGGCGAAGGAACGATTGGGAAAAGCATCATTGTGATCGGGACCGACGTCGGTCATGTTCATGCCCGGGATGCTGGGGTCTGTACCGGTAGGCTCGCCGGCACCGACCGGAGGCGAACGGCGATTGGCGGGGGGCGCAGCTCCGCCCGGAATCGTGGGAGCGGGCGCGGGCACCTCGACCGGCGGCAGGTCCGCCGGCGGGTTGAACGGATTGTTCGCGCCGAACGGCGTCAGGCCGGGCAGACTCGGCTCCGCCCTGGTCCCAGGCGCCTGTCCCGGAGGCGCCGACGCAGGCGCCGGAACCAGGTCGTCGCCCGGCCCTGGGTCTTGCATCCGCGCCTGAGTCATTTCCTGCAGACGCGGCATGACCAGATCGCCATAAGGCTGATCCTTGGGCCGCTCACCCACAATGTCGATCTTGATCGTCTTGCCCGTCTGCGGATTGTTCTGGAAGTACCCGAGTGCCATCAGCCGCCGCCGGAAGATCTCGATCCGGTTCTTGTCCAGGACCTCTCCGGGTAACAGACCGGCCATCACCGCCTCGCGGCGGATCACCTTGTCCTTCGTCCGCCCATTACCCTTGATCTGCAGCTCGGCCAGCATGAACGGCTCCCGTTCCTCGATCTTGTACACGAGATCGACGACGCCGGTCTGGTTCGTGAACCGGGGCTCACAGTCGATCTGAGCCTTGATGCAGCCAATCTCTCCGTACTTGATGTACATCCGGTTCTTGTCGGCTTCGCGCACAGCCATCATGAACGGCTTGCCCGAGTGCAGCTCCAGATCTTTCCGAAGCACCTCGGTCTTGATCTTGCTGTTTCCTTCGATGATCACGTTGCGGACCTTGTACTGCGTCCCCTCCGAGACCACGAACGTCAGGTCGACCTGGCCCGGGTTTGCCCCGGTCCGCGTCACCGGCGATACCTTCACCTCGAAAAAGCCGTTCGCATAGTAATAATCGACCAGCTTCTGCCGGTCCTCGTCGAGCATGTCGCGGTGGTACTTGCCGAAAAGCCCCAAGATGGGCTTTCGGGTGCTGATGTGGGTCTGCAACGTGGCAGCCGAGGCGAACTTGTTCCCCGCGAAGGTGATGCTGGCGATCTTGACCTTGGGCCCCTCGAAGATCTCGATCACGATCTTCGTGTCGCCGGGACTGCCCCCTTCAAGCAGCGAGACCGAGGCCAGGTCGTAGCCTTTCTCCTGATAAAGCCGCAGGATCTGGCTGACAGCCAGTTGAGTCCGCGCCGGATCAGCGCGCTTGCCGGCCTTCAGTTCCGTGGTATCCTCGATCTCCTTGAGCCGGACGCCTTTCCGCCCTCTGAACTCGACCTTGGTGAGCAGGGTCATCTCCCGCACGGCGAAGATCAAGGTATACTTCCCGCTCTTGGGGGGCGACTCATCCAGATAGTACGTGACGTCGGAAAACCATTTGGTCGTCATCAAGCTCTTGAGGTCGGCCTCGACTTTGTCGTGATTGAGCAGTTGGCCGACCCGGGAGAGGAGCTTGGGTTTGATCTTGTCGGGGGTAATGGTGGCGTTCCCCTCGAACTCGATCTTGGAGATCGTCCCCTCGGGAAACTTTTCCACCGCCGCCCGCGCGGACAGTGACTCGAGCGCCACGACCAGCAAGGCCGTGGCGCAGGTGAGACCGACTGCCTTGAACGCAACGGCCATGCCCGCTGCACGCACCCTCGGCGCCCTGGCGTGTTCGTGCGGCCCGCTGGTCGAAGCACGCGCCATCGCGTCGACGACCACCCCGGCCGCCTCGCCCGTCGTCATCTTGATTCGACCGGCCGGAACCATCCCTGGTGCCGGCAGGATCGGGCGTTCGACACATGTCATGAGCGATCGTTCCTGAACCGAACCGATCGAGAGCCGCCCGGACAACGTTCGCCCCGGGGCGATCGTCGGCGCCAAGGACACGCTGACCACCGCCGATCGTCCGTCCGCTGACCCCGTGCCGGCAGGCCATCAGGCGACATTCAGCACTGGTCGATCATCGAGAGCGGCATCGGGGCGCGACGTCCACGCCCTCGAAAAAACGAACCGGCGATGAGATCGCATGGGCCAATCGCTACCCGGCCGCCGCCGCCATCCCTGGCCTTGACGCCGCCCCGGCCCATGTATCGCCCTTCTGTGACATGACTAGATCGAACCTTTTACCCAAGATGAGACGATCTCGCAAGCCCGGAAGCCGTTCTTTCCGGCGGGCGGGGGTCCGTCAGCTTACGCGCTCACCAGCGGGGTGGCACACTCGTCAGTTTCATCCATCCTTGAATCGGCCGTGTGCCACGGGCTGTGCCACTGCCGGCCCGCGATGGTTGACACCCCCGCCCGGTGTTGGAGCCATCGTTGCATTGACTCTCAAGGACGATTAGGCTCAAGGTTGAGAGGCCTAGCAGCCGGTGTTGACGGGGCGACAATGACTTCGAGCATCCCATTGCGGGTCGGACAAACGCTGGTAGGCCCGCTCTTCAACGAGCCCATGCGCGTTGAGACGGTGACGGCCGCGGGAAACGCCTCCTGGGTCGTGGGGCTCGTGGGTGCCCAGTCGGAACGATTCCGCCGGGTCACGATCGCCGAAACGGACCTTGCGGCGCTCACGATCCTCGATTCCGAACTGGCCTTCGACGGTGAAGGAACCCTTCTCCGCTTGGGTATCCAGGCCTACTCGCTCGGCATCGCCTACGAGTTTGACCCATATTTCGGCCTCTCCATCTCGCGCGTGGACCCGCTACCGCATCAGCTTGAAGCGGTCTACGATTACCTGCTGAAGCTGGCCCGCGTTCGTTTCCTCTTGGCTGACGACGCGGGGGCCGGCAAGACCATCATGGCGGGCCTCTTGATACGCGAGTTGAAGCTAAGGGGGATGTGTGAGCGAATCCTGATCGTGGCCCCGGCCAATCTGGCCTTCCAGTGGCAGCGAGAGCTCAAGGAGAAGTTTGACGAGAAGTTCCTCGTCATCAAGGGCGAAGACATCCGCGACCAGTTCGGCGTCAATCAGTGGCTGGAGCAGAAGCAGTTGATCACGTCGCTCGACCTCGCCAAGCGCACCGAGATCCTTCCCGGCTTGCGCCAGGTCCGGTGGGACTTGATCATCGTGGACGAAGCCCATCGCATGTCCTGGTCACCACCGGCCCGAAAGACGGGCCGGTACGCACTGGGCGAGCTTCTTCGAGACATCAGCGACCACATGCTGCTGCTGACGGCGACGCCCCACAAGGGCGACCCGGCCAACTTCAGCCTGTTCCTGCAACTGCTCGACGCCGACGCCTACGCCGACGTTCGGTCTATCCGGGAAGCGATGGACCGTCACCGCGCGCCCTTTTACTTGCGCCGGACGAAGGAGGCGATGGTCTACTTCCCCGAGCGACAGGCCGACGGTTCGTGGGTCGCCAAGAAGATCTTCACCAAGCGCATCCCGCACACCGTCGATTTCCACATCGACGGGCCGGAATTTGATCTCTACAAGAGTGTGACACGGTTCGTGAAGCGCATGAGTGCCCGCGCCGCGGCCGCTGGCGATGACCCGCGCGCCCGGGCCGTCGGCTTCCTGATGGCCCTGTACCAACGCCGGCTGGCGTCGAGTACCCACGCCGTCTGCTGTTCTCTGGAGAACCGGGTCAAGCGCCTGGAGCTCGGCCTCAAGAAGGCCCAGGAGATCGCCCGCTCGGCTCCGCCCGACCTGCCCGATGCCGACGATCTTGAGGAAATGGATGAGGGAGATCGCCAACGGTTCGAGGAGATGCTTGAAGCCATCTCATTGGCCGGCAACGCCGATGAGGTTCGGGCCGAGGTCACCGAGCTGAAACAACTGGCGGAACAGGCACGGTCCGTCGAACAGGCCGGCGTGGAGGCCAAGCTGTCGCGCCTGAAGAACGTGATGCACGAACAGGGGTTCTTCGACCACCCCGATCAGCGCTTGCTGTTGTTCACCGAGTTCAAGGACACCCTCGACTACCTCGTCGCCAGGCTGACCGACTGGGGATTCCGGGTGGGCTGTATCCACGGGAGCATGCGCATCGGTTCGCGCGACGATGCGGGTTCGCGCCTCCACACCGAGCAGCAATTCAGAGAAGGGGCCATTCAAGTCCTGGTGGCGACCGAGGCGGCCGGCGAAGGCATCAACCTTCAGTGCTGCAACATCCTGTTCAACTACGACATCCCCTGGAACCCGAACCGCCTCGAACAGCGGATGGGGCGTATCCACCGCTACGGTCAGCGCAAGGACTGCCTGATCTTCAACTTCGTGGCGACCAACACGATCGAGGGCCGCGTGCTGCAGCGACTGTTGGAGAAGCTCCAAGAAATCCGCAACGCACTCGACGACGACGCGGTCTTCAACGTGGTCGGCGAGTTGCTCCCGGCCGCCCAGATCGAGCGGGTCTTGCGCGACTACTACGCCGGCCACCTGGGCGACGCCGACCTCGAAGACCGGCTGCTGCACAACGTGGACGAAGGCCGGTTCCGGGCCATCTGCCAGAACGCCCTCGAAGGCCTGGCGTCGAAGCGGCTCAACCTGGAGATGCTGATCGAGCGCCGGGCCAAGGCCCAGGAGCGGCGCGTCGTCCCTGAAACCATTGCCCGCTTCCTGGCCGAGGCAGCGGGATACTCATCGCTATCCCTCAAGCCCGTCCCCGCGCTACAGCACACCTTCGACCCGGGCCGCACGCCCACGGTATTGAAGAACTGCGAGCGGAGCCCGGACTGGCGTCTGCCGTCGCTGTTGGCAAAGTATCCGCGCCTGTCCACTCACCGCGAGACGGCCGACGAGAACAACCTCGAATGGGTTATGCCAGGGCACCCCCTTTTCGAGGCCGTTCGCCGGCACACCTTCCATGTCGCCCAGGAGGACTTCAAGAAAGGCGCGTCCTTCCACTCGCTGGCTCACGAGAGACCGGCCCGGATCGATCTCTACCGCGCTCGCGTGGTCGACGGCCTCGGGCACGTCGTCCACGAACGGATGTTCGTCATCGAGTTGGCCGAAGGCCGGGAACCGGGACTGCGGGAGCTGTCAATCCTGGGCGATTTCACCCCCGCTGACGCGGTCGACCCGCTGCCCGACGTGGCCCACCTGCCGGAAGCATCCGCTTGGCTCCACGAGCATTGCCTGCAGCCGTTCCTCGATGAAGTGCGCAAGGAGCGCTTGACCGAGGTGGACCGCATCGCCGACCACGTCGAGCTGTCGCTCACGGAGCTGCTTCAGAAGGCGGACGATGAGATCGGCAGGGCCGGCGCCGAAGTCGAACGGAACGCGCAGGGGTCGGAAGGCCGCCTGTCCCAGGCGGAATCGCGACATACGGACCTGCTTGCCCGCCGCGACCGCCGGCGGCAGGAACTCCAGCAAGAGCGGTCCTTGACGCTCCAGGGTGTCGAGCGGATTACCTCAGTCTTGGCCCTGCCGCACCCGGCTCGCTCATCACCCGAGGTCCAGCGACTACGGCCCAACCCGGAAACTGAGGCCACGGCCATGCGGGTCGCGATGGAACACGAGCAAACTCAGGGCCGGCAGGTCTACGATGTTCACGAGAAGAACCTGGGCTATGACATCATCAGCCTCGACCTCAATTCCGGCGAGTTGCGGCTAATCGAGGTCAAGGGCATCGGCGACACCGACGGCGGCGTGATGCTCTCCCCGAACGAACGGCGCGTGGCGGAAGACCGCCGCGATTGCTACTGGCTCTACGTCGTGACCCACTGCAACACGAAGCCGCGGCTACGCGACCCGATCAGGGACCCAGCCCGCCTCCAATGGATTGAGGTGACGAAGGTCGCGCACTACCGTATCGACACGCAGAATCTGAGCTGAGAAGCCCCGATCTTTGGTCTACCCCCGATGATATAATGATGAAGAAGAACCGGCCACCACCGGCTCCCGATCCGACCTGCCAAACGGCCTCGGGTGGAGTTGTTTCTTTTGAGAGGTGATTAATGCGCGGCACCGGCTACGCCATTCGTACCAAGAAAGGCAGGGCAAAGCGACAAGTCCTTGCGGACGTCACCCGGCGTGTCGTCGAGGCGGCCAAGCCGGAAAAGATCATCCTGTTCGGGTCAGCCGCTCGGGGCGAGATGGGACCGAACAGCGACCTGGATCTCCTGGTCATCAAGGGCGGCAAGTTTGATCGCGAGCGCGTCACGACGGCGATTTATCGTCACTTGGACGGTGCGGACGCGGCCGTCGATGTGATTGTCGTGACCCCGGAAGAAGTCGAGCGCTATCGGAACACACACTGTCTGGTGATTTGTCCGGCCCTTAGAGAAGGAAAGGTCGTCTATGGCGCGTAAACGGCTGCCGCCGGACGATCCGCGCGAATGGCTCAACCGGGCGAGGAGCAACCCGGCGCTGGCCGGGAAAATGGCCCCAGACGTTTATCTCGAGGACCTTTGCTTTGATGCCCAGCAGGCTGCCGAGAAAGCCATAAAGGCCGTTTTCATTCACCGGGGCGTGACGTTCCCCTACGTTCACGACCTGGCTCGATTGCGCCGATTACTGGAACGAAGCGGCCTCAAGATTCCAAAATACGTGAAAGAAGTGAAGGAACTCACACGCTTCGCCATGGTGACGCGCTACCCCGGACTTGCCAGGCCGGTCACGACAAGGAAATACCGTCGCGCCGTCCGCATTGCCGGCGCCGTTGTACGCTGGGCCGAACGGCAAATCGGACACCCATGATCACCAAGGAATGCAAACGCCTGGCCGAGGTGGATTTCCCGATTGCGGTGGTCTCGAAGCACTCGGCGCGAGAGAAGTCGATTCGCCACGGTCATCCCTCGACTGGCTCCTCGTCCGACC
>JBIOJM010000085.1:0-30784 GCA_044450785.1 Isosphaerales bacterium
AATGCCTGGACCGCCCCGGTATCGGTGAGGGTGACTCCGCTGTTGACGACGCTGGTCCCCGTGCCGCCGGTCTTGGAGAGCGTCCCCGCGTTGACGAAGGTGCCGCCCGCGGGCGTGCCGCCGCTGTTGATGATCTCGGCGCCGGTGGCGAAGGCGAAGCTGGCCCCCGCCTCGTTGTCGAACGCGGCGCCCGAGCCGAGCAACAGGCCGTAACTGGTGTTGGCCGTGTTCTCGGACAGGGTGGCTGCGCCGGCGTTGTTGAGCGTGCGGCCCGTGAGGAACATCTGGTCGTTCGCCCCCACACCCCCCATGGTCAGCCCGCCGTTGGCGTTGGTCGTCCCCGTGCCCGACATCGTCCCGCCCGTCCAGGTCGTCAGCCCGGTGACCGTCAGCGCCCCCGACCCGCCGATGGTACCGCCGGTCAGCGTCAGGCCACCCCCGATCGAGGACGTCGTGGCGAGCGACAACGTATCGCTGCTGATGCTGAGACTCGAGTTCGTACTGGTCGTCAGGCTGTTGACCGTGTCGGTGACGCCGGTGCTAAGCGTCACCGTGCCGGTGCCAGTCAGGTTGATGACGGCGTCGTCGGTCGATTGAGGGACTTGCCCACCCACCCAGTTACTGCCCGTGTCCCAACTACCGCCGGTGGGATGGTTGGTGCTGTCCCACACGATCGTGGACAGCATGAGCCGATTCTCCAGGCTATCGATCAGGGGCGGCACGCTCAGGAACCGCAGCCGCCTCGCCCCTCGCCACTTCTGATCAGCCCGCCATCCGCCTCGCTTCGTCATCGGTGCCTCCTTCTCCGGCTGATTCATCGATCACGCCGAATCGGATCGCGGATCGCTCACCCCGACCGGGGGGCGGGTGCCGGGGAAGCCCGGCCAGGTATCCGCCGCGTACATCAAATATCGCTTTGGCGTTCCGGGAGGTCGCGTTCATGACACACCCTTCCTGCAACTCGCCGTAAGGCAATGCGACATCGGTACAGGATTTGTCCGGCCCAGGAAAAAGAATTTTCAGGGCTGGTCCTGGTCGTCCTTGCCTAAAAGCGCGCAGCGAAGCCAGGCCCGGGCGTATGCCCAGTGTTCGTAAGCACTTGATCGCGAGATACTCATGAGCAGGATCGCCGCGTTGACGAACTTGTGCACCCCGGCGTTTGATCCTGTGCATCTCGGTGAACCCGTGGGTGGGGTCGGAGTCGTCCGAAACGGCGATATCGAGGGAGTCCCCAGGGGAGGTAGCGTAATCCACGCCACTGATTTATGTCATGAACCTTGAACCACCGAGTGGTTAGTTTTTCCTCTCCAGCTTCGCCATCAGTTTCTTGAAATCATCGCGCTCGCGGAGAATTTCGAGGTCCGTGTCCTGCTTCATGTGCGCGAGGTTGTTGTACCCGCCGGCAGCGGCTTGCTTCAGCCAGGCCATCGCGCGGTCGGCCTCGGCTGCGGCCTTCTTGGCGCCGGACCCTGACTTGTCGGTGGCGCGGAACACGGCGGCGGCGACGGCTCGACAGCAGGCGGCTTCGTACAGGCTGGTGGCGTCGGTGCGCTTCAGCTTCTCCCACATCTCCGCCGTCGCCTGGCAGCCGGCGGCGTCCTTGCTCTTCTCAAAGTGCCGCAGACGAAGCTCCATCACGCTTGCCTGCAGACCCGGATGGACGTCCTTGCCCGCGGCCCGCTGGAGGCACTCGTCGATGATCGGCAGCGCCTCCGCGCCACGATCAAATTTGACAAGGCTTTCTGCCAGATGCCACGTGGTCAAGAGCGTGTCGGGGTGGTCGGGGCCGAGCTTGGCTTTCCGCAGCGCCAGCGTCGCTTCGCGGAGCTTGAGGGCGTCGGCGTGCCGGCCAAGGGCGGCGAAAATGATGGCCAGGCTGTTCATGCTCATCAGCGTTTGGGGGTGGTCGGGGCCGAGCTTGACCTTCCGCAGCGCCAGCGTCTGTTCGCAGAGCTTGAGGGCGTCGCAGTACCGGCCGAGGGCGTAGTAGCTGCTGGCCAGGTTGTTCATGCTCATCAGCGTGTGGGGGTGGTCGGGGCCGAGCTTGGCTTTCGTGAGCGCCAGCGTCGCTTCGCGGAGCTTGAGGGCGTCTGAGTGCCGGCCGAGGTCACCGTAGGTGTTGGCGAGGTTCGCGAGCATGTTGAGCGTGTCGGGGTGGTCGGGGCCCTTGAGGCGGATGGCTTCTTGGTGTGCGACAATGGCTTCGTCCAGCCGCCCTGTTTTTGCCAGGGCGGTGCCCAGGCTGGAGTGTGCCTCGGCGTAATCCGGCTGGAGGGCGATGGCCTTGCGGTATTCCGGGATCGCTTGCTGCTCCTTGCCTTGGTAGCCAAGGGCGTTGCCGTAGAAGAGGTGCAGCACAGCAGAATCGGCGTTGACGCGAACCGCCTCCTGGCAAAGGGCAGCGGCTTCCTCCCAGGCCCCCATGTCCCCAAGGGTACGGCACAGCATCGCGTACACGGCAGGGCTGTTGGGCCGAAGGGCGAGCGCGACCGAGAGGAAGCGAATGGCCTGGTCCCGGCGGGGCGGCTCCTGCCTCAGGAGTGTCTTGGCAAGATCATAGTTCAGCCAGAAGGACGTCGGATGCCGCCGTTGCGCCCGACGCAACAGCGTTTCTGCCTGCTCGTGCGCGCCGTGATCGCTCAGGGCACGTGCAAGAAGCCCCAGCGTAAGGGCGGGAACGTCGTGGAGCGGGCCGGCAGCGGCGACCTCCACGAGCGCCTCTCGGTTCCTTTTCTGGAGCACCCCTCGCATGCGAACCCGCCAGGGGTCTGGGTCCGCGGCGCTGGCCGCCGCCAGCAATTGTTCCCAGCTCTTGCCCTGGGGCGGCGCGGGAACCGGTGCCGCCAGCGTGTAGCGCCGGGCCTCCGCCCAGGCATCCAGCGCCAGCGCCAGTTGCAGCCGGATGGGCCGGTCCCGGATCAGTTCCCCGGCCTTTGCGGGCTCCAGCGCCTCCACGTCAATGCCATAGTCCCGGAAGGCCTGGGCGTACTCGGAGTCGAGCTTTACAAAGTCGAACCACAAGGGATTCTGCTTCAGGCTGGTCAGGTCAAAAAGAATTCCCTCCAGCCGCAGGATCATTTCCAGATCCTTGCGGACGTGGCGCACGCGCTCCTGGAGGCCTTGACTCGCGGCATCATCGGCCAACAGCACGTCCGCTCGCTTGGCTGCCGACAGGGCTTCCGGGTAGTTGCCACCCCCGCGGAAGCGCTCCGCTTCGTTCAAGGCCAAGTTCACCCCCGCTTCCATCGTCAGTTGCCGCACGGCCCGGTCCCGCGCCACCCAGCCGATGCTGCCGGCCACCGTTCCCACCGCCGCGAGCAGCACCAGGCCCAGGAGCAACGCGGTCACCAGCGCTCGCTTGTTCCGCCGGGCGAACTTTCGGAAGCGATACCCCGCCGACGGCGGGCATGCCAGCACCGGCTCGTCGTTGAGGTAGCGCTGTACATCGGCGGCGAAGCCGTTGGCCGTCTCGTAACGCCGGTTGCGGTCCTTCTCCAGGCACTTCATCACGATCCAGTCCAGCTCGCCGCGCACCAGCTTCGCCAGCTTGGCCGGTTCCATGTGCCGCTGGGCCGAGATTGACGCCAGCGCCTCGCCCGAGTCGCTGAGCCGTGTGCTCGGCTTCGGGGGCTCCTCCTCCTTGATCATGCGGAGAATCTCGCCATAGGCTGCCTCCTTGATCCGCTTGTGGGAGAGCGGGGTGCTGCCCGCCAGCAACTCGTACAAGAGCACGCCCAGCGAGTAGATGTCGCTGCGGGTATCGACGCCCAAGGCGCTCATCTGCGCCTGCTCCGGGCTCATGTATTCCAGCGTGCCGATCATGGTGCCGTACTGCGTGAACAGGGTCCGCTCGGTCAGCGGCTGCTCGGTCGCCTTGGCCACGCCGAAGTCGATCACCTTGGGCACCGGCCTACCGTCGTAGAGCGTGACCATGACGTTGGACGGCTTGACGTCGCGGTGGATGATGCCCTTCTGGTGGGCATGCTGGATCGCCTGACAGACGGGTACAAACAGTTCCAGCCGCTCGCGCGGCGTCAGGTGGTTGTCGTCGCAGTACTTGGTGATCGGCACGCCGTGGACCAACTCCATGACAAAGAACGGCTGACCAGTGTCGGTGGTACCGGCGTCGTGGACACGGGCGATGTTGATATGGTCCATCATGGCCAGGGCTTGCCGCTCGGCCTCGAAGCGGGCGATCACCTGGCGGCTGTCCATGCCGGCCTTGATGACCTTGAGGGCAACCTTTCGCCGGACGGGCTTGTCCTGCTCGGCCATGAAGACGGTGCCCATGCCGCCCTCGCCGATCTGCTGCAAGAGCTTGTACGGGCCGACGGCCGTCCCCGGACCTTCTCTGATCGGCTGATCGACGGTGGTGCCCGGGCCGGAAGCGGGCGACTCCAGGAAACTGCCCGCTTCCGCGTTGGCATGGAGAAGGTCCCTCACGCGGCCACGCAGCTCGTCGTCCTCGCCGCAGGCCTCGGCCAGGTGGGAATCCCACTGGTCGGGCGCCAGCTTGAGGGCCGCCACAAATATCGCTTTGGCGTTCCGGGAGGTCGCGTTCATTACACACCTTTCCTGCAACTCGTCTCAAGGCAATGCGACATCGGGACAGGATTTGTCCGGGCCAGGAGAAAGAATTCTCAGGGCTGGTCCTGGTCGTCCTTGCCTGAAAGCGCGCAGCGAAGCCAGGCCCGGGCGTATGCCCAGTGTTCGTAAGCACTTGATCGCGAGATACTCATGAGTTGAGCCGCTTCCTCGATCGACATCCCCGCAAAGTAACGGAGCTTGACGATCTGGGCGGCGTCCGGATCTTCGGTGCCGAGTTTGACGATCATCTCGTCGAGGACCAGCAGCTCATCCGGGGACGCACTGGAAGCCAGATGGAAACTTTCCAAGTCCACCCGCTTCCTGTCGCCACCCCGCTTCAGTCGCTGCTTCCCGCGCGCGGTTTCAATGATAATGCGCCGCATGGCCTCGGCGGCAGCGGCAAAGAAGTGGCCGCGGCTGTCCCAGCGCTGGATCTTCTCTACGTCCACCAGGCGGAGGTACGCTTCATGGACCAGGGCCGTGGCCTGGAGCGTCTGACCGGGCGCCTCCTGGGCCATTTTCTGTGCCGCCAGCTTGCGCAGCTCGTCGTAGACGAGCGGCAAGAGCTGCTCGGCGGCGTGCGGGTCGCCTTGCTCGATAGCCGATAGGATGCCCGTAACATCGCTCATAGCGTTCAAGCATAAACGCCCAAGAGCAGAGCAGCCATCCCATCGACCGAAAGGGTGCTTGTGCCGCTCAAGAGCTCCGGGAGGCTCCTTCGGTCGACCTTCCCATTACGGTGCCTCCTCGAGCCGCCTGCTGCTTGACAGTCGCGCGCGGGGTCTTCTACGATGAACTTGTCCGGTTCTCGCTGCCGAAAAGGGAACCGCCTCGGGATGCGGAAAGGGGATTTCCTCCAGCTTTCCGGCATCCCGACGTCATTTTCGATGAGCATAGGCCCACTGGTGGACGGCATCAAGACCTTGCGAGTGATTCGATGCGCGTAGCCTTGGACGCGATGGGAGGGGATTTCGCTCCGGGTCCGATCGTTACCGGAGCCTGTGAAGCGGTCGGCGACGATCCCGATCTGACGGTCGTCCTGGTCGGCGACCGCGATCGAATCGAGGCCGAGCTGGCCAGGGCACCCGCGGCTCCCAGGCATCGCCTGCCGATCCATCACGCCAGCCAGGTCATCGGCATGGACGAAAAGCCGGTCGAGGCCCTGAGAAAGAAGCGGGACAACTCGATTTCCCGCTGCTGGGGACTGATGGCCGCCGGCGACGTCAAGGCGGTCGTCTCGGCCGGAAACACCGGCGCAATGGTCGCGTCGGCCCTCTTGAACGCCAAGATGTTCTTACCAGGCGTTCGCCGGCCCGGCATCGCCGCGATCTTCCCGTCGCATCAGGGCCCGATCGTGATCATCGACGTGGGCGCCAATATGAACGCCAAGGCGGAGGACCTCTACCAGTACGGCATCATGGGGGCGATCTACGCCGAGACCATCCTGGGCGTGACCAGCCCGCGCATCGGCTTGTTGAACGTCGGCACCGAGGACGAGAAAGGGACCGAGCTGACCCGCTCGACCCGCGCCCTCTTCCAGGACAGCCCCTGGTCCGCCCGCTTCGTCGGAAACATCGAGGGCCGCGATATCCACGACGGACATGTGCGCGTCGTCATCTGCGACGGCTTCGTCGGCAACGTCTTGCTCAAGGCCGGCGAAGGGGCCGTCGAGTTCTTGTTCACCACCCTCCGGGAAGAGCTGGCCCTCCTCATGCCCGACCTACCCGGGGACGCCGGCCACAAGGTCGCCGCCAGCCTGAAACGCCTCAAGACCCGGTTCGAGTACGAGGAGTTCGGCGGTGCCCCGCTGCTGGGCATTCGCGGCGCGTGCATCATCTGCCACGGCGCCTCCGGCGCGCGGGCAATCAAGAACGCCTTGCGCGTGGCCGGCGCGATGGCCGAAGATCGCCTGGGCGACCGCATCGTCGAACAGTTGGCGGGCCCCCGAGCCGCTGCTCGCAGCGACGCCCGCGCCGAATCCCAGGCCTCGTCGGAATTTGACTCGGCTTGAAGCGGAAGAACCGCGACGCCAGCACCGAAGGGCCGACGTGAGGACCGTCCATCAATGCCCAAGATCGCCTTCTTATTTCCCGGCCAGGGGGCGCAATTCGTCGGGATGGCCCACGCGCTGGATCAAGAGTTTCCCGCGGTTCGCACGTTGTTCGACCAGGCCGCAGAGATCCTCGAGATCGACCTGAGGCGCTTGTGCTTCGAGGGGCCCGCCAGGGCGCTGGAGGCTACCGACGTCAGCCAGCCGGCAATCTTCGTGGCCAGCCTGGCGGCCCTCGAAAGCCTCAAGGTCAGCCTTCCCGAGGTCGTCGCGGCGTGCGAGGGTGCCGCCGGGCTGAGCCTGGGCGAATACACCGCCCTCGTCTTCGCGGGCGCGATGGAATTCGAGGCTGGGCTCAAGGTTGTCCGCCGTCGCGGTCAGGCGATGCAGGCCGCCGCCGGAGCCACGCCCAGCGGCATGACCAGCATCCTGGGCCTCGATGAGCCGCAAGTCGACGAGCTGTGCCGCCGCATCGAACCATTCGGCCGGCTCTGGAAGGCGAACCTCCTCGGCCCCGGCAACATCGTCGTCTCCGGCGAGGCGCCCGCCCTCGAACACGTCGAATCGGTCGCCGCCCTACTGGGCGCCATGAAGGTCCTCCCCCTCGCCGTCGCCGGGGCGTTCCACTCCGCCCTGATGAAACCGGCCGACGACCAGCTCGCCCAGATCCTGGACCAGACGCCGATCACCTCACCCCGCATTCCCGTTTACTCAAACGTCGATGCCACACCCCACGCCGGACCCGACGACCTCCGCCGCACGCTCGTCGCCCAGGTCCTCCAGGGCGTCCGCTGGGAAGATTCCATGCGCCGCATGCTGTCCGACGGCTTCGACTCCTTCTACGAAATCGGGCCCGGCCGCGTCCTCACCGGATTGCTGAAGCGCATCGACCGCAAGGTTCCGTGCACGAGCGTCCCCGCGCGGTAGAATGGGGTGAACCCGAGGCGCGTTCCCCAGTCATTGTCCTCCAACTAAGGGCGCCGACCATGAGCACCGTTCGAGCGCGAAAAACAAAACGGATCAAGCTCACCCGCTCATCCAACGGGATGCTGATGACGCCCGAGGAATTTGACGCCGTCACCGATTATGACGAGCTCTTCGTCTACGAACTGATCCATGGAGTCTTGATCGTGAGTCCCCCTCCCGGCGAATCGGAACGCGATCCCAATGGCGAGCTTGACTATCTTCTGCGGCTCTACCGCGCGACCCACGCGCAAGGCGCGGCACTGGATAAGACTCTGAGCGAACAATACATCGCCTTGCCCGATAGCCGCCGCCGGGCCGATCGGGCGATCTGGGTCGGGCTTGGCCGGGTCCCGAATCCGCAGACCGATGTTCCCGCGATCATCGTCGAATTCGTCTCGAAGCGCAAGCGCGACCGCGTGCGGGACTACGAAGAGAAGAAACGCGAGTACCGGGCGATCGGTGTTCAGGAATACTGGATCATCGACCGCTTCGAGCGGACGATGACGGTTTTTAGAAATACCCCGGATGGGCTTTCCGAAGTTGTTGTCAACGTCGAGGAAACCTATCGCACCCCCCTCTTGCCGGGGTTCGAGCTGCCGCTGGCCCAGTTGCTCAAGCTCGCCGATGACTGGGCCGGCTCCGCAACCCGCCGCAAGACTCGGTCGAGCCGCCAACCCAAGCAGTAAGTCTCCTCGATCTGCGATATCAGGGGCTATACGTAAATTGCGATAAATGCGAAGTTTACGCCGCGGAAGCGGTACGACAAGATCTGGAGGACTCCCCGATTGGATCGCCGAGCCAGCGCGGGTCTGGATGGCGTTTTTGGGGTTGATGGCGGCGAACCGCCCTGATTATAACCAAGTGCGCCTCAACCCTTACGGACTGGGGGGGTAGCTCGACCCGATACCGCTGCGACCGGTCCGGTTTGGATCCGGGTCGAAACGACCAGACTTAAATCCAACAGGATGTCTCGATCATGGCTGAGGGACCGACCGGAAGTTCTGCCGGGTGTCGAGTCGATTTGACGGGTCAGGTGGCGCTGGTAACGGGCGCCTCGCGGGGCATCGGCCGGGCGATCGCGCTGAAGCTGGCCGCTTGCGGAGCGGCGATTGCCGGCGTGGCCCGCTCACTCGATGGTCTGCAATCAACACTCCAGGCCATCCGGGAAGCCGGCGGCACCGCCGACGGATACGCCGCCAACGTCGCCGAGTCGGCGGATGTCCAGCGGGTGGTCGACGAGATCGAGGCGAAATCCCAGCGGATTCATGTCCTGGTCAACAATGCGGGGGTCACTCGCGACGGCCTGATGCTCCGCATGGAGGACAGCGCCTGGCAAGAGGTCATCGACACAAACCTGAAGGGGGCGTTCCTCTTCTCACGGGCCGTAGGCGCATGTATGATGCGCGCTCGCTATGGACGGATCATCAATATCAGCAGCGTCGCGGGGTTGATGGGCAATCCGGGCCAGGCCAACTACGCGGCCAGCAAGGCCGGTGTCATCGGCTTCAGCAAGACGGTGGCCCGCGAGCTCGCGTCGCGCGGCATCACCGTCAACGTCGTCGCCCCTGGCTTTATCACGACCGACATGACCAATGTCCTGCCTGAGAAGATCAAAACCGAGGTCAAGGAGCGCATTCCCGTACGCCGGTTCGGAACGCCGGAAGACATCGCCGATCTGGTCTGCTATCTTGCCAGCCCGAGCGCAAGCTACGTAACCGGGCAGGTGATTGCCGTCGATGGCGGACTGACAGCCTGAATGGACATTTACGGCGAGGGATGCTAAGTTGAGTCGTGCTTTGGAGGATCGCGGCCCGTGGGATTGTCGCCGCGGTCATCCGGCCGCTTCGTATTCTTTCTAGGCAGGCAAGTAGACGAGGAGGTTCGCCCGTGTCCGTGGAAGAGCGCGTGATCGAAATCGTCAGCGAACAGATGGGAGTCTCCAAAGATCAGGTCGCCAGGGCGACCTCCTTCGTCAACGACCTCGGCGCCGACTCCCTCGACACCGTGGAGCTGGTGATGGAGTTCGAAGAAGAATTCGACATCACCATCCCCGACGAGGAGGCCGAGAAAATCCAGACGGTCGGCCAGGCAATCGACTATATAGAACAGCACGCGCACGCCAAGTGATCAGCCTTGGTTTCAGCGCAAACCTGGGAAGAAACGAGGCTCAAGCGCTCCTCATCAACCATTGACGGTGTCAAAACAATCAGCAGGATCATGGGACATCCTCGCCGGGTCGTGATCACCGGCATGGGAGTGGTTACGTCGCTGGGTGACCGCCTCGAGCCGTTTTGGTCGGCTCTTTGCGAAGGCCGGAGCGGTGTGGGTCCGCTCACGCTTTTCGACACGTCCGAGTTCAAGGTCAAGTTCGGCGGTCAGGTCCACGATTGGGACCCGGTCGCCCGGTTCGGCGTCAAGGAAGCGCGCCACCTCGATCGATTTTCACAGTTCGCCCTGGCCGCCGCGATCGCGGCGGTCGAGGATGCCGGGGTCGATCTCTCCACTCTGCCGGCCGAGCAGTGCGGCGTGATCATCGGGTCGGGGATCGGCGGACTCAACGAGTTCGAGACCCAGCACACCACGATGATGCAGAAAGGGCCGTCGCGGATCAGCCCGTTCGTCATCCCCAAGCTGATGGTCAATGCGGCCAGCGGCCAGGTCTCGATCCGCTGGGGCTTGAAGGGCCCGTGCTCCGCGGTGGCCACCGCCTGCGCCTCCGCCGCCAACGCAATCGGCGACGCCTTCCGGCTGATCCAGGCCGGTGACGCCGATCTGATGGTCTCAGGCGGCAGTGAGGCGGCGATCACGCACATGGGACTGGGCGGGTTCGCCGCCATGAGGGCGCTGTCCACCCGCAACGACGATCCCCAGCGCGCCAGCCGCCCGTTCGACCGCGACCGCGACGGCTTCATCCTCGCCGAAGGCGCCGGCGTATTGATCCTCGAGGCCGAGGACCTCGCCCGCCGCCGCGGCGCGCGCATCTACGCCGAGCTCCTGGGTTACGGCATGTCGGCCGACGGCTGGCATATCACCGCGCCCGACGAGGAAGGCCGCGGGGCGGCCCGAGCCATGAACCACTGCCTCGAGGACGCCCGCCTGCCCCCTGATGCCGTGCATTACATCAACGCCCACGGGACCAGCACCCCACTGGGCGACCTGGCCGAGACCCGCGCCATGAAGCACGTCTTCGGCGCCCACGCCCACCGGATCCAGATCTCCAGCACCAAGAGCCAGCTCGGCCATCTCCTGGGTGCCTCCGGCGGCGTCGAGCTGATCATCTCGGCCCTCGCCATTCACACCGGCCTCCTCCCACCCACGATCAACCTCGACCATCCCGGCGAAGGGTGCGACCTCGACTATATCCCCAACGTCGCCCGCGAACACCGCGTCGACACCGTCATGTCCAACAGCTTCGGCTTCGGCGGCCATAACGCGAGCCTCTTGATCAGCCGCTACTCCCATTCGCAAAAAGCCTACGAATGAACCTACCTGATTGGCGAGGCTTCGCCCTCGAGGAGGGAGTTCTTCCCGATTCGATCTCGGAAGGGAGCCGCCTCGTCCTCTGGATACCTGCTGACCGCGACGGGAACTTCCAGTACTGGGAGCGAGTCGGCAACGTCGCCCACGCGGAGATCACGCTTGAAGACGGCCTCAGTGCGACCGCGGCAACCTCAATTCGAGCCAGGCAGCTCAAGAGGCGCAGCGTAGGCCAGCTCTTGCGGCGGTTGCGCGAGCCCAAGGGAAACCGAGAGTTTTTGCTCCCGGGCGGCGCATCCTGCCAGCAATGCGGAGAAAGACGCACGGATCTGATGCTGGTCTGGACCGAAGACAAGGACAGCCTGCTCGATCTCGCGCGAGTCCAGTCGCACTGGCCGGAGGCGAAGCGGTTCCAGCAACTCGGACGGAACCTCTTTCTCGTCTCCGGAGTGGAAGTGAAAGTCGCCAGAGGCGACGTGGGACGAGAGCAAGAACCTCCGCCACAACCATTGGGCAGTCCGCGTGAGCAGGCCGAGCAATTGCTGGCCGCCGCACGCCAGACCGGCGACCGCGCCCAGGAAGCGTCGGCGCTCGCCGACCTGGGTGTGACCCTCCTCGGCGAGGGCAATGCCCAGAACGCAATCACGACTCTCGAAACCGCGCTCGATCTCAGTCGCACGCTTGGGGATCGTGCCAGGGAAAGTGACATCATCGGTAACCTGGGAATGGCCGCGCTGGCCGTTGGCCAGCCGATGCGCGCCCGAGACATGTTCGAACATGAACTCGCCTATGCCCGCTCGACCGGCGATCGCTTCGCCGAAAAACTGGCGCTCGAACGCATGGGAATGGCCGCTGGGAACCTGCGCGACTTCACGCGCTCCATCGCCTTTTTTGAACAGGCGTTGTCTCTGGCGCGCCAGGTCGGCGATCGGCAGCAACAGGCGAACCTGCTCTGGCAGCAGGGAATCCAGCATGCCGAGCTCGGCCAGCGCGACCTCGCCATCGCCAGGGCCGAAGAGGCGGTCACCCTCTTCAAATTCATGGGAAGGCCCCAGGCCGGCTGGTACGGAGCCCACTTGCAGAAATTCCGCATGGGCATCTTCGACGAGTTGTCGGGGGCGACCCCCGCGGGGGGCAGCCCCAAAGGTTCGCCGCTCGACTACCTGGGGGGGTCGATCGTCGCAAGCGTCATGGCGAGCCAACCGAGCGAGGGACCGCAGGCCGCCAAGAAGACAGGGGGGCCCGGCTTGCTCCGCATGGCCATGTCGGCCACCAAGGCGATGGCCGGCTTCATCGGCTCGGGATTGAAAACCACACCGGTCGAGGTTCAGCGAAAACGACAGGAGACCTGCGCGGCATGCGAGCACCACACCGGCATGCGCTGCAAGATCTGCGGCTGTTTCACCAACGTGAAGAGCCGCATGCTCCACGAAGATTGCCCGATCGGCAAGTGGCCGGAGATTCACCCATGATCATTCCCGACTTGCTGGGCGACCGCGTCGCGTCAGTCGCATTGACGCCATCGGAAATCCAACGCTACGCCCGTCACCTGATCATGCCCGAAGTGGCGATGCAGGGGCAAAAGCGGCTCAAGGCCGCCAAGGTGCTCTGCATCGGTACGGGAGGCCTGGGCTCACCGCTGGCATTGTACCTGGCCGCGGCGGGCGTGGGCACGCTCGGCCTCGCCGACTTCGACGTCGTCGACGTCTCCAACCTCCATCGCCAGATCATCCACTTCACGAGCGACGTCGGCCGCTCCAAGATCGCCAGCGCCGAGGAAAAGCTCAAAGCGATCAACCCCGACCTGAACATCGTCGGTCACGAAGGCGCCGTCGATAGCTCGAACGCGCTCGATCTGTTCGCCGGCTATGACGTCGTGGTCGACGGCACCGACAACTTTCCCACCCGCTACCTGGTCAACGACGCCTGCGTCCTGCTCGGCAAGCCCAACGTCTACGGCTCGATCTTTCGGTTCGACGGTCAGGCGACCGTCTTCTTCCCGCCGCATGGACCCTGCTATCGTTGCCTCTACCCGGAACCACCCCCCCCAGACCTCGTGCCGAATTGCGCCGAGGGGGGTGTGCTGGGCATCCTGCCGGGCCTGATCGGCGTGATCCAGGCGACCGAGACGGTCAAGCTCATCCTGGGCGCCGGCAGTCCGCTCTACGGCCGGCTCTTGCTCTACGACGCGCTCGAGATGACCTTCCGCGAGATGAAGGTCCGCGCAAATCCGCAGTGCCCAATCTGTGGACCGAACCCGACGATCCGCGGGCTGATCGACTACCAAGAGTTCTGCGGCGTCCACCACGCGGAGCCGGCCCCGGCGGCGGGGGAGGAGATTACCCCCCTCGAGCTCAAGGCGCTCCTCGAAGAGGGGCAGTGCCCGCTCATCCTCGACGTGCGAAACCCCGAGGAGATCGCCATCTGCCGGATCCTCGGTTCGACCGTCATCCCCTTACCCGAGCTGCCCAACCGCCTGGGCGAGCTGAAGTCCACGGCCTCGATCGTCGTGCACTGCAAGAGCGGCGCCCGCAGCGCCCAGGCCATCAAACTGCTCCAGGCCGCCGGGTTCTCGCACCTCAAGAACCTCAAGGGAGGGATCCTCGGCTGGATCAAGGAAGTCGATCCCAGCCTGCCCACCTACTAGCTTCTGAACCGACTATTCCTCACATTTCCATACCCAGCCATCGAAGTTGAAGATCCGTAAATGCCGAGATCGATACTTAACCCGTAATTCCGCTTCGGGCCATTCGCCTCTCCACGTCTTCGAGTGGCCGCGTCCTTTGGAAAGGGAATGTGCCGGTCGTGCCGATCAGGTAGAACGCCCGGCTGCGGATGGCCTGTCGGGATCGCGATTGGGAGGGTTAGGCTGACTTTCCTCGTGGGAAGGATTCCCATGGTTGCGCTCGATTCCAGATGGCCCAGACGAGCGATCGGAGTGCATCTGCTCGTGGTGGGTGTGGCTGGCTGGCAATTAGCCGGCGAGCACTCGTGGCTGATCTTCGCGCTCTGGGCGGTGATTTCGGGTGTAAGCCTTTTTGTGCTCACAGGGCTGGTTCACGAGGCCAGTCATCGGCTTCTGACCAGGTCGGTCTGGCTCAATGAGCTGGCAGGGAACCTGGCCGGCTGGATGGTGCTGACACCACTCTCGGCCTACCGTGCGTTCCACCTGAAGCACCACCAGAGCACTAACCGTGAGGGCGACCCGAACGCCCCGCTCAACTCGCGCTGGATGCTTGGGCTGGGGGCGATCGTGTACGCGGCCCTGATTCACCGCCATGCGTGGAGGAACTTGCGTGGGAGGCGCCTGGGGCGCTACGTTTTCGAGATGGCGGGCATGACCGTATTCCTGGCGGCGCTCGCTCTGCTGCTGCCGCGGGCCGTCCGCGAGCGCGCCTGGCTCCTGCCCATCGCCGTCGTGGCGCTCCTGCAAAACATCCGGATCGTCACCGAGCACCTCGACCGCCCATCGGGCCGGCATCGCGACACCTGGCAGCTCGTCCTGCCGGGCTGGCTAAGCCGCTGGCTTCTGCACTACGACCATCATCTCGAGCATCACTTGCGTCCCGGCTTGCAGTGGCACGAACTGCCCCGCTACCGGGCCGAACTGATCGCGTCCGCGCCGGAGCTGGGCGTTTCTCGTGTCACCCTCTGGCAATACGCACGCAATGTCTTGCTCCGGCGGTGCCCCCCCTCCGAACCGGCCACAATACTGCCGGCAGGGAATTTGATATGAGAAACAACGCGCAAATCCCGCGCCGAACACGATTGAACCGGCCCTCCACCGGTCGTTCAACACCCGTTCCGACATCGGGTGACGCGACAACACAAGACGTCAACCCGGGCCGATACCCCCGGCTCCGTGCCGATGCCCCGGACGGGGCGACCGGACCTCCGCGGTCTCCTGGGCCGAGGTATCACGGGCTGGACGCCCTGCGCGCGGTCACGATGGTTCTGGTCGTCGTTTTGCACGTCGCGTTGGCTTACGCCGTGGTGCCGATCCCGAACCTGATCTGGGTCGTGCACGACCCGGCCAAGCAGTGGGCCTTCGATTTACTCTGCTGGTGGACGCTGGGCATCTCCTCTCCCTTCTACCTGATGAGCGGATTCTTCGCCGCCGGGCTGTGCGAGGCAAAGGGGTTGCGCGCCTTCGTCGCGAACCGTGCCGGGAAGATCGTCGGGCCGTTCTTGGCCGCGGGCCTGACGATCCTGCCGGCGACCTTCCTCGTCTGGCTCGCCGGCTGGCTCATCTCGGGGCAGTGCACATCGAGAGAATTCCTTCGAATGAAGTTCCACTCGCAGGGATACCAGCGCAACCTCTACGGGCCGGCGCACCTTTGGTCGCTCGAATACCTGGCCGTGATGCTGGCGGCGTTCTGGATCGTCGTGGGGCTGCGCCGGCTCCTGCCGCGGCGATCGCCTGGGCCGGGAGCAGGGCCGGGAGCAGGGCCGGGATGGCTGCCCCTCCGGCTGCTGTCCCCCTGGAGGCCAGTGCTGCTTGCCTTGCCCACGACCCTGATCCTCTGGGCAGGGCACCGCCTCATCGGGCTCGACGCCATGATGGACCGGCTGAACTCGTTCGTTCCGGAGCCGTTCCGGCTCTTGCACAACTCGGTCTTCTTTGTGGTCGGTGTGTACCTGCATCGGTTGCGCCACGACCTCGCTCGCTTCGCCGCCCACCGCTGGACCTACCTGGCGCTCTCAGTCCCCGTGTTCGCCTGCCGGGCATTGCTGATCCACCGCGACCTGGCGCGGCCCTTGGATGGTCCGGCTGCCCTGACGCTGGCGGCCTCAGGTGCCTTGTTCGCCTGGTTGATCACCTTCGGGCTCCTTGGTTTGGCCCTGGGGTCGTTCGACCGTCCCCGGCCGGCGTTCCGCTACTTCGCAGACAGCTCCTACTGGGTCTACTTGTGTCATCTCCCGATCGTCGGGTTGCTTCAGGTGGACTTGCTCCCGGTGCCGGCGCCCGCCCCACTGAAGTTCTTGATTGTTCTGGTCGTCACCATGGCCCTCTGCCTGGCGAGTTATCAGGTCATGGTCCGCCACACGTTTCTCGGCGTTTGGCTGCACGGCCGGCGCGACCGCGCACCTGCCGTGGCTCACGATCCCTCACGTTTACAAACACCTCACTCCTCGCTCGCTCACGACGTGGCGGGCCGCTCGTACGGAGTGCCCGGGCCCTGAGAAGTTCGCCGGGCAGCGGAAAATGCGCCGAGCGGGCGCAAGTGGACGAAGTTCCAGAGACGGACGAGTCATGAAAAGAGGCGAACTCATGGACGGTTCTCGCGCTCTTGGGGGTATTCTCCCGTTCCCAACCCGGCAGTGGATGGTCATCACGACCCTGCTGGGCGTGTTTGCCCCGGTACCGATGGCATGCGCGCCTGACCCACTCGCGGCGCGGCAGCGAATCGTATCCGCGATCGAGCAATCCGGCGGCAGCGTCACGCGCGACTTACAGGCCGAAGGCCGGCCGGTCACGAAGGTCGTCCTGAGCGGCAAACCCGTCGCCGACGCAAGACTGAAAGATCTGATCGGGCTGGCCGAACTCCGTGACTTGATCCTTCGACATACCCAGATCACCGACTCCGGCCTGGCGTACCTGGGGACGATGGGCCAGCTCCGGGTCCTCGACCTCGACAATAACCGCGTCTCGGACATCGGGCTCGCGCACTTGGGCGCGCTGACCAGCTTGAGGGGGCTGTACCTCGGCGGGACAGAGGTCACCGACGCCGGCTTGACGCACCTGCACGGTCTGACCAAGCTCCGGGAACTGGCGCTCTGGCGTACCAAAGTCACCGACGCCGGCCTGATCAACCTCCTCACGCTGACGAACCTCCGGTTCCTCGACCTCCGGGAGACCGGCATCAGCGACTCCGGGCTGATGCAGCTTAGAGGACTGACCAGCCTCCAGAAGCTGTACCTCACCGACACCAAGGTCAGCAACGCAGGTGCGCACGAGCTCGAACAGGCTCTGCCGGCGGCGAAGATCCTCCGTTGATCGAATAGGAACGACGATCTTTCTCCCATCCTAAGCCCAAACCCAACAATCGTGCTACGATCGAAATGTTGCTCGCCAAGTTTGCCCCTGGCAACACGATTGTTCGGTTTCCCCCAAGAAACAATGTCTGGATCGATGAACTGGATCACGGTCGCGGTGTCAGGATATCCGTGGGAGCGGGAGGCCCTGGAGTACGTCCGCGCCGGGTTTCCCGCCCACGAACGGTATCGCGCCTGGAGCAATTTCGAATTCATCGGCGATGACGGCAGCATCAACGAGGTCGACCTTCTGGTTTTCACCCCGGAAGGTTTCTTCATGATCGAGATCAAGAGTCGTCCTGGTCGCCTGTTCGGGGATGCGGGCACCTGGCAGTGGGAGACCGACGGAAAGCTCTATACGACTGATAATCCACTGATACTCTTGCGAAGGAGCGTCGACGGTCGTTGCCGATAGATGCGTTGCGTTGCGAACTTCCGACACACAGCCTCTTAGCCAAGGCTCACACCGTGGCTAGCGAATCACTGGGCCCGCTCATTGCCTTTCAAGAGGAACTGGATTGGGCGTGCTACCGGCTTTATGGGCTGATCGAAGAGGATCTCACGCAAAGACGCGGAGACGCAGCGAAAAACAGCACTCTTCCCAACAATGCGACTTCGCCTGAACCGCCCCCCCTCGTCCTCGGCCAGCGTGCTTTCGAGATCGTGATCGCTCGCAAGATGGCGGCGTACGAAACGCAGACGACCTGGTTTGAACGCCACGGCTCGACTCCGATCACCGAACTCCCCGCCGATTGGCCCGACGACTACCGGCAACTGGTCGAACGCCGCATCGCCCTCATCGAGAGCGACCCGAACATCGCGCTCATCGAACAGCCCGAATCCAAGCGCCGCTGGAACACCGAGTCGTGGGAATCCCAGCTCGAGCGCGCCCTCCGCGGCTGACTCCTCGACCGGTTGGAATCCTACTTCGACTTCGACGGCCGGATGAATGACGAGAGCCGGCCCACCGCCAAGTTCCGCATCGCGCTCGTCTCAGTCGGCAAGCTCGCCGACGTCGCCCGCCAGGACCCGGCCTTTCACGAAGCCGGCGAACTCTACCGCGACGACCCCACCTTCGACGTGACGAAGCTCGTGACCGAGCTGGTCGATGCCGAGAGCGTGCCGCTCCTGCAGGTCCTCCGCTACAAGCCCAGCGGCCTCCGCAAGCGCGAGGAGTGGGAGAAGACCTGGGAGCTCCAGCGGCAAGAGGATGCGATCGATACCCGCACGAAGCTTCCCAGCAACCATCCGAACCAGCTTACCGAGGCGGACGCACAGGAGTTGAAGAAGAAGCAAGTCCGCAAGATCCCGGTTCCCCCCAAGTACGACTCGAAAGACTTCCTGGATACTGCCTTCTGGCGGCTTCGTGGCAAGCTCGACGTACCCAAGGAGCGCTGGGTAAGCTTCCCGCACTGTCAGGCGGAGGACGGCATGCTGCTCGTCGCCTGGGCCGGATACGACCAGCTTCAGCTCGCAAGGGCGATCAGCGCCTACGACGTCGACGTCCAGGAACGGCTCGGCGGCCGCGACGACCCGCGGCTTGTTCCGCTTCTGGCCTGCCTGATCGAGCTCCTGCCCTGGCTCAAGCAGTGGCACAACGAGGTCGACCCCGAGTTCGGCATGCCAATGGGGGATTACTTCGAGGGCTTTCTCCAGGAGGAGTCACGCAACCTAGGGCTGGCGCTCGATGAAATTGGAGCGTGGGAGCCGGCCAAACGTGCCGCCCGCCGCTCCCGAACCTCCAAGACCCCCACCGGTTCAAAAAGTCGCAAGATTTCCGGAGGTAACGATTCTCCGGAGTAATCAGGGTGAACGGATTCACCGTTAGGCGGGCGATCGGAACCTGGCCCGTGGCGGCTGAGGAAAGAATCACCTAGACTATAATCCGACAGGCACATTGAGGCTGAGCCGGAGACAGGTCGTCCCGCGAGAGTAATCCATGGCCGATCGCGTGTTTTTCGTAGCGAGTTCTCCGGAAGAGTTCATCCGCGGCGTTTCCGTGCCCGAGGAGATGCTCAGTGACCTACTGGCGATCTCTCGGCATTCAGTGGAAGAGATCGAGCAGATCTCGACGGCCTTGGAGTCCGCTACCGGGTTCCTCGATGACGCCGGGCTGGAAGCCGTGATCCAACAGACCGTGACGAGTGAAGATGTCGCCGATGCGTTGAAGAGGGCAATTCGTGGTCTCCGTCCCCAGGCTGTTGATCAGACGCTAACAACATTGCGCACCTGGCGGCAGGCAGACTCACGCCGAGCCGAGCGATTCCCAGACGACTCGCTCCATGCGATTGAGACGATCCTGCCGAGGTTGATTCGTCCCTTCCCAGCGCTCGAACGTCAGCGAAAAGCCCGGCGTCTAGAGTCACTGACAGGTAACCAAGTCCGAGAAACCGAGATTGTCTGCGACGCTCGTCCAGTCTTCGATTCGGAACGAAGCACGGTCGAAGGTTTCGTGACTCAGACGATCCTGAAGATCGTTTTCGACAGCCAGCAGGAAGAAAGCAAGAGCATCGAACTCGTCCTTTCTCAAGAACAACTCGAGCAGCTCGGCGACAAGGTCGGTAAGGCAAAGCGGAAGCTGGAAGTCCTCCGCACATCGATCCAGACATGGATCCTCAACGGGTTGGCTGAGACCGTTGATTAACACACGAACAGAGGAATTCGATGAGCGAGTCACAGAAGTACCTAGAACAGCTCGCGGGAATTGCAGGCTGGGGGCAGTGGGAAGATCAACTTCGAAGGAAGCGGCCCAGGCCAGATCGCGAACCGATCGAGGAGATTCGCGCTGGGGCTTTGATGCCAGATCGCGATGTCTTGGGCTGCTATGAACTCCAGTTGAGCACGGCCTCCGGCCCCCGCAGTTTCCGTTATGCCCAGGAAGTAGATGAGGGCGATACTCAGTCTGAGCCGACTCCAGTGGTCTGGAAGCCCATGAATTATGCGGATTTCGTTAAATTCTACACCGCGCTCACGAAGCTATTGATCGTAGAGCACAGGCGATCCCCAACTAGCCGTGGCGAGAAGAAGCCCACGGCGACCCAGTTCCTCGAAAACAGACTCGAAAGACGCTTCTTACCACAGGAACCGAGTTCGCAGCGGATTCTCCGAACCCTGAATACTCCGGATACAGAGCGGGAGGAATATCGGAAAGCGATCATAAACGCCGAAGTCCTCGATTTCGGGCCAAGCGAGACGCATGAACTAACCCCACATCTTCGATGCTTCATCGAAACGCATCGGGATTCGAACGTTCCGGCGGATCTCGTTGCGGTGGGATCGGCCATCCGGAAGTTTATCGCGATCGCCCCGGGGGCCGAAGCGATCGATTTCGCGGCGGGTCTGCTCGAGGCGGGTAGTCGCTTTCCACTTCCCATCGAGATCGAAGTCGAGATTTCCAAGATGGTGGTGCGCAAGCTCACCGCGAACCCACCGGCCGGACGGGACCAGTACTCGGAACTTGCGAGCAGGCTTATAGAACTTGCGGAGACATATCTGAATCCTCGTCTTCTCGGTCGCGAGAAGCACGGAGCAGTAGCTCTCAACGCAGTGTTGGGGATCGTTCTGGCACGCGATCCGCGAGTTTCTTCGGTTCTCGAACGCATTCAATCGCTCGGAGTCAATTGGTTCCGGCAACTCCTGGCTCGTCAGGCTACGATTCTGGCGTCTGAGTTGCGTCGTAAATGGGGCAGCGAAGAACAGCACGAACTCCTCCGATCACTACAAGAGCTGATCGCCGCGGCTTCCCCTGTCTCATCGAACTAGTGGCAAGACCCGATGCCCGCTCATCGTCTAGGGATCGAAGCTGTCCGTGTTCTGAAGTTCGACGTGCTCCGTGTTGACGCGGTAAATTCCGCAGGCTTCATCCGTCACGTCGGACTTGCGGATCGAGAATCTCCCGAGGCGAGTGTCGGATCGGCACTCGCCATGGTCCACATGGGCCCTCCCTTGGGGACAGGGTTTGCATCAGGGCCTATTACGAGTGTCGGCACTGCATCGCTCACGGCCGATGAGATCTCCCAGACTGATAAGGGCGTTTGTCGACAACCTCGAATTCGAATACAAGTCCGCGAGAGTCCGTGATCCGCGAAGCCAATACTGCATCGCTCCTCACGTCCGTCCGTATCCCATCGAAGGCACAGTGGTCTGTCTCCAGTTCAATTGCGTCGGCTTTGTCATAGAAGCATACCGATATACTGGCATCGACTTGCTCGAAACGGACGAGGATGCGCTTCCGCTCATTCCGTTTGATGTCCTGACCAGGCAATACCCGGATTCCGACAGAGCGTTACAGAATCCACTGACTCGTGGACGTATGGGCATTCCGGGCGATGGCCCCTGGCCGGTCGTTCTCGCCGGATATGTCCTCAATGCACTGAATCGCCATGAGGATGAGATCCGCTCGGCGCCGTACCGTGCGAGCGCCGGAGACGAGTTCTTCCCGCCCCGCACCTCCGGGTCTTCGAGCCCAGGCGCCTAAGGCGCCCCTGGGCAGAGGAGGTGAATCCGGTGATGAGAGCGCTGAGTATCCGCCAGCCCCATGCCGAGGCGATCTTGCGCGGAGTGAAGCGAATCGAGTATCGCAATCGCCGCACTCACATCCGCGGCCGGATCTTGATCTACGCATCACTCGGACGAGACCCAGCCGAGGAAGAGGCCGCCGTGATGGCTGAGTACGGAATCTCCGAGTGCCGTTGCGACGAACTGTCGCGGGGCGTGCTGGTCGGATCGGTCGAGTTGTACGACTGCACCGGCCAAGACCGTGACTTCCACTGGCACGTGCGGAACCCCGAGCAGGCCGAGGAGCCGATAAAACCGACCAACCATCCTCAGCCGTCGTGGTTTTTCCCGTTCGCGCGTGAGAAGATAATGTGACGGTGAGTGTCGCACGAGTCGTGACGGTTCATTAAACCCGAGACACAAGAGGAAACTTCTCGCTGAAGACCACCGCCCGGGCCCCCTCACCCGGCCTTCGGCCGACCTCTCCCCGTGGGGGCGAGGTGTAAAGACGAAAGGCCCGGAGCGTCATGACCTTACGGCGAAAAGGCTCCTTGATCGCGAGGCACCGACCGCGTATGACTCTCATCAAAGACCTCATCGAAATCCCGGAAAGCGTTCAGCGCGGAGACTTCGTGCTCCGGCTTGCGGAGGGTGTAAACCGCGCTCAAGAGACCCTGGCCGAATATGTCGTCACCCCCGAGCTCAAGGTCTGCTTCGACGATGCCCTGAGCTTTATCCGCAGCGCCTTGCAGGCCAAGACCAGCAAGGCCAGCTACCTTCACGGCAGCTTCGGCAGCGGCAAGAGCCACTTCATGGCGGTGCTCCACCTGATCCTTCAGGGGAACACCGCGGCCCGCGGCATCCCGGAGCTCGCGCCCACGATCACGAAGCACAACGAGTGGATGACCGGGAAGAAGTTCTTGCTCGTACCCTACCACATGATCGGCGCGCACGACATGGAGTCCGGCATCCTCGGCGGCTACGTCGATTTCATCCGCCGGAACCATCCCGATGCTCCGATCCCGGGCGCCGAGGAACGGTCGCAGCTCATCAGCGCCCTGATCGGTAAGTTCTTCGGCTCCTACGACACTCAGGCCGGAGCGCACGGAGAGGCGTTCCTCTCACTCGACAAGGGCCTGGATGAACATCTTGCTCACCCGGGAGGGGGATCGGGCGATGTTTCGCCGGGTCTACCCGTTCAGCCCCGCACTCGTGCAGACCCTGATCGCGGTCTCGAGCGTGCTCCAGCGCGAGCGGACCGCGCTCAAGGTGATGGTGCAGCTCCTGGTGGATCATCGCGACACGCTCAGGGTGGGCGACATCGTTCCGGTCGGGGACCTCTTCGACGTGATCGCCCACGGTGACGAGGCCTTCAGCCAGGACATGGCCATTCACTTCGACAACGCCAAGCGGCTTTACCATCAGAAGCTCCTCCCGCTCCTGGAGAAGCCGCATGGACGGCGCGAGGACCTCGAGAAGCTCCCTTACGAAGACCCGAAGCGCGTCGCCTTCCGTAACGACGATCGGCTGGTGAAAACGCTGCTGCTGGCGGCCCTCGTGCCCGAGGTCGAATCACTGCGGTCGCTCAATGCCGAACGGCTCGCGGCCCTCAACCACGGGACGATCAAGACGCCAATCGAAGGCAAGGAGGGGCAGGAAGTCCTGCGCCGGTGCCGGACCTGGGCCGCGAGCGTGGGTGAGATCCAAGTTGGGCAGGAGACGAACCCGACCATCTCGATCCAGCTTTCGGGTGTCGACACCGAGAGCATCATCAAGCAGGCGGAGCGGGAGGACAACCAGGGTAATCGAATCCGCCTGGTGCGCCAGATGCTGTTCGAAAAGATGGGTGTCCAGGGTGAGGGAGAACTCGAGCAGCACTACCAGCTCCTCTGGAAAAACACCAAACGCACGTGCGTGGTCCTGTTCAAGAACATCCGCGAGTTGTCGGATTCCTCGCTGGAGAAC
Source organism: Isosphaerales bacterium (assembly GCA_044450785.1). Lineage (GTDB taxonomy): Bacteria > Planctomycetota > Planctomycetia > Isosphaerales > Isosphaeraceae > JBIOJM01. The sequence continues at coordinate 23,579 of JBIOJM010000085.1, forward strand.
GGCGGCGGCGACTGGAAGCTCATCATCGACTTCCCGTTCGATCAAGCGGGACACGGGCCGAGAGACGACCTGAGCAAGCTCGAGTCCTTCAAGGGCACGCACCCGAACGGGGCGAAGACCTTTTGCTGGGTGCCCGCGTTCTTCAGCCAGGATGCCCAGAAGGACCTCGGGCTCCTGGTCATCCTCAAGCATGTTCTTACCGGGGAACGATTCGGCCAGTATGCCAGTCAGCTCTCGCCGCAGGATCGTCAATCGGCCCGATCCTTGCTCGAAAACCAGCGGGGCGTTCTCCGCGTGCGCGTGCAGAGCCACCTCGACACGGCTTACGGTCTCGATGCGCTCATTCCGGGATCGCTGGACACCACCCACGACCTGGAGTTGAGCGAGCGGTTCGTCTCACTCTGGCCGGGCTTCGAGCCCAGGCCGCCCGTCGCCGCGAATCTCTCGGGCGCGATCAACCACTTCGTCAGCCAGGCCCTCGAACACGAGTTTCCGGCGGCCCCGACGTTCGAGGTCGAGATCAAGAGCATCAATCTGAAAAAGGTGTTCGAGGTCGTCAGCGAGGCCACGCGTTCCACGGACGGGCGGGCTCCCGTGGACAGAGTATTGCGGCCCTTGGTACGCGGCATCGCCAACCCGCTCAAGCTGGGAGAAATGGGCCTCGACGCCACGCACTTCGTCATCGGCCAGCACTGGAAGAACTACTTCGCAAGAAAGGCGGCCGAGACCGGAGGGATGATCGAGGTTCGCCAGCTCAAGAAATGGATCGACGAACCGAAAGCGATGGGATTGCCGAAGGAGGTCGAGGACCTCGTCGTCCTGACATTCGCTCAGCAGACAAACCGCTCCTATTTCGTCCATAACGTTGCATTCGAGGCAACCCTCGGCAACGTCCCCGATCCGTGCGAGCTTCGGACGCATGAACTTCCGCCCCAGGAGCAGTGGGACCTGGCCGTCCAGCGTTCCGGCTCCATCTTTGGAGTCGCCGTGTCTCCGCTCCGCAAAGTCAGCAACCTCTCAGCCCTGACCACCAAGGTCAAGGGGCGCGCGGGCGACGGGCGGACGACCAGTCTGACTTACTGCCAACGAATTCGCGACCGACTCGAGAAGCTCGGACTGGGGGTCAGCGGATCAGCTCGGTTGAGCACGGCGACAGCGACTCTCCGACTGATCGAGGGAATTCATCTCAGTTCGGATGATGGCGTGGTCGGAGTGCTCGCCAGGGCGGAAGTGGCGACGAGCGAGTCCGCGATGGGCGAATGTCTTAACCAGGCCGGAACGCTCGCCGGCGTCCTCGACGCGACGGGCTGGGAGCTTTTCGAGACGATCGCGCGTCTGTCCGATGACAGAAAACCCGCCGCAGACGCAATCCGTTCCTTGGTTGCCGAGACCCTGAGAAGCGACGAACAGGCGAAGCCGCTCGGGGCCGCGCTCAAAGAGGCGCAATCGAAGGCGCTCAAACTGCTGACATCGCCGCAGCCGCCTCCTCCCAAGCTGGGGCGCAAGCTGGTCGATCAGGGGAGCGAAGTCTTTCTCGGAGTCTCGCAGGCGAAAGAAAAGCTGAATCAATTAGACAAATTGGCTGTCAACGGTCGACACATCTCGATCACGATAAACTGGCGGATCGAAGAAGACACGAAACCGTGATGACAACGACCGCGCCGACCTTCAATCAGATCAAGGCCCAGGTGGCTGCCATCCGGAAGAAGCTTCCGAATGCACGGGTCATCGGCATTCTTGCGCCGGGACGTTGGGCCGGAGAGCGCCAGAACCAGGACGGTGAGGAAACCTACCGCATCGAGCAATGCGACTCGCCCCTGGCGATGCGCATCGCGCTCCGGGAAGAGCGGGGACCGAATACCACCACGGTCCTCATCACGGGTCTCGATGAGAAAGAGCTGAGTGATGACATCCTGGTCCGGTTGGCGAAACGCCGGCTGTTCCCGATCGATCTCTGGCAAATCATCAAGTCGCTGTTCCAGGCACACGCGATCGACCCGCGGCTGACGCGGCATGGTTGGATGGCCGACAAGCTGATGAAGTTGCTCCCCGATGGAGGATATCCCGCGGCGACCGGGGGATTTCTCGATGCCGAGACAGTCTGGCCTATCCTGCTCATGGGAGAAATCGGTCTCGGTGCCGGCCGGCCTGACCTGCTGACAATCTTGAAGTGGTCGATCGATACCGAGGCGGCCGGCCGGTTTCGATCCGCCTCGCAGGAATTTCGCGAGGCAGCGGTCTCCTGGCTTTCGGGATTGGCGGGGCCAACGGTCGAAGCACTCTTCCGCTGTGTTCAGTCCAACCAGAGGGCCGATGCCCTGCCGATCGGCCTGGCGGCGGGTGTCGTCTTTGACCCCAGAGCAAAGGGCAAGCTCGACAGGGCCGCCGGGAAGATGGAAGAGCGTTTCCTGGGAAGCTTCACCCCGGATGACAACACCATCGAGCGATGGAAGGAGGCAGCCACCGAAGTGGTCCGACTCCAGATCACCGATCAGCGTCGTAAAGGGAGCATTCTGAAGCGTGCCGACGAGATTCTGCAGGAGGTGGGAGCAGAGAGCCATGCTCGACTCAGTCCGACTTCACCGCGGGGCTTCAGTCAGCGGCTCGAGGCGTTTGGCGAGAGCCTCACCCAGATTCTCGAGAGCAAACGATACCAGTCCATCGAACCACTGACCGCGGCACGAGATGAGATCGGTGAGCACGAGCTCGCCGGGCGAGCAAGCAGACGCCTCGAGTGCGTGAACATGGCCTTACGGCTCGTTCGCTGGCTCCAGCTCATGGAACAGCAGCGCCCGGATGCGGCTCGATCACTCGTCGAGGCAGCGAAATACCAGGTTGCCGAAGGTGGATTCGCCGACTGGGCGCGGCTGACTCTGCGTCTCGGCGACCCGGTCAGGCAATTGTCCGAGGCGTACTCAACGCTCTTTGAGCACGTGACCGAGGTTCGTGAGGCTCAATCACGGCATTTCGCCGAGCTGTTGCAATCCTGGATCGAAGCCGATTACAAAGACGACGCACTGATCCCGGTCGAACGGGTACTATATAACATTAAGGCGCGTAGGGAGATAAGGCCATGACACCGTTTTTCACTCCGCGCAGCTCTGTGTGAGATTTGTGTCGGTCTTGGCGTGTTGCTGCACTTCGGAGATACTATGCTGCTTTTGTTTAGACTGATTAGATTCTCTCCGTCGTGACCCGGCCCCGCGGGCGATGGTCGGCCTCGGTCCGGTCGACGTGTCATGGCGCTGCGGAACGACGCGCTCGGGGGAATGACCATGGTCGGTCAGACGCAGTTGGCGGATAAGCTTCGTGAGCTGGCCCGGAACTTCTGGTGGACGTGGCAGCCCAACATGGTCGCGCTGTTTCGCGAGCTGGACCCTGCGCTGTGGCGCAAGGTCGATCACAACCCGGTCGAGTTCCTCAAGCGCCTGCCAGCCGAGCAGCTCGAGCGGCGAGCGGCCGAGATGGCGCTCGACTCGCGAATCGATTACGCGTTCCGCCGGCTGGCCGAGTACCTGCGGGACAACGACTCCTGGGGGGCGGTGCGGGCCTCGATCCTGCGTTCCCGGCCGGTCGCCTACTTCTCCGCCGAGTTCGGGCTGCACGAAAGCCTGCCGATCTATTCGGGCGGCCTGGGCGTACTGGCCGGCGACCATCTCAAAAGCGCCAGCGACCTGGGTATCCCCTTGATCGGAGTGGGACTTTTATACGCGGAGGGGTATTTTCGCCAGACCCTCGATGCCAATGGCTGGCAACAGGAACTTTACCTGAACGCCGACCTCGATTTGCTGCCGATCGAGAGCGTGGCCGGACCGGACGGGCAACCGCTCTCAGTCGCGGTCGAGACGACGACCGGCGTGCTGTTTGCGCGGGTCTGGAGGGTCGGGGTAGGTCGGACCACGTTGCTGCTTCTCGACTCGAACGTCCCGCAGAATACCGAGTCGGACCGATCGCTGACGGCGCGGCTCTACGGGGGGGACGCGCGGGTCCGGATCCGTCAAGAGCTCCTGCTGGGTGTGGGCGGGCTGCGGGCCCTGCATGCGCTCGGAGTTCACCCCGCGGTGTTGCACCTCAACGAAGGACATAGCGCCTTCGCAACCCTGGAAATGACCCGCTCGATGATGGAAACCAACGGAATGCCGTTCGGCGAAGTCGTGCGCGAGGTCTCGGCGATGACCGTCTTCACGACCCACACACCGGTCGCCGCCGGCCACGATCGGTTTCCAGCCCCGCTGGTCGAGGAGCACCTGGGCAGGATTCGTGAGGCGCTCCACCTGTCGTACGAGGATTTCATGGGGCTGGGACGGGTCTACCCGGGCGACCCCAATGAGCCGTTCTGCTTGACGGTGCTGGCGCTGAAGCTGTCGCGGTACGCCAACGGCGTCAGCGCGTTGCACGGCTCGGTCTCGCGGCGGATGTGGCAGCCGCTTTTTGCGAACACGTCCGAGGAGAACGTGCCGATCGGCCACATCACCAACGGGATTCACGTGCAAAGCTGGGTCGCGCCCCAGATGCACCTGCTGTTCGACCGGCACCTGGGGACCAACTGGACCAAGAACCAACGACATCCCGAGACCTGGGCCGGGATCGGCACGGTTGAGGACGCCGAACTGTGGGAGAATCAGCAGGTGCTCAAAGCCCGGTTGATCAACTTCGTCCGGAACCGCCTGGTGGCGCAGGCCCGCCGCCGCGACGAGTCCGTGGCCGACATCGACCGGGCCATGCAGGCCCTCGACTTGAACGCGCTCACGATCGGCTTCGCCCGGCGGTTCGCCACCTACAAGCGCTCCGGCTTGATCTTGCAGGACGTGGAGCGGTTGATCGAGATGGTCAGCGCGTCCGACCGGCCGATCCAGATCATCTTCGGCGGCAAGGCCCACCCCGAGGACCGCATGGGCAAGGAGCTGATCCAGAACATTGTCCGATTGACCAAACAGGACGAGTTCGCGAGCCGCATCGTCTTCGTCGAGGACTACGACATGAACGTGGCGCGGCAGCTCGTCCAGGGGGTCGATGTCTGGCTCAACAATCCCCGCAAGCCGCAAGAAGCGAGCGGAACCTCGGGTCAAAAAGCCGCACTGAACGGTACCCTGAACTTCTCGATCCTCGACGGATGGTGGGCCGAAGCGTATGATGGAACGAATGGGTTTGCCATCGGCATCGGCCAGACTCACGCGATCCCTTCGGTCCAGGATGAGCGCGACCACAAAGCGCTGATCGAGACGTTGACCAACCAGGTCGTCCCGTTGTATTACAAGCGGGACGACGCCACCGGGTTGCCCCGCGAATGGATTGCCCGGCAGAAAAATGCCTTTCGGACCCTGGCCTGGCGTTTCAACGCGGACCGGATGGTGATGGACTACGTGCGGCAGGGTTATTTGCCCGCGGCCGGTGGCGTGTCGTGCTCGATGCCCCGATCCTGACGGGGCGGGCTCAACGCGAAATCTCGAATCCCCGCTGAATCGCGACCGGGGTGCTCACGATCATGGGCCAGTCTCAAGGGTTGATCGGCGAGAAGCTTGGCTCTTACCGGATCGAGTCGGTGCTGGGCTCCGGCGCCATGGGGGTCGTCTACAAGGGGACGAACGAAAAGAACGGGCGCCCCGCAGCCGTGAAGGTCGTCAGCACCGAGTATGCCCAGGGGGGTAAGATCCGGGACCGTTTCGACCGCGAGGCCGAGATCCTTCAACAGTTCCGCCATCCCCACATCGTTCGGTTCCTGGCGGTGGGCCGGTTCAAAGGTACTTCGTACATCGCGATGGAGTACATTCAGGGCCCCACCTTGGAGAAGATCATCGCGGATCGCGGCAATCTACCCTGGCGCGAGATGGTCGAGCTGGGGATCCAAATCTGCGACGCGCTGCACTATGCACACCAGTACGGGATCGTGCACCGCGACTTGAAGCCGTCGAACCTGATGGTCACGACCGACGGCAAGATCAAGCTGACCGATTTCGGGATCGCCAAGGACCTCGACGCCACGGCACTCACGGCCCCGGACCGAACCCTCGGGACGGCGGCTTACATGTCTCCCGAGCAAATCCAGGGCAAGCCCGCCGTCAGCCACAAAACCGACCTCTATGGCCTGGGGGTCGTGTTCTTTCAGATGCTGACGGGCAAGCCGCCGTTCGAGGGGAGCACGCCGGTCGTCCTGATGCACAGCCACTTGAACGAGCCCGCGCCGCGGCCCAGCTCCAAGGTCCACGAGATCCCCAAGGTGCTCGACGAGCTGATCGTGAAGCTGATGGCCAAGGCACCCTCGGACCGGCCGTGGGACGCGGCGGCCGTCGCCGCGACACTGACCAAGCTGCGCGATAAGGCGGATCGCGGCAAACCGGTCGCCATGGTCTTTCCCTCATCCCCGCCACGCGCCGGGAAACCGGCCCGCGCCGCTGCCGCGGTGGGCGCGAGCGGCGCCGCGGCAGCCACTCCCGCACCATCTCAAAAGAAAAGCCGCCGATCGGGCACACTGTCGTCACTGGCCGGCCGGGACCGCACGGCTGCCGGCCCGGGTTTCCCCTGGCTCAGCCGCGCCGCCCTCGAGACCGGGATGCTTGTGCTGGCCCTCTTCATCATCGGCGGATTGATCGGTTACAAGGTCTGGCCTCCCAGCGCAAAATACCTCTACGAGCAGGCCGAGGCCCTGATGGCCTCGTCTCGACGAGCCGACTGGCATACGGCCCGCGACGATTACCTTGACCCGCTCGACAAAGGGTTCCCGAACAATCCCTATCGTGAGCAAACCCAAAAATGGCGGGACAAAATCCTGCTCGATGACGCCGAAGGCCGGGCCAGGATTCTGACGAGCGGGCAAAAGACCCGTACAACCGAACCGGCCAACACCGCCGAGAGTCAGTTGGTGATCACCAACGAGCTCGCGGCCGGGGCATCCAGCCGGGGCGATGATCCGACGGCCATTCGTCTGTGGCAGGACATGGCAAACCAGCTCCATCCGGACGATATCGACGAGCGACCATGGCACCTGCTGGCCCTTCACCGCGTCGTTCAGCTCGAGAACGCGATGAGTGATCGCCGGAAGTACGTCGAGAAGCAGTTTGAGCTCGCCGAGGCCGCGTACCGCGCCGGGCGTTTCGACGAGTCGGCGACGATCAAAAGCAAGCTAAAGGAGCAGTACAGCCGGTACGTCGACCTCTCCGACATCTTCCCGCCCACCCCGAGTATGCGCATCATCTCGGACATCTTCGC
>JBIOJM010000086.1:0-30730 GCA_044450785.1 Isosphaerales bacterium
GCACCAGAGTATATAGGGCCACTGACTCGCGACGCCGTAAGGTAAAGTACGATAAACAACAACAACAGCGGGAGCCCAGTACGTCGAAAAATAGTTCACGGGCCGTGAGGGCGCCGCCGAAGGCGGCTCGATCCGTTAACCCGAAGCGTAAGCGAGGCGACCGCTGGCAGAATCCTCGCTTACGCTTCGGGTTAGTAAAAATCGACATCCCGCGTCGCTGTGCGCAACTCGTTGGTAAACCGCTCTAAGGTCGCTCGAATCGCCTTAATCTCGCCGCCAAGGCCCCTTTCTTCATCACACGCCCCCCGCTCTGAGCTCGTTAGATCAGGTGGGTCCGGCGTCAAGTGAGAACACGCGATGCGTCTTGCTTACCCGCGGTTCACGATCCGCACCCTGATGATCGTGGTGGCGATCAGCGCCGGAATCCTCGCCCTGTATCAAACGTTCGGCGGCCCTGGTCTTCTGATGGCGTGTTTTGGGCTGTCGTACATCGGACTCATCGGCGTCCTTTGGAGCATGTTTCGCGGCTTCCGCCGCCTCTCCGCACTCTGCTTTGGAATCGCCGCTGCCCTGGCGAATGTCGGGTGTTTCCTGGTCTGCGTTTACCGCCAGGGCATCGATCGTGTTCTCCTCATGTCGCTGGTTTGGTTGGTTCCGATCCCCATAATGCTTGGCGCCGGAGTGGCGTGGGCCGTGAATGCGACCCACCGAAACGCCGTCCCGAGGCGCTCCGCGCTCGTGGCTTGGCCCTTGGTTCTCGGACTGGGGCTCGCGCCGCTGCCGATCATGTTGACCCGGTGGCCGCTTCGCCTCGCGTTCGAGCTTTCCCGGCCTGCCTTGGAACGCCTGGCCGACCGAGTCGCCGCCGGGCAGCGTCTGGCCGCTCCGGAGTGGGCCGGGATCTTCTACGTGGTCGGTTCGGCCGTCGATCCGGCGAGTGGCAACGTCGGGCTGATCATTGATTCAGCCCCAACTGGCCGCTCCGGTTTTGTGCGTGTTGGCCGCGGCATCTTTCCTGACCGGATCCGTGGTCCATTCTATAACCTGAACGTTTATGAACGCCTGGGCGGGCGGTGGTCGTACCAGACCGAAGACTGAGCCGGTGCCTCGGCGCCCCATTTCTCTCGCGATGACGGAAGCTGGATCGATCGTTTATCATCGAGAGTTCGATTTGGGGTGTTATGGATAAACCGGGCGCAGCCCTGGCGTCGGATGGAGCGATCTTGAGTCACACCGGCTCGACCCTGCTTTTGACCAATGACGACGGCTGGGACGCTCCCGGTCTCGAAGCCCTGCGGCAGGCGGCCGCGGACCTTGGTCAGTGCCGGGTGATTGCACCGAGCGGTCCGCTCTCCGGATGCGGGCACCGCGTGACGACTCACGGACCGATCACGGTCACCCGGCCCGCGGCAGACAGGCTCGCCGTGGCCGGCACGCCGGCCGACTGTGTCCGGCTCGCGCTGCATCATCTCGCGCCGGAGCTGAGCTGGGTCCTCGCCGGGATCAACTCCGGCGGCAACCTCGGCACGGACGTCCATCATTCCGGGACCGTCGCGGCTGTTCGGGAGGGCGTGCTCCACGGCGTGCCGGGAATCGCCTTGTCGCAATACATCGCCCGAGGCGCGGCCGTCGACTGGTCTCGATCAGCGCGGTGGGCGCGGGACGTCCTCCGCCGCCTGATGGCGCAGCCCCGCGAGGCGGGGACGTTCTGGAACGTCAATTTTCCTCACCTCGCTCCGGGGGATCGCGAGCCGGACCTCGTGTTCTGCCCGCTCGACCCCTCACCTCTGCCCCTCTCTTATCGGGTGGAGGCCGGCCAGGCCGTGTACGCCGGCGACTACCAGGCGCGCGCCCGGCAGCCGGGAAGCGACGTCGACGTCTGTTTCGGAGGGCGAATCGCCGTGACCCTGATCCGTGTCCCGCCCCCTGACGTTGCACTGCCGGAGCCTTGAGCGGCCGGAGCGCGCGCCCGTGAATCAAACTGAACGAGCGACGGGCCAGAAGGTCTGGCCGATCCGGGCGTGGACATGCCATAATGACCAGAGGCCTGAGCCCGATCTACCACGGAGAGCCCGCGCCGCATGCCGCCCGAAGGGGATGCACGCCAGCACCCCGCGGTCGAGATCAGCGTTCGCCGACACATCGTTGCGTCCGCAGTCTGGGAGGAGAGAGTTCCATGAGGTTGTGGCGCGTGGGAATTGTTGGGGGAATCGTCGGACTGGCACTCTGCGGCTGCGAAGGGCCGAATGGGATCGTTCCAGTTGCACCACCGGGCGCGATTATTCCACGAGTGTCTCCGGATCCCGACCCGGCCCAAGCTCAAGGCGAGATGCCGGCACCATCGCGGAATACCGAATCTTTGCCGGCCGCGTCCGTGGAATCCATCCCGGCCGCGCCCACGGCCAAGGGCGAGACCAGGACGACCAAGGGCGGTGTCAAGTACGAGACTCTCAAGGAAGGGAAAGGGCCTGAGCTCAAGGCCGGTCAGGCGGCCACGCTTCACTAAGTGGGGAGCCTTGAAGCGGGTAAGGTGTTCGACACCACGCGTCAGAGCAATGAGCCGAGGAAGTTTCGCATCGGCGTCGACCCGTTGATCAAAGGTTGGGTGGAGGCCATACCGGGCATGAAGGTCGGCGAGATCCGCAAGATGATCATCCCTCCGTCACAGGGATACGGCGAGGAGGGGAAACCTCCCGTCATCCCCCCCAACGCAACCCTCATCTTCGAGGTCGAGCTGGTCGGCATTGTCCCTGATAGTAAGCCGGTGCAACAATGAAGAAGTGTTTCGTCTCCATCCGAACGGGCACCGGCCGGCCCCGAGCGAGCGAGGAACCGCATGGCAAAAGTGTTGAGTAGCCCCACTCTCTCCGGTATGAAGTATCGCGTGGTCAACCAGCTCGGCACCGGTGCGGGCAGCACGATTCTCTTGATCAGCGATAAGACATCCGGCGGCAAGCGCTACGCGCTCAAGGTGGTTCGCAAGCAAGACCCTGAAGACGAAGTCTATGTCCAGCAGGCCTTGACCGAATTTGAGGCGGCGAAGAAGCTCAATCATCCGGCCATCGCCAAGGTGTTCGACTGCCGGCTCAAGAAGGCGTGGTTCAAGGTCAAGGGGGTCGAGCTCTTGATCGAATACGTCGAGGGCAAGACCCTCGACGAAATCGAGGCGCCGGAGCTGGGGCAGCTCGTGCTGATGTTTTGCCAGGTCTCGTCGGCGCTGACCCACATGCACCGCCGCGGGGTCTTTCATGGCGACCTCAAGCCGTCCAACATCATGCTGAACAAGGCGGGCCAGGTGAAGCTCATCGACTTCGGCACGGCCTGGGTCCGCGGCCAGGATAAGAACCGGGTCCAGGGAACTCCCCAGTACATCGCGCCGGAACAGGCCGTCGAAAAAGTGGTCGACGAAAAGACCGACATTTACAACTTCGGCGCCACGATGTACCGAATGTTCACCGGGCGGTACGCCCAGCAGACCATCCTCAAGCCCGGGGAAGATCGGAAGCTGGTTCCTCCTGTCAAAATCAACCCCCGCATTCCCGGCCCGCTCAACGAGCTGATCATCGCCAGCCTGAGCCTCGACCCCTCGAAGCGACCCGAGGGGATGTTCGAGATCCGCGACCAGTTGAGCGCGATCGCCAAGCAAATGGGCCTGGCCGAGGTCGATCTCAAGGGAGCTGATGAAGAGGATTGAGGTCCTTGGTCCCAGCCGGAGAGGGTTCGCTCATGCCAGATCGCATCAGGGCATGGGGAGGTCCTGGAATTCGAAGGGGATTTTCGTCCGGGCGCGAATGATGTTCGAGACGCGAATTTCCTTCATCTCGCCCATCTGCGGCATCTGGTGCACACGCAACTTCAGTCGTCCTGAATCGCGATCGAACATTAATTGGAAGAACATGTTCTGGCCTCCTGTGTTGATGAGCTGGATCGGCGACTGGGGATTTTCACCTCCGGTGCCTCCCATCGCGATCGCCATGTTGCGTGCTCCAGGCCCCATGCCATTGCCCGGTTGCTCAGGGAAAAGCTGGTCGATCTCTTCGATCGTCAGCTCGATGACGTTCTGCCTCGGCGCCTGATCGAGGTCAATCGCGTTGACGATTACGTGCAACGCGTCGTTTTGGAATGTCTTGCCCGCGGCGCCTTCCAGGGGAATGACAAGTGGATCAGGCTGCCGCGCGGAGACCGACACCTCGACCGTGCCGCGCAGCTTCTTGATGAGCCCGCCCGGTGTCTCCGGTCGATGAAGCTGGACGGTTGAATTCACTGCGAACATTCCCGGAGCGGCGAAGCCCATGTTGCCAAAGGGCATCTCCACGCCTTTGGACGTGGGCAGGAGCGAGTTACCCCGGTCGTCGACCGCTTCGAGAAGCTCGACAGCCCCAGCCTGGCTCATCGTCATTCGCGGCTCGGGGAGGATCTGCAAATTGGCAGTGAACTGAATGGTTCTGGCCGGGTCATTTCCGGCCTTCTCCGCATCAGGCCTCGAACTCGACCCTTTGGCGCCAGCGCGCGATTTCTCAACGGGTGAGCGCGCGGCCTTCATTGCCACCTTCGTCGACGCTCCGTTCGCCCCGCGGAACTGCGCATACATCCGGCTGGATGCAGTGAAAGAGACGTGGCTTTGAAAGGAGAGCATCGTCAAGCTGACCTGGAAGGCGCCATGGTCGGATCTCGGCTGGCTCGCGAGATCCGGCTGCGGTACCAAGACCAGGTCCGGCCGCCGCCCAGTCTGACCGGGCATCATTCCTTGTTGATATCCTTGTTGAACCTGGTAGCCGAGGTGAGCTGCCTCGAAAACCCGGTCGATGGCCTTCCAGAAGGGAACCGGATTGGAGTCTTGGAGGGAGATGCGCTCCTTCGTCATTCCGAGATTCATCGGCCCGCGGGAAGCCAGACTGATGTTGAAGCCGGCCTGCTTGCTCAGCGATTTGAAGATGTCGTCGAGGGTTGCATCCTTGAAGTCGAGCCGGACCGGCGTTCCCTGGACCAGAAGGTTTCCTTCGATCTTGTTGATCATGGACCTAGCACGCAAACGAACCTCGGCATCCTTGGATTTGAGTGCGGACCGCAGCGCGGGCAGGGCCTTGCCGCCCAGGCTCTCCAGGGATTTCGCGGCTTCACGCTCGGCGTAGCTGGCCGAGCCCATCTTCTCCACCAGGGCGGTGGGATCGAGCTGCGAATCTGCCGTCTGTCCCAACAGAACGAGAACGAGCAATTGCGCGCCTGGCATGGTAGCCTCGGTCCTTTGTCCTTAGTCCTTTGTCCTTGGTCAGCGACACTAAATCATCGCAGAATGGTCCCGCATTGACCAGCACCTGGCCAAGAGGCGGAGGTCGATCCCCCAGGGGCGGACGAAGAGGATTGAGGTGCAACCGTGAGCCGGAGCGATGAGCACGAAAGAGTATTGGCCGCCCTGAAGTGCCCGGTTCATTGATTCGTTGACTTGCACGGTTCGCAAAGCCAACCTTGCGGGAATAGGTTGCGGCGTCTACGATGAAATGTTCGCCATCGAGGCGCGCGGACGTCCTCCGTCGACGACGCCGACAGACATGTAACTCCCGGTCGGGCAAGGAGCCCATGCAGTACAATCCCGCCAATCCGCTGATCGTGCAGGGGGATCGCACGATCCTCCTGGAGGTCGACAACCCGCTGCACGCCGAGGCCCGCGATGCGATCGCGCCGTTCGCCGAGCTGGAGAAGAGCCCGGAGCATATCCACACCTACCGTTTGACTCCGCTGTCACTCTGGAATGCGGCGGCCGCGGGGATGTCCGCCGACGCGATGATTGCGGCGCTCGAGAGCTATTCGAAGTTCCCCGTCCCCACCAACGTGCCGCCCGACCTTCGCGAGCTGGTGAGCCGGTATGGCCGTGTCAGGCTGGAGCGGATCGACGGGCAGCTTCGATTGATCACCCAGGACCGGCCCCTTCTCGAGGAGCTGGCGCGACAGCGCGGAGTGCGCGACTACCTGGGACAACGGCTCGACGAAACCAGCTTTGCCATCGACGACGCCCACCGGGGTGTCCTGAAGCAGGCGCTGATCGCGGTCGGATACCCGGCCGAGGACCTGGCGGGGTACACCCACGGCGCGGCATTGCCGCTTGCCCTCTGCGCGGAGTCGCGGACCGGGCTGCCGTTCGTGGTCCGGGATTACCAGAAAGGGGCCGTCGACGCGTTCTACGCCGGGGGCGACGTTCGGGGCGGTTCGGGCGTGATCGTCTTGCCGTGCGGAGCCGGCAAGACCATCGTCGGCCTGGCCGCGATGGCCGCGCTCCGCACCGAGACCTTGATCTTGACCACAAGCACGACGGCCGTCGAGCAGTGGAGGCGAGAGATCCTCGACAAGACCGACCTCGACCCGGCGCTGATCGGCACCTACACGGGTGATTCCAAAACGATGGCGCCGGTCACGCTGGCCACATACCAGATCGTGACCTATCGGCCCAAGAAAGACGGCGATTTCCCTCATTTTCATCTTTTCGACGAGCGTGATTGGGGACTGATCATCTACGACGAGGTCCACTTGCTCCCCGCGCCGGTGTTCCGGATCACGGCGGATATCCAGGCACGCCGCCGGCTGGGTCTGACGGCGACCCTGGTCCGCGAGGACCATCGCGAGGAGGATGTGTTCAGCCTGATCGGGCCCAAGAAGTACGACGTCCCCTGGCGCGTGCTCGAGTCGAAGGGTTGGATCGCGGAAGCCCAGTGCCACGAGGTACGCCTCGGGCTGCCGGCGCCGTTGCGAATGGAATACGCCCTGGCCGAGTGGCGCGAGAAATTCCGCCTGGCCAGCGAAAACCCGGTCAAGGAGGAGCTGGTCGCCATTCTGCTCGACCGCTTCGGAGGGCCGCAGGACCGCGTGCTGGTCATCGGCCAATACCTCAAGCAGTTGCGCCGGATTGCCGAGCGGTTCGACGTGCCCTTGATCACCGGCCAGACCCCCAACGCCGAACGCCAGGAGCTGTATGACAAGTTCCGCGACGGTGTGCTCCGCCGGCTGGTCCTCTCCAAGGTCGGCAACTTCGCCATCGACCTGCCGGACGCCAACGTCATGATCCAGGTTTCGGGCACCTTCGGCAGCCGGCAGGAGGAGGCCCAGCGCCTGGGGCGGATCCTCCGGCCCAAGGACGGTGAGCTTCCCGCTCGCTTCTACACGCTGGTGAGCCGCGACACGCGGGAAATGGATTTCGCCCACCATCGTCAGCTCTTCTTGACCGAACAGGGATACAGTTATGAGATCCTGGACGAATCCGATCTTGCCGTGCGCGGTCCGTCACGAACGGCGGCGACCGGCTGATCGGACCAGCTCTTCTCGCCGCGCGGCGGTGAATCCCCAACCTCAGTTCATGGTACCGGCAACATGACATCCACGACTGCCCGGATCCCCGTCAAGCTGCACAAGAACGTGACCTTGGTCCGCACCACCGAGCCGGTGCTGACCGAGGAATTGCTGGCCCGGAAGACACTGGCGCGGTGGGTGGTGGGGCGGCTGTCCGACACCGTGCTCTTGATCGAGCCGGATGAGGCTGACGCCGTGATCGAAGAGCTTCGCCGGTTGGGCCACACGCCGCGCGTCGTGCGCTAGAGGGACAGACGGAGATGGTCGCCGCGTCACAGTCGCCTTCGAGCCACCGCCCGGGTGAGCGCTGGTATGGCTCTCCCAGTGCCGTTACCGGCGCGGAGGGAGCCGAACCGCGTCAGGCGTTCCGTGCGGCGCTCGGCCGGTACAAAGCAGGTCGGCTCGCCGCGATCCGGCTAGCCCAGGGCACGGCACCGCAGGGCTTGCGGATCCGCCCTGTGGGAAACGCGGACGAGATCACCGAATTCCTCGACCAACCCGCCACCGTCCTGGCCCTGGTCGCGCGACTGCCCATCGGCTCGCGCCTTGCCCTCAGCCTGTTCGGCCTCACCGAAACGACGTCGATTCCGCTCTCGGGGCTGTCCCACGCGCTCAAGATTCTGGGAGCGGAGCCGAACGCGGCGATCGTTGGGCTGCTCGAGCTCGGGTTGCTCGCGATCGAGATGGGCGCCGAATTCGGACCGGTCGATGAGTTCCGGGTGGTCCTCGAGCGAGGGAGTCTGTTGCGCGTTCGACTGCGGATCCACCCCGCGGTCCCGCGTGGGATCCGGACGGTGCGTCCCGAAGCCGAGCCACCCAGGGCCGCCGGTCCGGTCAGTCAGATCCGCGAGTCGGATGGATTGGAGCCCATCCTCCGGCTGGGGGCCTTGTGGCAGCGCGTCGGGGCCGAGCCGCTGCGCCAGACCCAGCAGGGGACGCTCTACAAGCGCGACCGGGACCGGCTTACCGACGACCCGGTCCTCGCGGGCCCGATCGCCGACGCACTCAAGCCGTTGCCCGACGCGTCCGCGCTGTGGCTGGCGCTGGCCCGCCACGTCGGACTGATCGAGCTCGACCCCGCCGGCGAGCGGCTGCTCGCCGCCCCACCGGAATTCTGGACCGACAACGCCGTGCACCTTCCCCAGATGATCGCCACCGGCTGGATGGCACTGCAAACCTGGGAAGAGCGGGAAGGGACGGTCTCCGAGCCAAACTCCGCGGGTCCGGCCGTGCCGTATCTCCGGGCCGCCGTGTTGCTCTGGCTGACCGCGGTCGGCGAATCGGAGTGGGTCGCCCTCGACGACCTGGCGGAGCACCTCTCCACTCGATCGCCCGGATGGGACCAGGCGTCCTTGTCGCACGAGCCGCGCGCGGCGTTCGCCGCGCCGCGCCGTGGCACGCCGCCGCGCGGCCGAACGCGGGTTCGGCTGGAGGCCGAGGGGGCCACGCGCGGCGTGAGCGTGCTGGAGTCGCTCCTGCTCGGTGCGGCGTACCCACTCGGTCTGGTTCGCACGGCCGAGGAAGGCCGGGCCCGACGGCGCGTCGTGCAGCTCACACCCTTTGGGCGTTATGTACTGGCGCTGGGGCCCACCCCGCCACCTCGCGCGAACTTCGAGCAATTCCTGTTCGTGCAGCCGAACTTCGAAGTGGTCGCTTATCGCCAGGGATTGACGCCTCAGCTCGTGGGCCGGCTCAGCCGGTTCGCGTGGTGGTCCCAACTCGGCGCCGCCCTCGAGCTCAAGCTCACTCGCGAGTCGATCGTGCACGGTCTGGACGGGGGCTTGACGCCCGAGTCGATGCTGGAAACGCTTACCCGGCACAGCCAGAGGCCGCTGCCGCCCGGAGTGATCGATGCCGTCAAGAACTGGGCGACGCGCCGCGAGCGCGTGACCTACTATGTGGCCGCCACTCTGATCGAGTTTGGCTCTCGCACCGATCGCGATGCGGCGCTGGAATCCTGGCCCGCCCGCGATCTTGCCGCCCCGCTCATCGTGGCCGAGCGGTTCCTGCTGGTCGAGGACGAGCGAAAGGTGCCGTTCGATCGCCTCCGCCTGACCAGCTCGCGCGATTATCGACGGCCCGCCGAGGTCTGCGTCATGGTCGAGAGCGACGGTGTATCGCTGGCGCTCGATCCGGCACGCGCGGACCTCTTGGTCGAGGCTGAAGTGTCACGGTTCGCCGACCCTTTACTTCCGCCTGAACCGGTCAGGGGCCAGCCGCCGGTGCCGGCGCTTCGGCGATTTGTGATCAGCGCCGCATCGTTGCGGCGGGGGATGAGCCGGGGCGTCTCGCCGCCCCAGCTTTCCGAATGGTTCGCGCGACGAACGGGTGGCGAAATCCCGCCCGCGTCGCAGCTCTTGCTCATGGTAAGGACGTCACGAGTCCCACCGCTTGAGGCCGCCCGCAGGGTGGTCCTCACGGTGCCCAGCGTCGAGCTCCTCGATGGCTTGATTCAACATCCAGCGACAAGTCCCTTGCTGGGCGACCGTCTGGGCCCGACGTCCGTGACGATTCCCGACGATCAAGTGATACCGCTTCAGAATGCCTTGAAGGAGCTGGGGATCAACCTCGCGCTGGAGTGACCGCAACGGTCCTTGGTCCTTGGTCCTTGGTCAGTGAAAGGATCGGGGGACGGAGCCTTCTCCAACGCTTGGTGAGCATCTGGATAGAGAATTTCGGAAGGGATTGGTCCGGCACGGGAAAAGGATCCAGGAGCCGATTCGACTTAACGGCTCCTGACCCCTTTCTCTGCCCATGGTCCATTGCGCGTGGCTCCGTGTTGTGTTATAGTGGGTTGTTGCTCGGTCTCGTCGATGCGCGGATCATCTAGCCAGTGGGGACAAGCATCCGCGTGCCAGCGGAAGGAGCAGGGCCATGCCAGCCGAAGGAGCCAAGCGCGTGGGACGCGTCAGCGTCGAGCTCGAGGTTGCCAACTATGGGGACCTGACCCTGATGGACCGCGGCCTGCTGCCGCCGGACCAGGTGCGTCGAGAAACGATCCAGGGTGTGGTCGATTCCGGGGCGACGAAGCTGGTGTTGCCGCAGGCCGTCGTGAAACGACTGGGCCTGCCGCTGGGCAATAAGATTTTCGTTCGTTACGCCGACGGCCGCCAGGCCCTGCGCGAGGGGGCGGAAGGGGTCTACGTCCAACTCCTGGGTCGGCACGGCACCTTTACCGCCATCGCCGAGCCCAGACGGAAGACCGCTCTGGTCGGCGCGATCGTGCTCGAAGACCTCGATTTACTCGTGGACTGCGCGGCCCAGCAGGTCGTTCCCCGCGATCCCCGCGGTGCGATCCATGAAATCGAGTGAGCCGGCGCCGCGATCCTCGGCCGGCTTTGACGATCACCTTTAGACCAGCTCCCCACGCAGGACGGTTATCGCCTGGCCGATCAAGACGACGCGGGGTCCTTCGATGCGGACCTTGACCACGCCGCCACGACAAGAGACCTGGCGCGCTGTCAGCGCGGAGCGACCGATTTTCTCCGCCCAGTAGGGGCCAAGACAGCAGTGCGCCGAGCCGCAGACCGGGTCCTCGTCGACACCGACCCGAGGCGCGAAGAACCGGGAGACGAAGTCGTACTCGCGCGACTGGGAACGGCTGGTCACGATCACGCCGCGAACCGGGAATTGCTCGAGCCGGCGGATGTCCGGGCACAGGCCGCGGACCTGGTCCTCGGATTCGAGCTCGGCCAGGAGGTCGAACCGGTTGCGTCCCGCAAAGCGGACCGGTGCAGCGAGGGCCGAGCGCAGCTCGCCTAGCTCCTCGAGGCCCGTGACCTCCTCGCCGATCGGCTCGGCGGGAAAATCAAGCTCGATCCCACTGGATCCGCGCCGGGCGGTCAGAAGGCCGCTCCGGGTCTCGAAGAGCGCTGGCACCCCGGCCGGGAGGTGCTCTTCCTCCCAGAGGATGTGGGCCGTGGCCAGGGTGGCATGGCCGCAGAGATCGACCTCCGACCTGGGGGTGAACCACCTCAAGCTGAATTTCGAGCTTGTGCCGAGCCGCAGCGCAAAGGCCGTCTCGGAAAGGTTCATCTCCGCCGCCACGTCTTGCATCCAGCGATCCTCGGCCGGATCGGAAAGGATGCAAACCGCCGCCGGGTTTCCAGCGAACCGGCGCTCCGTGAACGCGTCCACCTGGCTGATGCGAACGCCCATGAGTCGTCCCTCTGTGTTGATCTCGAAGCGTGGTATGTCTTCCGCGATGACATGGCATTATAGAGCAACGGTCGCGGCGACGGTTCGCGCGCGTCCAGGCGATTCTCGATCAGCGAACCCAGGGACGTATCAAGAAATCTGACAATTGTAGGTTGGCAACCGGATCATGCGGTCGTATGCTGACGCCCTGAGGTCCCTGGCGCCTTCTCCACACTTGATGGCCAGCCGTCTCTCCAGTGGTGAGATCATCCTGGACAAGCTGGCGGCACGGCTGCTGCACGTCGGGGTCTTCATCCTGCTCGGCCTGCCGGTCCTGAGCCTGCTGACGCTCTTCGGCGGCGTCGACTGGGACTTCGTCCTGGCGGCCTACTTGGCGACGTGCTCGATTACCTTCTTCTCGGCGTCGCTCGCGGTTCTCATCTCGACCTTCGCCCGCCGGGTGCGCCAGGCTGTCCTGATCGCTTACCTGCTGGAAATTGCCTGGCTGATCATCCCTCCGGCAGCCGACCCCATCTTCAGGTTCCTATTCCCCCAGGCCTATGGGTGGTTCGAGCCGATCAGCGTCGTGGCGCAAGCGTCGAATCCCTTGTCTGTTGTTCTGATCGGGATCTCGTTCACGGGGAGGATCAGGGCGAGCACGCTCGCCGCGACCGTCGGCCCGGGGACCTCGCTGCTCGATCCCTTCCTCTGGATGGTCGGGCTCCAGCTCGCCGCGGGGGCGTTCTTCCTCCTGATTGCCGTATGGCAGCTCCGACCCACGTTCCGCCGCCAGGAGGAGAGCTCGCGCCGGCTCTTCGGGTTCGTCTCCAGGCTGCGCCGCCCGCGCTGGCTCAACCGGCCGGAATGCGGGGCGGACGCCATGCTCTGGAAGGAGCGGCATTTCGCACGCACGGATGTCTTCACCAAGCTCGTCGTCCTTCCCGCGACGATCGTTCTGACGGTCTGCGTGATCCTGGGCGGGCAGTTCGATGAGAAGGTCGTGCACTCTTTCTCCGCCATCTGGCATGACGGCTACAACTCACGATCCTCCGCGCCGGTGATCTTGAACAATACTCTGTGCGCCATCTCTCCCTTATACGTCGGGCTCTGGCTGCTCGCGGTGGCCGGCGCTTCGGCATCGGGCGTGACCGTCGAGCGCGAGCAGGACACGTGGGACGGCCTCATCTCATCCCCGCTGACCGGCTGGGAAATCTTGCGAGGCAAGGCTGTCGGGGCTATCTGGGGCCTGCGCGGGTTCGGCGGACTGCTGAGCCTCTTTTGGTTGGTGGGGCTCGCGGCGGGTGCCGTCCATCCCCTCGGGTTGTTGCTCGCTTTGCTCATCGCCGGCCTGCTCACCTGGTTCGTCGTGGCCTTGGGGACCCATGCTTCACTGAAGGCTCGGACGACCTCGCGCGCCCTGACAACAACCGTCGTGATTCTCGTCTTTCTCAACATCGGCTATGCTGGCGTCGTGTTTCCGCTCCTCGTGGTTTTCGCCACCCCGTACAAGTGGCAGTCCTTCGAGGTGGGATGTACGCCCCTACTCGCATCCGACGCATTGCTCTCTTATCCTCACGTGGCCAATCTCCTCGAGGCGGCACGGACTCCGGGCCGGCACCTCGACCTGGATCTTCATTACGTGGCGTACGCGACGATGGTGCTGATTGGCTACGCGATCGCGGCGACACTGCTGACGCGGCGGCTGGTCCGGCGATTCGACGAGCTGGTCGTTCGGCCGCGCCGCCGGCAGGATGTGCCGAACCAAAGGGTCCGATCGGGCGGCCGGTCGTAAGACCAACCGGCTCAGTGCCGGAACAGGAATTCCTTGGAATTGATGAGCACCCAGCCCAGGTCCTCGACGGCCTGGCGAAGGTCCTTGGACGACCTAAGGTGCTTGGCGGCGGCGGTCACCTCCGTCGGGGTCGGGTCGCGGCAAAGTGCGACCGTGTAGAGTTCTCGGGTGACCTGCTCGGGCGACTTGCCGCTCTTGGCGAGCTGAGCCATCCGGCCGTTGTCGTCGCGGAGCTTGCCGTTGACAGTCGCGCCGCCGATCAACTGGAGCGCCTGCGAGAGGTTCGATTCGCTCTCGCGCTCACATTCGCACGCCAGCTCACGCGCGGGGCGGCCAAAGGTCTTGAGGAAGGGATTCTCCATTTTCCCGTCCGGAATTTGAGTGGCGCGAGCGCCGCGGGGGAGACCCTCGAACGATGTCGTCGTGGCCGTCACGGCCGAGATCGCATCGAGCAGGACCTCGGCCGAAAGGAGCTTCGTCTGTGCGTGCGAACAGTAAAGGGAGTCGTCCGCGTTGAGCGGATTGGTCGTTGCGCTCAATTGATACGTCCGGCTGTGCAGGATCGACCGGATCAGCCGCTTGAGGTCGTAGCCGTTTTTCACAAAATCGGCCGTCAGGCTGGTGAGCAACTCGTCGTTGGAGGCCGGGTTCGAGTCGCGGAAATCGTCGACCGGCTCGACAATCCCGCGCCCGATCAGGTGAAACCAGATCCTGTTCACCAGGCTCTTGGCGAAGAACGGATTCTCGGGGCTCGCCAACCAGGCCGCCAGCCGGGTCCGCCGGTCCTTCGCGGGCGAGTCGTCGAAGACCGGCCCGCCCAAGGCTTTCGGTTTCATCGTTCGGCCGGTTCGCGGCTGGTGGACGTCGCCCGATCCGGACGCGTAGACGACTTCCTCCTCGGGGAGGTTGCCTTTCTTCCGGCCGATCTGTGCGAAGAAAGCGGCGAACCCGTAATAGTCGTCCTGGGTCCAGCGCTCGAACGGATGATTATGGCACTTGGCGCACTGGATTCGGACTCCGAGAAAGAGCTGCGCCGTGGTCTCGACCGCCGATTCGGGGTCGCGGCTGATGCGGTAATAGTTCGTCGCGGGGTTTTTGAACGTTGATCCGTCGGAGGTCAGCAGCGCACGGACGAGCTGATCCATGGGCAGGTTGCGCTCCAGGCATTCCCGGATCCAGCGATGGAAGACATAGGCCCCCTTGGTCTGGATCAGACGCCCGTTCGAGCGAAGCACGTCGGCGAACTTGAGGGCCCAGAAGTCGTGGAATTCGGGACGTACCAGGAGCCCGTCGATGACATGATCTCGCCGGGTCGCGGGGGGGGCGGCGAGGAATTCTTTCACCTCAGCGGGCGTGGGCAGGACGCCGAGGACGTCAAGGTAGACGCGCCGGATGAACTCCCGGTCAGTGCAAAGCTCGGACGGCTTGATCCGCATGCGATTGAGCTTGTTGAAGACGGCGCGGTCGATCACGTTGTCCTGGGGAACTTGCGCTTGTGCAAACCCCGGGACGTCGACCAGATGGGTCAACCGGATGTTGGCCACGAGATTGAGGTAATGGGCGATGATGGCGACCTCTCCCCGTGCTTTGAAACGGACGTAGCCGTCGGCGTCGACCTCGGCGATCGCGGGATTGGAGGAGTCGTAGTAGCAGATCGGAGTCACGTCCCGGACCGTCTTGTCGGCGCCGTGAACGAGGACCACGACCTGCTGAGTTAGGGCGAGGGCGACGAGCACGCGCGATTCCGGCAGGATTTCCAGACGAAGGGCTTCTGGCGCGGCCGGATCGTTCTTGGCCCCTTCCTCGATCCAGTCGTGGAGGAACTCATAGCTCTTGGAGTTCCGCGTGAGCCGCAGTCCACCCTCGTGTGGGACTTCACCGAGGGGTTTGCGCAGGATGAGGCTGGTTCCGGGCGCGATGGGGTTGATCCGCCGGCCGCCGACCTCGCGCGACAGGATCGAGAAGTCCTGGTCGGGGAGGTAGCCGCGCAGGCTCAGCCGGAACCCCCCTTTGCCGGTCGGAGTGCCGTGACACGCTCCCGTGTTACAGCCAGACTGGCTGAACGCCGGGATCACGTCACGGGGAAAGCTCACTGGCGACGGCAGGTCCATCGCCTCGACCTGGACGGTCGTACTCGCCTCGAAACTGCCGTTGCGGGCGACGATTGTCGCCTGCCCGTTCCCTCTGGGAACGATCCTCCCCTTGACCGAGACCGAGGCGACCGAAGGGTTCAAACTGACCCACTGGACCGCACGCGTCCGGTCCTGGACCGAGCGGTCATCGTCTCGAACGGTTGCGATAACCTGAGCCGTCGCGCGCCGGCCGATTAGCTTGGAGTGCACCGGAGTGATCGTGATGCCGCTGCCCGTGGGAGCCTGGCCGTCTTCATCCGCCTTCACCCACTCGGTGGCCCCATTCCACATTGAAATCAACGTCGCCATCAGAAAAGTTGCAATGCGTCGGCGAGCGAAGCGGGCGTGCATCAGTCGATCCTCCGGCCGGTTCGGGCGGTTGGGCGGGCGGTGCAAGGGGCTTTCGTTGGCTTGGATGGCTCGGGGCCAGTTGGCGGCAAGCGAGACTGTGCAACACGGACGAATCATCAGGAGGGAGCAGAGCAGACAGCGGTCAATGTTAAACCATATCGCAACATTGGCGGGATCTTCAAGCAAAATCAAACATTTTTTTGACGATCTGCCCCTGGCCGGGCTCTCCTCTGGACTTGCGTTAACCGACCCAGACTATACAATTGACATTGTTGGATCGCATCGAGGGGAGCCGTGGCGGCCACAGCCCATTCCGACCGACTGTCGCTCTTTTCCTTCAAATGGTGTGGTAAACTGAACAGATTGGTTTGATTCTCGTTCGTGCTCGCGCCCTGGCCGAAGCGAGGTGCATGAGGCGAGCGGTTGTGATCCAGGCTCTCTCGGAAGAGAGTTGGTTTCGGGCTCATGGAGGGGAACAACGATGGTCATACGTATCGATAGCGGAGTGGCGCGGTTTGGTTTGCCGGGCGTGATTGTGGGAGTTGCGTTGGCCTGGGTTTCGGGCGTGCGTGGGCCGGAGGCATCGGCTCAGAGCGGGGGAGGCGGGGCACCATCGACACATCCGGGAAAGGCGCGGCCTTCGGAAGGGACTCGGCCTTCCGCGGCGCGACCCAGCGCAGGTGGGGATTCGAACGGGACGCTCGCCTTGATCACCAGCACGGCGGGGCCGGCGCAATGGCTCTACCTGATCGACACGAAGGACCGTGCCTTCGCTCTTTACCGAATCGACCCGACGAACACGAAAGGGGTCGTCAAGCTCGAGGCCTCGCGACAGTACAAGTGGGACCTCAAGCTGGAGCATTACAACAATCAGGCACCGGAGCCCGACGCGATCAAGGCGACGGTCGAGACTCTGGCTCGTTCAGCGCAATAAACGGGAGGCCGTCGACGTGACGGGTCGCGGTCTTCTTTCCAAGAGAGGCGACTTTGATCGGCTGCGATAGGGCCGATCCCGACCGCGAGGAGCACGTCCATGGCTCAATTTTATACACTGGAAGAAGCAGCCCGTGTTTTGGGGATGAGTGCCGAGGAGCTCAAAGTCAAGGCTCAATCGCGCGAGGTCCGTGCGTTCTTGGACGGTGGATCGTGGCGGTTCCGCGTGGTGGACGTCGACGAGCTGGCCCGCCGGCGGGGCCTGGGGAGCGACGCCGAGCTGCGGCTTTCCGACCTCGAAATACCGATCGGCAAGAGCGGGTCCGGCGAGATGGAAGACCTGGACCTTTCGGAGTTCCACCTGGGCGTTTCCAAGCCCGACCTCGGCTCCGAATCAGCGCACATCTCAAAAGTCACTACCCAGGGCAGCGAGAAGTCTCCGCACGACAGCGGCTCCGATCACGACATCTTGCTCGATGACCTGACGGTGCCGCCAAACCAGATCACGGGCTCGAGCTCGGTGATCATCGGAGCGCCCTCCTCCAGCCGGAAACCCAGCGATTCCGATGTGAGGCTCGTTCCCGACACGATGAAGATGAAAGGGTCGAGCGACTCGGACGTGCAGCTCGCTTCCCCCGGTCTCAAACAGCCGAGCGATTCCGATGTGACCCTGATCAAGGAAGATACGGCCGACCTCGGGATGATCGGCTCCGGCAGCTCGAGTGACACGTCAGTGCGCGTCAGCCCGCTCCTTGGTTCGTCGGCCGAGGTCCCCGCCTCTGCGTCCGACAGCGATTTCGAGCTGAATCCATCAAGTGAGCTGATCGATGCGCTCCAGCCCGACTCGGGGAGCGATTTCGAGCTCAGCGCGCTCGATCCCAGCGACGAGTTCGAGTCGACGCCTCTCACCAAGGCGAGCGACTCGGACGTGACCGCCTCGGATCCCAAGCTTTCGGGGATCAACCTGTCCCGTCCGAGCGATTCGGGGATCAACCTCCAGACCGGGGCAGGGCTGGGTATGGGACAAGCCGACTCGATCGAGCTGGCCCCTCTCTCCGACGATGAGCTCAAATCGACAGCACCCCGAGCGCGGCCGTCCAAACCCAAGCCCGCGCTCGCTGCCACGCCGCCTCCGGCCGTAAAAAAAGGCGAGAAGGATATCTTCGACGACACCGACTTCGAGGTCGACGTCCCCCTCGAAGCCGATTCGGACGACAAGACAGTCCAGCTCGAAGCCGCCAGCGACTTCGATCTGGAAGACAGCGATACCGGATCCGAAGTCTTCGCGATCGACGAAGAGGCCGTCGATCAGAACGCATCGACCGCCATGGCCCCGTCGGCGTTCGCCGAGGACGATGACGAAGAGGAGGACGACGGCTTCGATTCGGCCGTGTCCAGTGAGATGAGCAGCGCCTGGTCTACCTCGGATACACCCAGCGGTGCCGAGCGCGCGTCTCAAGGTATGGTGCTCGCACGGGAGTCAGACCCCGAGTGGAGCGGTCTCTGGGTCGGTGTGCTCGGATTCACCACGATCTGCCTCTTTTTCGCCGCTTTCGTCGCTCATGACCTGGTTCGAAACCTTTACGAGTTCCAGTCGGGCGGAACAATGGGCTCGGGATTGGTCCACCAGATCGCACGCATGTTTGGAGGCTGATCAGGAAGGGCGGAGGACGGAACGCGGTCGATCGCGACAACGGGCCGTCGTCATGCTCGAGCCGGTCTGCGAACGATCGTTCCAGAAAGGAGGCGGAACGAATGGTTCGTGTGGTTTCACTCATTTCAAAGAGTCAGGCTAGAAAGCCTGACCTACCGCTCATGGGGCACGGCCCTCTTGCCCGCGGCGCCCGCGGACTGGTGGGCCGCGCCGCCGCGCGGCCCTTGATCCTCGGCATTCTTATCCTCAACTCCGGTTGCGGGATCGTTCCGCGCGCACAGATGGACGAGTGCCAGCGAATCGGCCAGACTCTCCGCTCGGAGAACGCGCGGTTGAAAGACCGAGCGCTCGCCTTGCAAAGCCAGAACCAGGATTATGCCGACCGGGCCGTCGACGATTCGCGCCGGCTGGCGATCCAGGACGAGGCGATCGAGCGACTGGAGCACAGCGTGCAGGCCTATCAGGATGAGCGCGCTCGCCTTGAAGCGGCATACAAGCAGCTCACGTCGAGCCTCGATTCGACGGGATCGCGAGCAGAGGAACGCCTGGGTGGGAACGGATCGGACACTCCGAGGAGGGCCGAAGCCCGTTCTCCGTCCAGGGTGGGACGCCCCAAAAGTCCTGGGGGTGGAGAAGATGACAAAGCACCGCGGTGAGCGGCCCATCTCGTTCTTCGCCAAAGTGGCCCTTGACTGAGGCTTGAATCCGTCCGCATAATCCAGGGTGATGAGCATAAACCCGGACGCTTCGGCTTACTTGATCGGGGGCTAACTTTCATGCGGACCACCGTGTCAGCGTTGTTGATTGCTTTGTTGGGCCAGGGCACCGGCGACGCCAGTGCGGCAGGGATTCGGGGCGACTATGTCGAGGCCCGGACCGCGGACGTCTTCACCGGCCCTTGCTTCTCGAATGCCGAGGTTTTCATCTACGGGAATCACGCTGTCATGGCGTGGAAGGTGACCGAGGGGTCGTGGAAAGGCGTCGATCTTCGTGGACTGTGCGTGGCCGCGGCGGTCAACGGCACGACGACCTTCTCCCAGGACCGGCCCGAAGAGGCCTCGGCCGTATTGATCGTCGACAGTCTGGCGAGTTCGCGGGAACGCGAGGCGTTGATCGATATGGCCAAGACTCTGGGAGGGTCGCGCTTGAGCCGCGTCGCCGCCGTGACCACGGCCCGGATGAGCCTGAAGCTGGAGGAGCACGTCGACTCGGGCGGCGCGCTTTCCCACCCCGCTCACGGCATGCCCCAGACTCCACGGGCCTCGTTCTGGGCGGCCGGGGTCGCTCAGATCGTAACCCGCCCTCTCGATGAGCGCGACCACGCCTGCGGAAACGAGGTGATCGCGTATCCTCCCCTGTCCAAGGCCGTGAGTACCCAGCCGGCTTACACACTAGGCCACGCCTTCAAGGGCGACGGACTCGACACCCGATGGGACGACCCCAACTGCCGGAGTAGCTTTGTGGGTCATTTTTCTCTCTGATTCCGGATCGATCCCTCAGCCACAACCCCTCAAACCGCTTCAGGTCGGCGCCAGCATCGTCACGACCGTCGAGCGATTTCAGGTCGGGAACGGCGGTGTTCACATCAACCCGACGCGCCAGCGAGGGTCGCTCTCCGGAATGTCCTGAGAGCGTTTGGTCTCACCAGAACAGCCCCTCGCTTGCGCGTCGAGTTAGTATGAGTCGCGCCAGCGAGCCATGCGGCTTCAGATCGGGTCACAGTGGGTGGTTGCTGGCTCGTTGCCGGCTGATTGGAAAAGAGGGCTTCTCAGTGATGCGAGCGATCATCTTCTCCGTCGTTTTTTGCACTTGGGCAACGTCGGGTTTTGGGCAGGAGTCATTCAAAGTCTCGGTTCTGAAGGAGCCCCCGCCGGGATCGGTTGCCGCCGATGTGCGCGGCGCGATGAACGGTCAAGGGTTTCGGATCCAGGACGATCAGGGCCGAACGCTCGCGGACATCTGGCTGCGAAAGGCGATTCCGAGCACCGACGAACCAGCCGGGCCGAAGGGCGATGTTCAATTTCCGTTCCTGGCCGAAGGCGAGCTGCTTGGTCTTCTCCAGTTCGCGACCGAGGGACACGATTACCGGGATCAGCGCATCGCGAAAGGCGCTTACACGATGCGCTACGGCTTGCAGCCGATCAACGGCGATCATCTCGGCGTCAGCACCTATCGCGACTATTCGCTCCTCCTGCCGGCTTCAAAGGATCGCTCGCTCGCGCTGCCCCCACGGAAGCAACTGGAGCAGCGAAGCGCCGATTCGGCCGGAACAAGCCATCCGGCCGTGTTCTTGTTGCTGACGGCGCCACCGGATGCACCCAAGCCGGCTGCATCGATGATTCACGATGCCGAAATGAACACCTGGAGCGTCATTCTACCGCTCAATCTCCAGTGCAACGGCAAGGGCGAGCCGATCATCTATCCGGTGCGTCTCGTGGTCGTGGGAGTGGCCGCGGCGTGAGGACCCACCGTCCTCTGAAGAGATCTTTCCAGGCTCAGACCAACGATGATACCCGTTTCCCTGCTGCTCGCGCTTTTGCTCGCATTTGGGTTCGAGCCACCCCCCACCGGGGTTCCCCAGGCGGATGTCGGCACACGCGTGCTGGAGACATGCGGAGGGATCACGCTCGTCGCGGCACTGGCTTTCGGGCTCGGGTTCTGGGTTGCCTTTCAGGTCTCCCACGCCGGTCATGCGACGTCCAGGCTCCGCCGGCGGTACGCCGTGGGCGCCCGGCTTCTCACCATGCTCTCGCTGGTTGTCTACGGTTGGATCATTCATTCGGTCGGCTGGTCCAAGCTGGTTCAAACGAACTGGGGTTTGAGCAGACTGATCCTGGTCGACGACTTCGTGGTTTTCCTGCCCTATCTCTTGATCCAGCTTCTGGTCTGGTGGGGGCTGTTTTTCGCGGAGCGTGCGCTGCAAGTCCGTCTGGGATTGGGCTCGGCGCGAGGGCTGGGCCGGTACCTGCTTCTCAGGGCGCGACAGTCGCTCGGCTTGATACTGCCCGTGATTCTGATGTATGTGCTGCGACGGGACGTGTTAGGGCGGTTCTTTCCGGGGTGGGATGAAAGCGCGGTGGCCGAGCCAATCGAGATCGCCGTCTTTGGCACCCTGGTGCTGGCGATGTCGCCACTGTTCGTGCGGTTGGCCTGGCCGGCTCGCTCGTTGCCGCCAGGGCCGCTGCGCCGCCGTCTGGAACGCATTGCCGAGCGGGTCGGCTTTCGGTTTACGGACATTCTGGTCTGGGATACTGGTGGCATGGTGGTCAACGCGTGCGTGACGGGG
This sequence comes from Isosphaerales bacterium, assembly GCA_044450785.1. Classification (GTDB taxonomy): domain Bacteria; phylum Planctomycetota; class Planctomycetia; order Isosphaerales; family Isosphaeraceae; genus JBIOJM01. Next base: position 21,624 of record JBIOJM010000086.1, read on the forward strand.
ATCTTGCCGGGCTTCCGCTACGTTCTGCTCTCCGACGCCCTGCTCGAGTCCTTGACCCCCCTGGAGGCGGCGGCGGTTTTTGGGCACGAGATCGGCCACGTCGCCCACCGCCATTTCCTCTACTTCGCCTTTTTCTTCATGGGGAGCCTCGGGTTGCTTTCGCTCCTCGCCGAGATCCTGTCGAAGTCCGGACCGCTCTTGGTCCAGTTCGCCCGGCTTTCTCCCTGGAGCCCGTCGGTCTTGAGCGACGTGATTCAAGGCGTTGCTCTCTTGATCGCTCTGGGATTGTATTTCTGGGTGGTCTTTGGTCACCTTTCGCGGCGGTTCGAGCGGCAGGCGGACGTGTTCGGCAGCAAGGTCGTTTCCTGCGATCTAGAGGACTGCCCACCTCACATCGACCTGGACACCGACCTATCTCCGCAGTCCATTCGCGGCCGGAAGCCCACGCTTTGTCCGGTAGGAATTCGGATTTTCGCCGAAGCTTTGGCGAACGTCGCGCGCTCCAATGGACTGAATCAGAACGGCCGATCGTGGCGGCACGGCAGCATCGCCAATCGCATTGCATTTCTGGAAGGGCTCGAGCGGCATCCGGAGCGGGAGCACCGTTTTCAAAAGGGAGTCCTGCGGCTTCGGCTCGGACTCGGCGTCGTGCTCGCCCTGGCGGTCTTGCTGTCCGTGGTCACACAGACGTGGGGGCTGCTCCGCTGAAGCCGGAAGCGGCCCGGAGCCGGAGAATCCGCGAGCCGCTCCCACCCTCGTAAGCCGGTGCCGCCTCATGTGTTCAGGAAAGGCACCGCAGCGGTCTCCCGCAAATGTGCCTTCCAGCCCGATCGGGAGTTTTGTTATAGTACGCTCACCGGATCGGAATCGTCCGGGATCCCTTCACACCCGAGCGTCCGCACGACAGGGAGGTCGTCATGCTCCGATGGCCGATTCGGCTCAAGCTCATCGTCGGCTTGAGCCTCGTCGTGGGAATGATGCTGATCCTGATGGGTGCCTCGATCTTCGGGCTGCACTCATTCCATTTGAGTTATCTCACACTCGTCGACCAGTTGCCCGAGCTCGGGGCCTCGGGGGAACTGATGAAGTCGGCCGCGCCCCTGCACGCGCCGCGCGCCAACACGCCGGAAGAGATCGAAGAGCTGAAACAGCAAGTGATCGAGGTCCAGGAAGCACTCCTCACGTACTTCCACCAATTGAAGAAGAACGCGAACCAGGGGAGCCGCGTCGACAGCGGAACCGACGAGCTGGGTCTCGCCTTCTTGATCGATGACGACCTGGCGGCGATCTTGAGCGAGCTGGACCCATCCCGGGGACCTCCTGTTCGACTCTTGCCCGGCACGGAGTACTACGTCGAACATCACCCGGAGCTGCTCCCCCCGACCAAGCCGGCCACGGGATTGCAGTCGCGGATCGAGCGTTTGAACGACACCGTGATGCAGCTCCCCAAGCGACTCTATGTGGATTTCTGGTCGGTCCTGAAGATGTCTCAGCGGCAATACCAGTCGAGCCGAATCATCGTCTGGATCTCGTCGATCATGGTACTGGGAATGCTATGTGGGCTCATGTTATTATTCAATAGATGGGTTCTATCTCCGCTCCGGCTTCTCCAACGTGGAGTTCGGCACGTGGCGCGCGGCTCGTTCGACTACAAGATCGACCTGAGGTCCGGCGACGAGATGCAAGACCTTGCGGAAGCCTTCAACGACATGACCTCGAAGATCAGCATGACCTATTCGGAGCTGGAACAGCAGGTCAAGGAACGGAGCCGGCAACTGGTTCGGTCCGAGCGGCTGGCCGGCGTCGGCTTCCTGGCGGCGGGCGTGGCGCATGAGATCAACAATCCCCTGGCGTCGATCGCCTTCTGCGCCGAAGCACTCGACCATCGGCTCGATCGCTTGCTCAGCGCGTCTCTTCATCCCGATCACCGAGTCGTCGCCAATTACCTCAAGATGATCCAGGACGAAGCGTTCCGGTGTAAGAACATCACGGAGAGGCTGCTGGACTTCTCGCGATGCAATGACATCAAGCGCGAGCGGATCGACCTGGCCGGCTTGATCCAGGGGGTCGTGGAGATGATCCGCCACATCGGCAAGTACACGGGGAAGAGCATCATCTTTCACCCGCGGGAGGCGGTGATGGCGCATGTGGACGGACAGGAGGCCAAGCAGGTCGTGCTCAACCTGATCGTCAACGCGCTCGAGTCAATGGGCGCGAGTGGGGCGCTCAGGATCGACGCGCGCTACAATCAAGGGATGGCCGAGATCGTGTTTGCCGACAACGGGTGCGGAATGAGCCCCGAGGTGCTCGAGAACATTTTCGAGCCCTTCTTCACCAGGCGGCGCGACGGCAAGGGGACGGGGCTCGGGCTCTCGATCACCCACCGGATCGTCAATCAGCATCAGGGCGAGATCATGGCGTTCAGCCCGGGGGAAGGCCAGGGCTCGACCTTCACGGTGCGGCTGCCGATCCATCCCACCGAGATTGCCGAGGAGGGTTTATCTTCGTCGAAGGACCTCGGGCGCCGGCGGACCGAGCCTGCCGCTGCGTCCTTGTAGAAAGGCCCCCGTCCACGATCAAAAGCGTCTCTACACTCGACCAAAGCCACCCACGGGCTTACGAAGGAACCTGAGCATGGAAAAGTCGCGTCGAGGAGGATTACGGATCTTGTTCGCCGACGATGAGGCCCATCTGCGGGAAATCATGCAGATGGAGCTGCCTCGGATGGGACACGAGGTGACGGTTTGTCCCGACGGGGCCGCCGCGCTGCGAGCCCTGGAGCGGGGGTCGTACGACGCTGCCTTGCTCGATCTGCGGATGCCCGGCTTGACGGGCATCGAGGTCCTGGGCCAGATCCGCCAGATGAGCCCCGAGACACAGGTCGTCATCCTGACGGGGCAAGCCACCGTCGACACGGCCGTTGCCGCCCTTCGGCTGGGCGCCTTCGACTATCTCACCAAACCCTGCAAATGGGCCGAGCTCGAGATGATCCTCAACCGGGTGGCTGAACGGCGCGACATGTCCAACAAGACAACCGCGCTGGAAAGCCGGCTCAAGGCCGCGGAGGGAATGCCCCTCTTGATCGGCGAGACGCCGGCCATGCAACAGGTCAGGCGCCTGATCGATACCATCGCCCCCACCGACGCTTCGGTGATGATCCTGGGTGAGACCGGGACGGGCAAGGAGCTGGTCGCGCGGAGCCTCCACGACAAGAGCCGCCGCGCCGATCGGGCATTCATCCCGGTCAACTGCGGCGCCCTTCCCGAGAACCTGGTCGAGAGCGAGCTCTTCGGCCACCGCAAGGGATCCTTCACCGGCGCGGACACAAACCGCAAGGGACTCTTCGAGGTCGCAAACGGCGGTACGCTCTTTCTCGACGAGGTCGGTGAGCTCGACAAGAGCGTGCAGGTCAAGCTCTTGCGGTTCCTGGAATCCGGCGAGATTCGACGGGTCGGTGAAAACGAGCCGTTTCGCGTCGACGTCCGCGTTCTCTGCGCGACCAATCGCGACCTCCGCGACATGGTCGCCAATGAACTGTTCCGCGAAGACTTGTTCTTCCGGCTCAATACGTTCGAGATCTACCTGCCGCCTCTCCGCGAGCGCAAGCAGGACATCGCCGCGCTGGCGGACCACCTGCTGGCCCGGCACGCATCGCGGCGCGGCCTGACTCAATCGGTGATCGCCCCCGAATCCGTCGAGCTCTTGGCGGTGCACCAATGGCCCGGCAATATCCGCGAGCTTGCCAACATGATCGAGCGCGCCACCATTCTGGCCGGCAACGGTCCCATCCTTCCCGAGCACCTCCCGACCCAACTCCCCGTCCGAAGTAAGTCGCATCAGAACGCGGCCTCTGCGCTGGGGGGGCCTCATTTCCAGATCCCGGAAGGAAATCCGACGCTCCGCGACGTCGAGATGAAGTACATCCAGACGATCCTCGAGAAGCACAACGGCAACAAACCCGCCGCCTCGCGGGAGCTGGGGATCAGTCTCAAGACCCTGTACAACAAGATCAATCAACTTCAACACAATTGATAGGAACCGGGGAAGGAGAGGCCGCTGCTGGACACGTCGGTGCCGGCAGGTTAGGTTGAAGGAGGCGGGATTCCGATCCGGATCACTGACATCCCGCCCTCAATCTGGAGGCCCAATCGATGGCCGACACTGGTTCGAACCCGATTCGTCGTCGGGCGTTCATTCAGAACGGCGCTGCCGCGTCGGTTGCGGCGACAGCCCTGACGCAAGCGGCGTCCGTGGCTCAGGACAACACGCTGGGAACGAGCAAACATGTCGAGACGCCCAAGCGCATGCTGGGCAAGACAGGCGTGGAGGTGACGATCCTCAACGCGGGTACGCTGCGCGTCCCCGGCGCCCTCGACCGGCTACTGCGCTTTGAGTACAGCCGCGGCGTCCGCTTCTTTGACACGGCCGCGTCGTATGGAACGGAGGGTGGGTTCAAGAAATGGTTCGCGGCCATGCCGGAGGTGCGTCCCCAAATCTTCCTCGCCACCAAGGATGGCGTCGCGCGGCCGAGCGATATGATCAAGCGGATCGACCTGCGGCTCGAGGCGCTCGGGACCGATTACATCGACTTGCTTTACTTTCATGCGCTGGGAGGAAAAGACCTCGACCACGGGCTGGGCGGGAGCGAGATGGACTGGCCCAAGAGCAAGGAGATGAAGGAGACCATCGCCGCCATCAAGAAAACCGGCAAGGTGCGGTTCGTCGGCTTCGCGACCCATGACGCGCGCCGGGCCGAGCAGCTCGAGGCCGCGGTCGAAGGAGGCTTGATGGACGTGATCATGATCGCCATGAATCCGTGGCTCGAGAAGGACTCTCGACTCAACCGGGCGCTCGACGCCTGCTACGAGAAGAAGATTGGCCTGGTGGCGATGAAGCTGCTGGCCGGCCACCTGGAAAAACGCGTACGGGACAAAGCCCCAGCGCTCAAAGAGCGCGGGCTGAGCGCTCATCAGGGAGTTCTGCACGCGATCTGGTCCGATGAGCGGATCGCTTCTGTCTGCGTGACCATGGTCAATACCGATCAGGTCAACCAGAACACCGATGCCGCCCGGCGTTATGAACGCATGAAGCAGTCCGAGATTCAGGAGTTGCGTGCCGCAATCCTGGGTGCCGGTCCGATGATGTGCGCGGAATGTGACGGCAGGTGCAGACTCGCCGCGGGCACGAACGCCCGGCTGGGCGACTTGACTCGGTTCCTCACGTATCACGAGCATCATGGCTCTCGCCGTCAGGCCCGCGAAGCCTATGCCGCGCTCACCGAGGATGAGCGGAACTGGCGGGGCGCCGACCTCGACGCCGCGCGTGCTGCTTGCCCGACCAAGCTCGACTTTGCCCGGCTCTTGCCGGAAGTCGATCGCCTGCTCGGTTGAGAAACAGGGACGCAGCTAGTTTTTCATCCGGGACACCGATTTTCTGAGGTTTGGCGGCCGGTCCTCCGGACGAATGGTGTGCTGCAAGCACAGTTGTCTTTCCGTCCGCCTGACCCAGTTGTCTTCGAGGTAGGGTCGTCGGTACAAGTCGCGTCCGTGTTTCAGCCTGCCGGGAGCCACTCGCGCCGTTCTTGGCATTGGGCGAGAGATACCAGAACGCCAAGGTCGTGGTTAATACTAGGTGCGTCCCGGTTTCTGCTCCATGCCGGATTGCGATCCACGTTCTCCTGGCTGTTCCGGACTTGCAGCAAAAGTTGCAGCAGAACCTGTGGGACCTATGCGAATCCTGCGAATCCTGTAAAATGTGGAATTGCCTAACTGCTGAAAGCCACTCAATTTGAGGCAAATCGACGAGTTGTCCGCTTGCATGGCATGCAAGAGGTCAGGGTTTCATGTCCCCGATCCTCCGCTTGCAGGTGTATGAATCTGCGGCGTTTAGGTTTCGCGGATGACCGACAACCCCTCGCTATTCCGCTTTGGCATGGCCGCGCCTTCGCGACCGGAGAGTAGCAAGCGCGATTACTTTTCGCCCGAGGTCATCAACGGTCCCGCCGCCGAAGATCGCTGGCCCCGCATCATTCTCAGGTCCCCCGCGTGACGAGTCGATTCGTCATTTCTCCCGTGCCGTGAACCGCCTCCTTGTATCGCGATTCGTCGCTCGGCAATAATCGATGGATCGGAGACGCGAATCGTTGGCGGTCTTTACTGGTCCCAGGCGATTTGTTACAAGGAGGCGGTCATGTTGGAAATCGAGAAGGCCGAAGCCGAGACGCCCCTCTGTTCCGATCCGAATAGGTGGGCGGACATCCTCAATTCGATCGAGAATTTTATCGATTTCGAGTGTGAGGATCGCAGCAAGGGTTATCTGGAACTCAAGAAATTCGCCGAGAGGCAACTCGCTTGCCTTGACTCCCTAAGTCAAACGCCACCAGCTACTTTCACGGACGAAAGCATGCCCGAAATCCGCGAAATCCCGAACGTTCTCGATACAGACCGGCCGATTCGGTCAAACTGTCTCGACGAACTCCTTCGTACAGTCGTGGACGACCCCAGCACCTGGCTCGCGACTCCGAGCGAGCAACTTGGCTGGAGGAAGCCGGGCGACCTGATTGGGACCGACGAAGAAGCAAAGGTCGTGTCGCTTCTTCAGGCCGTCGATCAGGGTCTCTTCTAATGAAGACGGGCGGCTGCGCCCGCCTCTCACTCCGCCCCGAAACCGGGACTTGGTTCCGAGCGCTGAACCTACGATACTGGAAGACTCGGCTGAACACGGACCAATCGAAGGCGTCACGGAGCCGGTTCAGCAACGCGAGCGCAAGTTCACCGCTTTATCGGATACTCTACCTCGGCGAAAACCATCAGGTTGCCATCTACGAGGTCGGAGCGCTTCTCGGAAACCCGAATGCGCCCCTGTCCAGCCCGAAGGGTTCGTGGGTGCTTCTGAGCCTACAGGTCACTCTATATCACGTCGCCGATCTCAGCGACTCGAGCCAACAGAAACTCATCTCCACGAACGATCAGGAAATGACGGGTGTGTGGGCGAACAGTTCCGGCGCGGCACCTACCCAGCAACTCGGCGCTGCCCTCCACGCCGTTCCTCTCCTGGAGGGCTTTTTGTTTCCCTCCTCCAAGGTAGGGAGCCGCAACTTGGCGATCTTCCCGGACAAGTTAGATGTCCGAAGCTCGATCATCTTCCTGAACGAACTCGACATGAAAACCGAGAGGTTCACGTAAAAGACCGTCCGGGTTTCTGCTCCAGGACCTGAATTCCGCCCCTATTAATCCGGCGCGGGGCCAAGCCATCCAGTCTCACGATCGACCGCCTTCCCAAACATCGAGTCGCCCCACCATAATGAGGGCAGTCAGTCCCCGCCCGCACGCCGGCAAGGATCGGCGTGGCCACACGCTGTACCCCTTCCCGAACAGCCAGCCGAGACAAAGGAGATATCGCGATGAATCCAGGAATCCGGCGACGCCGATTTCTTCAGATGGCCTCCGCGCTTGGCTTGGGCGCCGAGCTCGGTCCATGGGCCAACCTGAGGACGATCACTCCCCTGCGGGCAGAGGAGGCTCAGATCAAGCCCGAGATGGTCAAGCTCCGCCCGGAAATCGAGCCCGTGGTGCGCCTGATCGAGGAGACCCCGCGCGACCGCGCGCTCGAAGTCGCGATCGTTCAGCTCAAGAAGGGACTCTCTTACCAGAATCTGCTCGCCGGCCTGTTCCTGGCGGGCATCCGCAACATCAAGCCGCGGCCGGTCGGGTTCAAATTCCATGCCGTCATGGTGATCAACTCCGCGCACGTTCTGGGCCAAACGTCGGCCGTCAGCGAACGGCTGCTCCCGCTCCTTTGGGCCCTGGATAACTTCAAGAACTCGCAGGCGCAGGACGTCAAGGAAGGGGATTGGGTACTCGAGCCCGTCGACGAATGCCGCCTGCCCAAAACGCACCGAGCGCGCGAGGAATTTGTGCGGGCCATGGAGGTGTGGGACCCCGAGGCGGCCGACGCCGCCGTGGCCGCGCTCTGCCGGTGCTCGGGAGCGGCCCAGACCATGGAGGCGCTCTGGCGAGTGGCGGTGCGCGACCAGCGAAACATCGGACACAAAGCGATCTTCGCCGCCCAGAGCTGGCGAACCTTGCAGACGATCGGCTGGGTCCATGCCGAGCCGGTACTCCGCTCTCTCGTCTTCGGCATGCTGGACCTCCAGGGAGACAGCCGGCCGCGGCCGGTCGGGCCGTACGAGACCAACCTGGAGAACGCCGCCAAGATCCGCCAGGACTGGCAGATCGGGAAGGACGACCCGGCCGCGACCCAAGCACTGCTCCAGGTGATCCGGCAGGCGACTCCAGAAGCTGCCTCAGCCGAGGGAGTCAAGCTACTCAATCAGGGGATTTCACCGGGTTCGCTCTGGGACGCCGTCATCCTCTCCGCCTGCGAGCTCTTGATGCACAAGCCCGGGGATATCGTTGCGTTGCACGCCACCACGTCCAGCAACGCCCTGCACTACATCTTCACGGCGAGCGGCGACGATACCACTCGCCGGCTGGCCCTCCTCCAAGCCATCGGCTGGCAGCCCATGTTCCGCGGCCGCGCCAAGCTGACGGATTCAGCCGGGATCGACACCTTGAAGGCCAGCCCGGACGTATCCATCTCGAACGGAGACGAGGCCATCGCCGAGATCTTCACCGCCATCAACGACGATCGGAAGAAAGCCGGTGCCAAGGCGATGGCTTATCTCGGCCGGGGTGGTTCGCGTGATTTGATCTTCGACGCCGCGCGGCGACTGATCTTCCACAAGGGGCATGACAGCCACGATTACAAGTATGGAGCGGCCCTGTGGGAGGAGTGCCTCTGGTCGACCGAGCCGAAGTGGCGCGACCAAATGATTGCGGCTTCCATGTCCAACTTCCCAGGCGCGAAGACGCCCGACAGTCCGCTCATGATCCGCGCCCGCGATGCCCTCGCGTCCGTGATGAACTCAGCTTGATCGATCTTCCAAGAGTTTCTTGTAGGCATCAACGGCCATCCGGTCGCAGGCCTCGTTCTCAACGTGTCCTCGGTGGCCCAGGACGTGTTTCACCTTCACCTGGTGGACGGAGACCAGTGCGTCGATCTTCTGCCAGAGGTCGGTGTTGGATACCGGCTTGAGACGATTTCCC
>JBIOJM010000087.1:0-30439 GCA_044450785.1 Isosphaerales bacterium
GAATGCTACACCCGAATCGCCGCGGACATCAGGTCATCGCCGATCGATTGTACCGGCGCCTATTGAGCGTCAGGTTAATGACTTCACAGGGATCCCCCCCGCGTGCCGGAAGCCAAACACCGGCGGCTAGCGCCGTGCCGCGCAGATATCATGCGGCCTCCGATTCCGCCAACCCACGCACATCGATCTTGCCGGTGACGGCGGCGGAGCGTTCTCGTCAGCGGTACGGCGCTAGCCGCCGGTTTGCGTACCTGAAAATCAAGCGGAACCTATTAACCTGACGCTCAATAGCGGCGAAGAGGACATCCCATCTCTGGGAGGACTCGAACGAGGAGACCCTTGCTATCGCGTCGAATTAACAGGCTTGCTTGGGCGAGCACCGTTCCCGACGATGGAATCGTCTGCACGTCGCCGGCGGCGCCGGGATGGACTGGTGGTTGGGAGTATCGATTCGTCGTCATCCAATGAGTTCTGTATTCAGGGAGTCGATTGCGAAAGCGATCGTGCACGATGTCTCGAGAGATGAACCTCACGGATCGTTGGGTGGGGAACTATTTCCTGCACGGACGTCCGTGGCCCGTCGCGGCGGACCTGGTCCAGGCGGGCGAGCGCTTGACCGGATCGATGAGAGATGGCGTGACGGACAGGGAGTACTCCGTCACCGAGGTGGCACTCGAGGCGGGATTATCACCGGGCGTAGATGAGCAGATCGTTGATCGGCTGCGCCGGATGTTTCCCGATGCGCCCGCGACGCCGATCCGATATGTGACGCACCTTCCGCCCGATTCGGCCCTCGAGGGCTGGGTCAAAGACCTCGAGGTCTACTTCCTCAAGGCCTATGAGGGGACTCATTACGGCGGTTACCAGATCGGAGACAAACTCGTCGGATTTCAGAAAGCGGCGCATGTCGTCCACTATGGTGGCCGTGTCAGCTCGGATGGCGAGGAGATCGAGGGCAAGTGGTGGATTGAGGACACGCCCGGACATGGACCGCGGCGAGCCGAAGGCGCGTTTACGCTTCGACGCCAGGAAGGGGCTGAACTCTCTTAACGAGATTTTCCCTTCAGGCGGTGCGATCGGTACGCCTCGTCCGCGCCCAGACGAACGGGCCAGTCTTATCCGGATTGGTCATTGCAGCCGGGGCACCGCGGCGCTACGATGACCTATGGCCGGGGCGATGGCCGAAACGACCGATGGGTTCGCGGTGGCAATCAGGCGGCGAATTCTCGCCTCGAACTGGGATTCCGATCGAGCCCCGACGCCAGCCCTTCATTTCGCGCCGCGTCTGGGGTCAGGATGGAGAAGATCAAGGTCCTGCTCTTCGCCGCGAACCCGCGTGGGACATCGCCGCTCGATTTGCCTCGCGAGTTCCGCGAGATCGACGAGGAGGTAGGGCGGGGCCCATTCCGCGATGCGGTGGAGCTGATCCTGGTCCCCGGTACACGGCCCGTCGACCTGCTGCGCAAGCTCAACGAGAACCAGCCCCAGGTCGTCCATTTCAGCAGTCACGGCAGCCCGGACGAGATTATCCTCGAATCTGGGGAGGAAGAGGCCGAGGCTTCGGAACCGTGCGGTCCCAGCGTACGGTCGGCCGACGAACGGGACATGAAGAAGGTCGGGCCGGATGAGGTCGCGAGCGAGGGCTTCGGCCATGGCCAGGCTCAAGTGGTCAGCAAGTCGGCTCTTGTGAATGTGCTGCGTTCCTGCAACGAGGGAAACCTCCGGCTGGTGGTGCTGAATGCCTGCGCCACCCGCCCACAGGCCGAGGCGCTGACCGAGGTCGTGGACTGTGTCGTCAGCATGAATCGGACCATCACCGACCGGGCGGCGATCAAGTTCGCGGCCTCGTTTTACGGGGCGCTGGCCTTTGGCCGGTCGGTGCGGAAGGCGTTTCTGCAAGGAGTGGCGCGGTTGAGTGCAGAGGGGATCGCCGAGACCGAGACGCCGGAGCTGCTGGTGCGTGCGGGTGTCGACGCTTCCCAGGTCGTGCTGGTGGGCTCGGCGACGAGCAAGGTTTCGGCACCGGCCGCCGAGGCCCCGGTTCATCGTGCCGTTTCCGCGGAACGGCGAGTTCGTGGGGCGGGACGGGGACCTGACGCGGCTCCATGCCAGCCTGTCGGGGCCGGGTTCGGGTCCGGTCGGCATCCGACCGGCGGGCCTGACCGGCATGGGCGGCATCGGCAAGACCCAGCTTGCCGTGGAGTATGTCTACCGTCACGAGGACGACTACCCAGATGGCGTCTTCTGGATCGACGCGGCCGGGCCTCTGGTTGAAGGGTTTGCCCGGCTTGCGACGGATCATCGCTTGAGGTGGGCCGAGAATGACCAGCCTCGCGACGAGCAGGTACGGGCGGCGTTCAAGGCATTGAACTGCCGGCCGCATGCACTGCTGGTGCTCGACAATCTGCCCGACCCCGGCGCGATCGCCCTCCACCTGTTGCCTGACTGCGTCCCGGAGGATCTCCGCTGCCGGCTGCTGTTCACGACGCGGCGGCACGATCTGGGCCGGTTCGTGGGGGTGGAGGTCACGATCCTGCCCGAGGAGCCGGCGTTGCGGCTCCTGCTCCGGCACCCGTCGCGATGCGCGGCCCTGGCTCCTTCCCATGCCGATCACGAGCACGCCCGCGCGATCACCCGGATGCTGGGCCGGCTTCCGCTGGCGCTGGAACTGGCCGGCGCGTACCTTGGCAAGTTCAGCGGCGACGTATCTCTGGAGGGCTATCGCGAGGGGTTGAAGTCCGACGGGGTGCTGGCGACCCTCGACGCCGACGCCGCGGAGCTGACCGACGCCGACTTGCGGCGGGTGCACGACCCGGCGGTGGCGGCCACGATCGGCGAGCAGTGGGCGTCGTTACGGGACGAGTCGGCCCGGCTGCTGCTCCGCGTCGCGAGCCTTTTTTCGGAATCAACCGCGGTGCCGATCGCGCGGCTCGGCCTGCTGGCCGGCCTCACCGACGAGGCGAGACCGGGTCGGCGCTCGCCACTGCGCCGTGCCGCGCAGCGCCTGGATGACGCTTGCCTGGTCGAGCGACTGGAGGCCGACCAGGTCCGGCTGCACCCCTTGATCCGTGAGTTCGCCGCCGGTCGAACACCGACTAACCAAATGGAAGAGTTCCGTCGAGAGTGCCTGGAGCGGGTGGCCACGGCACTGGAGCATTTTCCCACGCTCGAGGCGCTGTACCTCGAGCGTGGCGTGGACTGCCTCCAGGAAGACCTGATCGCGTTCCTCGGGCTGTGTCCCCCATCGGGTTCGGATCTCGCAGCCCGACTCCAGATGGTGCTACGGCTCATGCATCGGGAGGCCCACAACCTTCGTGGTGGTGATGCGAGAATCAACCCGACGTTTTTTGCTCAGCAGGTCCGGAACCGTGCCGTCCTGTTGAGCATCGCCCCGCTTCGCAGCAGCGCTGAGCAACGACTCGCCGCGCTCGCCCTACCGCACTTCGCACTGCAATGGACGGCCAGCCGCGAATCACCGGATCTGGTCCGAACGCTCACCGGGCACGGGGATTGGGTCTGCGCGGCGGCGGTGTGCCCCGACGGACGCCACGCCTTGTCCGGCTCCGAAGACCGCGCGCTCAGGTTCTGGGACCTACAAACCGGCCAGCTTCTCCAGACATTCGCAGGCCACGAGGACGGCGTGAGCGCGGTGGTGGTGAGCCCCGACGGCCGCCACGTCCTCTCCGGCTCGCGCGACAACACACTCAGGCTCTGGGACCTGGCAACCGGCCAGATCGTTCGGACATACGCGGGGCACGAGCATGGGGTGAGCGCGGTGGCTGTGAGCCCCGATGGCCGCTACGCTCTCTCCGGCTCTGATGACCGCACCGTCAAATTCTGGGATCTTGTCACCAGCCGGTCTCCGCCGATTTCCATGGGACACAAAGACCGTGTGAGCGCCGTGGCGGTGACCCCCGATGACAGCCACGCTCTTTCCGGATCTGCTGACCGCACGCTGAGGTTCTGGGACTTGCAAACCGGCCAGCTCCTGCATTCCTTCACCGAGCCTGGCGGCCCGGTGAGTGCGGTGGTGATATGCCCCGACGCCCGCCATGCCCTGTCGGGCTCCGACGACCGCATCCTCAGGCTCTGGGACATCGAGGACCGAGTTTGCCGAGCCACGGTACCGATGGAGAGCTCGCCGTTGGCGATTGCCGTGGCGCCTGACGGCCAAACCGTCGTGGTCGGAGATCGAGTGGGCAACGTCCATCACTTCCAGATCCATGTTTGAGCGTCTCGAAGTTCAAGCCCGATCGGTTAGTTTGTGGCGACAACCGAGCGATCTTCTTTCGACCCAGCCGCGCCCATGGGCGAAGGATCCCCCTGGCAGATGAAGGCACCCCAGTAGAACGGGTCGGGGTATTTGGCCTTCATCGCGAGCTGGGCCTCGCGCAGCGCGTCGGCACGGCCACGGCCGGCGAGGAGGCGGCGGTAGAAGTCGTCCATCAGCTCTCGGGTCTGTTCGTCCGGCACCTTCCACAGGCTCATTATGAGAGTCTTGGCACCGGCCAGCACAAACGCCCGGCGGAGGCCAAAGACCCCCTCGCCGACGTGGACCTGTCCCAGCCCGGTCTCGCAGGCCGACAGCACCACGAGCTCGGTGGCCACGAGGTCCAGGCCGGTGACGTCCTCGGCGGTCAAGAGGCCGTCCTCGGCCTCCTCGGGCCGGTTGCCGGCCTTGAGCCAGGTGTTGGCGCCGGCCAGCGCCAACCCCGAGCGGAGCATGGGGTTTTCCATCATCGGTCCTGAGAGGCGGGCCAGGCCGTCCTTCGCGCCAGAGAACTCGCCGAACTCGAAGCCGAGGCCCCGGCCTTCGCGATTGAGGTCGTGCTCCTGGTCGGGCAGGAAGAAGCCGTGGGTGGCCAGGTGGAGGATTCGCGGCGAGCGGAAGAAATGCCTGGCCGCCGGTGCCGGTGTCTCGCCGGAGATCGGTCTCCCAACGTGACAGCCGCTGGATGGGTCTTCGTCTGAGAATCGCCCGGCGCCGCCCTATCACTCTACAGGGCAAGGACGGGTGAGATCCAGAAGTTTGGTTCGCGCCCCCCCAAACCGTTCGCCGGCCGGGGCCGCGCGGGCGATGGCCAGGTCTGCCGGCCCCGGGAATCGACCCAAGGAGAGACTCTCATGAGAATCGCTCACATTACTACTGATGAAGTCAACCAGGCCCTGGCCGTACAGGTAGCCAGGCCGCTCGGTGTCATCGTGACCCCGCTCGGTCCCGAGGCGATATCGACACCCGTTTCGTTCGACGCGGTCCTCTACGATCTCGACCGTGTGCCGCCGGACCGGCGACAGACCCTTGTGGATCAGATTCGCTCGGATACGACTGCCCTCCCGATGGCCGTCTACGGCTACTGCCTCTCGGAGGAGCAGGCCGGTAGGCTCCGTTTTCGTGGCGTCGCGGTCGCGCAGCGCCTTCATGCCGCGCTGATCCGCACCCTCGCGAAGGCGGTGCGTCAAAACCTGGCCGCCGTCCCACCCGACGACGCGATGACGGAGTTAACCTGGATCAACGTCAACGCGTGATCCGCGCTCGGCCGCAACCGCTTGCCGCGACGGAGAGTGGTGGCGGGTGGTGGGTGGTCAGCGGGCAGCGGGCAGCGGGCAGCGGGCAGCGGGCAGCGGTCGGTGTTCAGTGGTCAGGGAAGAGATCGGGGGACGGAGCCCCCTCGTACAAACACGCACGCGCCGTGCGGTGAATGTGCGGAGGAGGACTCTACCGTCTTGTCTTCGGGGCCTTCGTCAAGTACCTGGTGCGACATGTTCCCTTCTTGTACGCTGGCTTCCAGCTCGCTGTCGGATCGTTCTGGAAAAACGTCTGCGGATACCGTCAAGACCGACTCATCCACCATTCGGGAATACCCCCTGGGGAGCGAACCATGAAAGCGATCGAGCGAAGAACCTTCCTCCGCGCGACGGGCGCGACCTTGACGGCGGCTGCGGTGGCGGCCCGGACGGGCGCGCCGGCCGCGAGCCAGACACCCAAGAACCCCTGGAAGAAGGCGTTCATGCTCGGTGGACTGACCAAGGGGTCGCCCCTGGCCAGCTTCCGGCTCCTGAAAGACGCGGGATTCGAGGGGGTCGAGCTGATCAGTCCCAACCAGCTCGACCTGCACGAAGTCCTGAACGCGCGCGATCAGACCGGCCTGATCATCCACGGAGTGAGTGGCTCACGGCATTGGCAAGACACGCTGTCCGATCCCGACCCCCAGGTCGTCGCACGCGGCATTGCCGCCATCCGTCAGGAATTCGCCGACTGCAAGGCCTACGGCGGTACCACGGTCCTGGTCGTGCCGGCGGTCGTCAACAAGAAGGTCAGCTACCGCGACGCTTACAAACGGTCGCGAGAGAACATCCGCACGCTCATCCCCGACGCCGAGTCGCACGGCATCAAGATCGCCATCGAAGAGGTCTGGAACAAGTTCCTGCTAAGCCCGGTCGAGTTTGCCCGCTATATCGACGAGTTCGAGAGCCCGTGGGTCGGTGCTTACTTCGACGTGGGCAACGTCGTCGAGTACGGCTACCCCGAGGAATGGATCCGCGAGCTGGGCAAGCGGATCCTCAAGGTCCACATCAAGGAATACGCGAAGGATAAGCGGTTCAACTACCGCCTGGGCGAGGGGCGAGAAATCGACTGGGGAGCGGTCCGCGGCGCGTTGAGCGAGGCCGGCTACACGGGCTGGGTCAGCGCGGAAGTCCCCTATGGCGGCCTGGAAGCCATGAAAGATGTCGTACGGCGGATGACCGAGCTGCTGCAACTGGCATAGGACGCGCTGAAGACCCACCTTGATCGTTGGAGGGAGCAGAGCTCATCCGCCTGGTCAAGACGATCCGGCAACGGTTCCCGGTGAGGGACGACGTCGACGATGCCGAGCCGCTTCCCGTCCTCGGATGAAAAGGTGCTGAAAAAAACGTGCCATCACGTGGAGTGGAGTGCGGGTCGGAGACACCGGTGGCTCACATGACCCCCCTCCGCGCGCGTGCGCGTCGCAGAATCTGAGAGCGGAGTGGCGCTAGCCGCCGGTGAACCCACCCCCTCGCGCGCGTGCCGGTCGGAGAATTGACGAGGAATGTCGATTTTTTTGCATTTGGCCGGGCCGTCTTCGGGCATAATGAGTAGAGGCGAGCGGTTTCCACGGAGGTCGCGTGAGGCGATGCCCGAACAGGTCAGCGACGCAATTCTGCTGGAGCGGTTCGTGAGCGGTCGCGAAGAGGCTGCGTTCGTGGCCTTGGTGCAGCGCCACGGGCCGCTCGTGGAGGGGACCTGCCGCCGCGTCCTGCGTAACGAACACGACGTCGAAGACGTCTTCCAGGCGACGTTCCTCGTCCTGGCACGCAAGGCTGCGGGGATCCCGTGGCGGGGATCGGTGGGCGGGTGGCTGTGCTCCGTCGCGCATCGCCTGGCGCTGGGCGCCCGTTCGGATCACTCGCGCCAGCAACGGCGCGAAGTCTCGATCACAACGTTGGCGCAGAGCGGGCCGGCAGTCGGTGATGGGGGCAACGGATGCGTGCTGCCGGAAAAATACCACCCGCTGGTCGACCCCTGGGTCGAGATCGAACGCCGGGACCTGCGCCGGCTGCTCGACGACGAATTGCTCCAGCTTCCCGAAAAATACCGGGCGCCGGTCGTTTTGTGCGATCTGGAGGGCAGGACCCACGAAGAGGCCGCACGGCAGCTCGGCTGCACCGCGGGCTCGATGTCGCGGCGCCTGCAACGGGCGCGGGCCCTCCTGCGACGGCGACTGATCCACCGCGGCCTCGCGCTCTTGATCGGCCTGCTCGGCATCGCGCTCGGCGTTTTTGGCGCGTGGAGCATCGCTCACCGCGACCATCGGACCATGGTTGAGATCCGGCAGGCGATGACTCCCCTCAAGCCGCTCCTGGAACGCGCCAAGGGCGCCGAGAGCATGCTCGCCCGGGTCGATCGAGGTCGGGCCGGTTCCCCCGATCACGATCAGCTCATCAACCTGGGCCGCCAAGCTGCCCACATCGCGGCCGGGATCGAAGGACATGACCCGGGCAAGAACGGGGACGACTGGCGAGAATACGTCGCAGAGATGCGAAAGTCGGCCGTGTTGCTTGTCCGGGCCACGCAGGAGAACGACGCTTTCGCCATGCTCTCGGCCGCCCGCCGGCTGGATACGAGTTGCCAGAATTGCCATAAACTCTTTGTGCCAGTGAACAAAATGAGAGGTCGCGCGACTGTTCTCGGCGCGCCATCGATCGGCCGGACGTGAGCTGGAGCAACGGTGAACACTCTGGTCCATTGGTGGCCGGTCGACTAGAATGATTCTGGCGACAGACGTGACGCGATCTGGACTGTTGTTCCCCGCCCGCGGTCCCTCCTTTGAGATCCTCCCGTCCTGGGCAGGTACGAAACCATGGCGACAGCCACCAAGAAGGTTCCCCCGGTGTCTCCTCCTCCCAAGCGTTCGCAGGAACGCGTTGCATCGCCGTCGCTATTCGATCGTTTTGCACGGGCCCTCGACGTGATCTATCGATTCTTGGCATCACTGAAGCTGGCGGTGTTTTCGTTGGGCGCGCTGGTGGCGACCCTGGCCTACGCAACCTTCTTCGAATCGTGGTACGGCGGCGGTGCGTCGCAGGAATGGATCTATCGCAGCACAGGGTTCGCCATCCTGCTGGCATTCCTGGGGATGAACATCCTGTGCGCGGCATTGATCCGCTTCCCCTGGAAGAAACGGCAGACCGGGTTCGTGATCACGCACGTCGGGCTCTTGACCCTCCTGGGCGGTTCGTACTCCTGCGTGCGAACGGCGGACGAAGGTCAGGTGGGCATGCTCGAGGGGGACGTCAAGAGCGAGCTGGTCCGGACGAATCATCCCGTGATCCGGGTCCGGGAGGTCGATCCTCAAACCCTCAAGCCCATGAGCGAATTCGACCTGCCGTTCCGTCCCGGCTCGTTCGCGTGGGGAGCGGGGACGCCCCAGCCCAAGGGCGTGGCCGACCGCGCCCTCGGGTTCGTGTCGCTCGGACTGCTCGGGTTTGCCGATTCGTACGAGGACGTCCTGACCAGTCCCGGCTCACCCTTCCGGTTCGTGGTCAAGGAGTTTCTGCCGGCGTCGGCACCGGCGAAAGCCCACGTGGCCGACGTCGACGGCGCGCCGATGGCCCGCTTGGAGCTCCAGTTCAAGGGGCCTGGCATGCCCAGGGCACAAGACGCCTTCCGTTCCGAAAAGGATCACTGGTTCGCGACGGACAAGCGGTTTTTCCGGGTGGTCCGAAGCCAGCCGCCCGCGCTGATCGCGTTCTCCCATGTCGACCGCCCCGAGCTGGTCGAGGATTTCCTCAAGCCGCCATCGGGCAGCGGTGCGAGCGGCGTTGCGCGGTTCCGCTATCAGGACAAGTCCGGCCGGGTCCGGACATTCGACTGGGCGCTCGACGGGCAGCAAGGCAAGTCGGTCGTCCTGCCGGAGAGCTCGCTCAGCGTGACCCTTTCCGAGGCGACCGAGTTTCCGACGAGCACCGGGCGGCTGGACCAGATCCTGGGCGACGACCCGATCCCGATCGCGGTCTTCAAGATCCAGTCGGGCAAGGACGAGCCGGTCACGCACATGGCGCTGGCCAACCTGCCGATGGTTCCGAACGTGATACCGCCGACGGACGCATCCGGCAGGGCCCCGCCGCGGCCCCTGGCCGCGATCCATTACATGGTCACGCCCACGATCGATCCCGACACCAACGGCCGACGCGGCCAGATCGAGATCCTGGCCGGTCCCGACGAGTCGCTGCACTACCGGGTCTTCGGCCAGGGTAAGGAGAGCAAGGGCGAGCTCCGCTCGGCCGGCCACCTCGAGAAGGGCAAGCCCATCGTCGCCTTCGGCGGCGGCGCCAACATGAAGATGACGATCTCGTTCCAGCTCGACCAGTACCTGCCGTCGGCGATCGAAAAGCAGATCTACGAGCCAGTCGTGCTGCCCAAGGGAAAGATGGACGAGGGGATCGCCGCCTGCCGGGCCGAGATGACGGTCGGGAACCAAACGAAGGAGGTCTGGCTCGCCCGCTCGCTGAGTCTCGACCCGCCCGCTCCGCGTTTCGTCTCGTTCCCCGAGGCAACCTACGAGGTCAAGTTCGACGTCGATCGCAAGCCGCTGGACTTCGAGCTGAAGCTCGACGACTTCGAAGTCGGCTTCGAGCCGGGCACCGAGCAGGCCACCAAGTTCGTGAGCCAGGTTGAATTGAGCGACCCCTCGCAGGGGATCAAGAATCAGCCGCACACCATCTCCATGAATCACCCTCTTTACCATCGCGGATACACCTTCTATCAATCGCGGTACATGCCGGAGATCGACCCGCATACCGATCAGACAACCGGCCGGTTCGAGTCGGTCTTCCAGGTCGCCATCAACCCCGCCCGGCCGGTCATCTACGCGGGCTGCCTGATGGTCGTGCTGGGCGCGTTCGTCCAGTTTTACATGCGAGCGGGGATCTTCACCGACGGCGGCAAGCGCGAGCGCGAGCGAGCCACCGCCAAGCAACGGAAACGACTGGCGAAAGCCCAGGACAAGCCACCCTCTGCCCCGGGTGACGAGCCCCTGTGATCGATCAATCGATAATCAATCGAGCCACGGATGCGATCCAACCCTAGCCGGCTGAGCGAGCCTCTGGAGAACCGAGTATGAGACGAATCGGCAAGCTTTTCGGTGGCCTGGTCCTGGCCGGGCTGACGTGCGCCGGCCTGCCCGCGCAAGGAAGCGGCGACGTCAAGTCGCGGGGGAACGGCCCCGCCTACGAGCTGATCGGCAAGGTGGCCGTCATGGCTGAGGGCCGCATCAAGCCGCTGGATACAGTGGCTCGAGAAGAGGTCAAGCAGATCTACAGCCGCGAGACCATCAAGCTGCACCAACCCGCCGAGGAGATCGAGAAGATCCTCGACCCGGCGGCCTCGGCAGGGAAGGGGCCCTCCGAGTGGCCAGTCGAGAGCTGGGGGCACGTGGGTGCCTTCATCGGTTGGTCGATCGTCCCCGAATACTGGGATGACCAGCCATTCATCCTGGTGGATCATCTCCCCTTGAGACGGCGGATCATGGCGGAGACGGTCAAGACCCGGCTCGAGGCGATCGCCGGCAAGTCCACGACGCCCGACCAAGAAAAGGCTCGTCTGCAAAAGCTCGCCAGCGACCCGGAAGTGACGTCCGGCGATCTCGCCTCGCTCGTCCGCGGCTCCAAGCTCCCGATCGACGACCGGAGGACCATCGCCGAGCTGGCGGGCAAGTTGAGCGAAGAGCACAAGTGGCTGACGCCGCGTGAGCTGGACGAGGCAAGGATCACCGTCAATGGACAGGCGATGGCATTCCTGGACTGGGCCGCCCTACTCCAGACCCAGCAACGGCAATTCGATCTGAATCCGAAATCCGCCGCTCGGCCCCTGCCGATCGAGAAGAGAGCGGTCGAGGTCGCCATGCGTCTCTGGACCTACCAGGCGTATAGCGGAGACCGGGTCCAGGCCGCCGGTCTCGTCCTGATCATGCCTCGCCCATCGAACGCAAACTACCTGGCTGATACCTCGCGGGCGATCAAGGAAGTCGGCGAAAAAAAGGGCAATACTCGCGACATGGCGATGATGAAGCTCGACGAGCTCAAGGCATTCTCCACCTTCTGGGAAAACATCCCGCGCGACGATCGCCACTATCCGACCGAAAATGCGGCGTTCGACGAGCGATACGCCAACTGGCTCCGTGACAACGCGGTCTGGGTCCCGCTCAAGGTGATTTTGAAGTCGAAGCCCGAGGCGCTGATCGAGGCCGGCTACCCCGAGGGCCCGTTGCGAGCCTTCCTGGACGCTTTTCACGAGCTCGAGCAAGCCGAATCCCGATCGCCGGGGTCGTTGTCCGGGCCACTGGCGACGCGGTTCCTGACGGCCTCGCGCGGACTGGGCGAAGCGGTGAACCCCACCAAGTATCCCACCGTCCCGGTGATCGAACGCGAGACCAACTTCAACGCGATGAACCCGTTCTGGCAGGCCCCGTTCGCGTATGGCAGCGCGGTTGCGCTCTTGGTCCTCAGCCTGGCATTCGTCACGGTCTCCGGGAAGTCGTCGTTGCCCGCGCTGCTGGGCTCGACGACCTACCGTCTTGGGCTCACCGGCCTGCTGATCGGGATCGCCCTGGAAGTCTACGGATTTTACTTCCGCGTGAGGATCTCGGGCTGGGCCCCGGTGACCAACATGTATGAGACCGTCATCTGGGTCGCACTCGTGGCGGCGGTCCTGTCGTTCGTTTTCGAGATGATCTATCGCAAGACCTACTTCGCGCTCGCCGGGTCGGCACTCGCACTGCTGGGTACGATCACGGCGGCGAACGTCCCGCTCCTGGACCCGAGCATCAAGAGCATCCAACCTGTGCTGCGGAGCAACCTCTGGCTGACGATCCACGTCTTGACCGAGGTTTCGAGCTATGCGGCGTTCGGTCTGGCGTGGATGCTGGGCCTGATCACAACGCTGTATTACCTGTCGGCCACGTACCGCCGCTCGCCGCGTTTTTCCGAGCTGGCGCTCCCCCTGCACCCGGGCCTACTGCTCCTGTCGGTCGGCGCGGCCGGTGTGGCCGCGTCCTACGGGATGCTGGGCCCGCAGTGGTCGATCAGCGACGTTTCGAGCTCGTCCAGCTCGCATTCGTTGCTGGGCGGCGACGCCTTGTTCTACCTGTTCGCGGCCATGGGGCTCGTGGGAGGGGTCCTTTCCCTGTCGGCCCTCCTGGCGATCTTGGGCGAGCTGGTGGATCGAGCGAGCTTCCACGACGACAGCGACGGAGAAGACGTGGCGGAAGCCTCGGGTCAGGTCAAGCTCGACGCGCGGGGGCGCGCCATGCAGCGAACGATCGCGACGGTCAAGCCCCTGTCCAACTTCATCTATCGCACGATGCAGGTCGGCGTGCTCTTGATCGCCTCCGGCACGATCCTGGGGGGCGTCTGGGCCGACTACTCCTGGGGCCGGTTCTGGGGCTGGGACCCCAAGGAAGTCTGGGCGCTGATCACCTTGCTCGTGTACGTGATCCCACTCCACGGGCGGTTCGCCGGCTGGGTCAACACGTTCGGGCTGGTCGTGGCTTCGAACGTCTGCTTCCTGTCGGTCATCATGGCCTGGTACGGCGTGAATTTCCTGCTGGGCGTCGGGCTGCACAGCTACGGCTTCGTCGAAGGGGGCTCGCAGGGGATCATGGGCGTGATCATCGCCGGCTTCTTGTCGCTCCCGCTGGCCGCCGCCTGGCGCCGGTTCTTGGGGCAGCGCCGCTGACGCGCGACTCGGGGAGGATGGCCGGGAATCGAGGCAATTCGGGATCGGGCTCAATCGTTTCTCGCACCGCCAAGCTGACCATGACGATGATCTGATACGGCTTTACTGTCGCGAGCCCGTCCGGCGTCCAAACTTCTGATCGTGTCTCGGAGAACGGCAGGTGGTCAAGGGCCTTCATACTTCGTACCAGGCGGACGGGTAATCAACCTCCTCCGGCTCAGGCGATTGTGGCCGGATCACAAAAACATCGTACCGATCCGGTTGCAGACCACGACGAAGGCACTCCCGGATGACGTCGATCTCCGAGCGCCCGATCTTCACCCGCTCGTCGCCATGGTAGGCGACGTACTTGCCCCGCAGCCTGCGGTCCTTCAGCAATTCGGGCAGGTCGCGGAAGAACGCCTCCTGCGATTTGCGGATGCCTTCCGGTACGTGAAGCTCTTCGCCCGATCTCGGCTCGATCACGTCGCGGACCCGCTCGTATACATCGGCACGGATGAGAACGTACGCTTGGTGCATCTCGGGATCCTCGATGCGCTCAGGCCGGTCGCCCGCCTGCTCGACGAGGCGCCGCTGCTCGGGGGTCAGTCCGGTCATGGACATGGTGGATTCTCCGGGTTGATTGTAGCACAAGAGGGGCGGTTATTTTCGAGAAAGTTTGAAGGGATCTACGCTCCGCGGGCCTGTCGGGAAAATCGCGAAGGCTCTCAATTCCCCTTCCCCGCACATTCGCGAAGCACAGCCCGGCCAGGTGGGGTTCACAAGAAAAAGGCGCAGGAGCCGTTGTTGTGTTTGATTTACTGAATGAGCAACGGCTCCTGACCCCTTTTCCGCCCCGTGAACAGGCGCGCGAGGAAGCGGTTGAACGCCCCTCTGGCCGCCGGCGTCAACGTCCAAACGAGTCTTCCGGGAAGACGGCGTCGAGAATCTCGCCGTGAATCCTGGTAAGAGCATCACCTTTGTAGTACTTCCTTAGACGATCAAAGAAGCGGACTCGAATCCCGGGGCTGGTGAGAATATCCTGCGATAAATCCCTCATTGGGACATCGTTCGCGAACGCCCGCCAGAAGTACTCAAGAGCCTTATCCGTCTCGCCGCGCATCACCAGGAAGCGGCCGCACTCAATCAAGAGAGGGCCGCTATCAAGGCGTTCGCGAGTGGCCTCGTTGATGGCCTGTTCGTAGGCGGCCTCGGCGTCGCTCCAACGAGCCCGAGTTACCCAAATAACGGGCGCGCACGAGAGGGTGGAGCAGTTGGAAGAGATCCTTGGGGACCAGGGCGCAGACGCGGTCAGCGATGGCGCGGTCGGTGAGGATCTCGTTCGACAGTGCCGCACGGGCCCTCTCCGAGGCGGCGAGCGGCTGGAGCCCTCCGCTACTGACCCCATGGCTTTTCTCGCTGTCGGGTAACAGGTCATGCATTACGTTGATGAAGAGGGCTTGTCCATACTCGGCAGCGGCCTCTTCCGGCCGGGTGCGCCGAGCGAAAAAGCGAGCGCGCTCCAACCGGATCTGAGTGTTCTCGGGCTGTGCATTAACCGCACGTTCGAGCTCAGCCTCAGCCTCGGCCCACCGCCCGCGCTCGATCCAGGCGTTTGCGCGAGCAGTCGGCTCAGAGCCATATACGATTGGGTCGAACGACCAGCGGGGTGGCTGAGAATGCGGAATGCCCACCGAGGCGAGACGGTCGAGGCGCTCGCTCCACCCAGCCGTGTCGAGGTAGCGTACCTCTCCCCGGTCGTCGAGCGTCATGCCCGTGAGTGCTTCGATACGGAGAGTAATAGCCGGGGCCCATTCGTTTGGCCACTCCGCAACATCCCACAGCCGCGCGGTCCCGTCCACGCAGCCGGTCAGTACAATCCGTCCGTCCGGACTGAACTTCGCAGATTGGATTCCGTGCTGATGTTTCAACGGCGGCCCGAGGAGTCGTCCGGTGGCCGCGTCCCGTAACCACGCCTCGCCATTCCAGCCGACCGTCAACACAGTCCGGCCGTCGGCGCTCAGATCCGTGTTCCCGCCTTCCTGGTCCGCGTGCTCCAGGGGCGGACCGACGGGCAGACCGGTCGCCGCGTCCCACAACTGGACGCGCGATCTGTCGTCTAGCATCACCGTCTTGCCCCCTGGGCCGAAGGCCATGACACGGGCCAGATTGTGAAAGGCCGGTTTATGCTCGAATATAGGCCCTATGGGCCGACCGCTGGAGGCGTCCCACGACCTCGCTTTCCCGAAGCCCAATGTCAGCACGGTGCGACCATGCGGTCCCGTCACCGCTGGCGATCAGGACTGTCAACCCGTCAGAGCGGAACTCCCAGTCGATGAGACCGGACTTGTTTTCCTCCGTTTGCGCTTTGGAAGGCTCGCTCCGGGTGTCCTTACGGTCGCCTTGAGCTGACAGTTGGAGCTCCGCCGGCACTTCGAAAGGCCGGCCGGCTACAGCATTCCATATGTATACCTTCCGCCGCCATTGCCCCCCCAGCACGGTGGGGGCCGAAGCGCGAGCGTCCCACCACCATCTTTTGTCGCCCGAATCGCCTTCAATCAGCGCGATGTGCCCGTCCGGGCTGAAGGCGACTCGATAGACCTCGGCACATGGGACCTTCAGCGTAGTTCCGAGGCGCTGTCCGGTGACGGTGTCCCACATACGCGCCGTGTCATCGCTGCCGCAGGTCAGTATTGTCCGTCCGTTCGGGCTGAAGGCGGCAGCCGTTACCGCCCCTCGATGGTACAGGAGTGGCCCGACGAGCCCGCACGCGGCCGTGTCCCACAACATGGCCCTTCCCTCAGTTCCCGTTAAGAGGCTGCGCCCGTCGGGGCTGAACTTCAGTACGGTCACGCCCCCTGTCGCGAGAGGTGGTCCGATTGGATGACGACTGGCCGCGTCCCATAGTCGCACTTTGCCATCATAGCTGGCCGTCGCAAAGGTTTTCGCGTCCGGGGAAAAGGCGACGGCCGTACCTTGGTGCCGGAGGGGATCCCCGATGGGCCGGCCAGTCGTCGTGTCCCACAAACTTGCGGAATAATCCTCACCAACAACATTCCGGCTGAGGGTTACGGAGAAGCGGCTTCCTGTGAGGACGGTCCGTCCATCCGAGCTGAACTCGACAGTGTGGATGATGCCTTCGGGCCGTAGCAGTTCGCCGATGGGCCGGCCGGTGGCGCCATTCCATAATCTCCCGAATCCATCATTGCTCGCGGTAAGTGCGATGCGTCCGTCTGGGCTAAAGGCCACAACATCCACCTTATATCCTTCAGGCCGAGGTGCGGATTCGTCGCTCAATACCGGAAATACGGGTCTCCCCGTCGCTGTGTCCCAAACTGCCGCGCCGCCGTCCCCACCAATTAAAAGCGTCCGCCCATCGGGGCTGAAAGCGCCGACATGCGCAATTCGCACGATGTCGGAGCGAGTGTCGTACTCCGTTTTCACCCAATGGATTTTGCCCGTTGCTGACTCCCAGAGCACCGAGTCGGTGAGCTGCCGTGCCAGAATAGTCCTGTTGTCCGGACCGAAGATTAATCCGCTAAAACCTCTCCAGGGTATCGACCGCCCGACGCGCGTACCTGTGGCCGCGTCCCAGAGCCGAATGCTGGGTTCATCATCGCCAACTGCCAGGGTGCGCGCGTCGGGACTGAGAGCGAGCACTTTTGCGTTTTCATCGAATTTCATGAGCGGACCGCGGGGATGGCCCGAGACGGCGTCCCCCAGGCGCGATGATAACCGCGTCCGGTCGCCGTACTCACCGCTTTCTCCGCAAGCGATTAGCACCGCGCGTCCGTCCGGGCTGAAGGCGACCTTTGTGACAATGCCTTCAGCGGCGAGAACCATCCGAGGGCTCGGGGTGTAACGCGCCCACGCCGAGATGGCGCCCCATGCGGTGTGCTGCCAGCCAGGGTCGTCGGCAGCGACAGCCGCACGCCAGCAGGCGGCCAGGCGAACCAAGCCAGCGCCATTCTTCTCTTTCTCAATGTCGGCCTGAGCCTGCTCGAAGTAAAGGGCCGCCATGCGACGATTCGACTCCTTGAGCGAATCGGCAAGATCCTTGGCCTGGCCCGTGATCGTTTGGTTCGCTTCGATCTGCTCGCGTTTGCTCTTCGTCTCCGCGGCTGCGAGCTTCCTCTGACGGTCGGCATACAGCGACGCGAAGACTGCTACGGCGACGAGCGCCGCCGCCGTCGAGCCGAGCGCGGCGGCCAGCCTCGGGTTCCGCTTGCTCCAAAGCCAGAGCCGCTCGAAGGCGCCCGCGGATCTCGCCGTGATCGGCTCACCGGCGATGTAGCGGCCAAGGTCCTCAGCCAGCGCCTGTGCCGATCCGTAACGCCGCCATGACTCTTTCTCCAGACATTTCAGGCAGATGATTTCCAGATCGCGCGGGGTGCGCGGGCTAATCTTCGACGGGTGTTCGGGCGGCCGCTCGCGGACTTGCTCCAGGATCTCCGGCACCGACTTGCCTCGAAATGGCGCTCGCCCGGTCAGAAGAGCATACAGGATCGCACCCAGACCATAAACGTCCGTTGCCGTAGTCACCGCTCCCCGCCGGCCCGACGCCTGCTCCGGGGCCATATAGGACGGAGTACCCAGGATCGCACCGGATACCGTTATGTCACTGTCGCCCTCGACCCGCTTGGCCAGACCGAAATCGGTCACGTACGGCTCGCCCCGCTCGTCCAGCAGGATGTTGGAGGGCTTCAGATCGCGGTGCAGGATACCGCGCTGGTGGGCATGGTGGACGGCTTCCGCGGCCGTCTTGACCAGCCGCGCCGCGGCGTTCGGGTCGATGGTGAAATCGGCCAGCCTTTTCTCCAGGCTCTGGCCCCCGACCAGCTTCATGCTGAAGTACTGGCGGCCTTCATGCACACCCACCTCGAAGATCGGCACGATGTGCGGATGGTCCAAGAGCGCGACTGCCTCGGCCTCGTTCTGAAACCGCCGCCGCTCGTCGTCGGTGGCCAGGATGTCGGACTTGAGCAACTTCAACGCGACCGGGCGGTTCAGACTGAGCTGGCGGGCCTTGAAGACAACCCCCATGCCGCCTCGGCCCAATTCCTTGACGAGCTCGTAGTCGCCGAAGTAGTGCAGATTCGCGCCGACGTCGACGGCGGTCTCGCTATCCGCCGGTTTGTCATCTGGCATATAAGTCTTTGTCGCAGCGGGGTCGGGAGCGATTGGCGGAATGGATGGAGGAGGATCCGTGACATCGCTCTCGAGTCCCTGCCGGAGCAGACACGCCGGGCAAAGGCCCTGCGGGGCGTTTGCCTGCATCTCGGCACCACAGTTCGGGCATCGTTCGCGATCGGCCATGTCTGGCCTCCCGTGCGGCTCGGATTTGGTTCTCTCTGCTGCTTCATACGCGAGCGGGACGGAAACCTTACACGCTCGGTGATTCACAGTACCTGACGTCGGGCTGAAAAGCCTGACCTACACCGGCCCGATCCCAATCGGCCGGTCCACTACGATCGGATGGCCTCGAAGAGCCACCGGATCTCCTCATCCACCTCGGACCGGTCGTCGAGTGTCGCGGCGATCTCTCGCTGGAGGATCGCGCGGTAGCGTTTCCTGAGCCGGTGCACGGCTGTGTGCACCGCACCCTCCGTCGTGCCAAGCTGGGCGGCCAGCTCGGCCGCCGGCACCGTCCCCTTGCCTTGAGATAAGACGACCTTGAGCCGGTCGAAGACTTCGGCACGGCCCGTTGAGGCGTATTCGTGGGCGAGCAAGCCGAGCACGCCGTCGAGTAGGGTCGTGGCCCAGGCGCGGTCGAAGAGTCGCTCCGGCGTCGAGTTGTCGGCGGGCTCGAACCGGTACCGATTCTCGGCATCGTCGGCGTCGATCGAAACGGGTTTGAGCACCCGAGCCCGGACGCGCGTCCTGCGGTGATGGTCGATCAGGAAGTGTTGACAGTCGGTGCTCAGGAACGCCCGGAAGCGGCCCTTGGACTGGTCGGCGGCGGCGATGACTGACTTCTCAAGCAGGCGTGTGAAATAGTCCTGGGCCAGGTCACACGATTCCTCGGGGTTATGGCCTCGGCGACGAATCAGGGCGTAGATCGGATACCAGTAGGCCTCGCACAGTTCCGCCAGCGCGGCACGGGCTTCGGGCGCGGCGCGATCGCCCGCGGCGATGACCCGGCTCCAGTGGGTCGTCGGGAAGTGGGCTGATTTGCTGGCCTCAGTCATGTCGTGGCTCGACGAATTGGGGGAAGAGTCGGAGCCGGCCTTATACTGGTTGGCTGCGTGGTCACGATGGCGGTGACGGCGATCCCTGCCGACTTCATAGGTTCGCTTTCATACGCCATTTTCGCCAAGCTTGCGGTCGTCGTCAAAGGGAGCAATGGCCATCGAGCCAATCAAGCACTTGCGGCATGTTCAACCCGAGCACGGGGATGTCTTGATCGGAACATCTCGTCAGCCAAGGCCCCAGCGCTTTCGGCCATTTCACGCCAGACTTGCGGATCGACTTGGAATCCTGCATCGCCGAATTGCGGGTCGACCTCGAGAAGAACCGTCACCGTGGCAAACATTTGGTCATCTTCTCGTTCTCCTTCCCGAAGCGCCGTCGAATACCCAACAGCGCCCTCGGCTTTCACGCCTCTCAACAGATCACTCTTTCTTGTCGTCGCTCGCCAGATATTGGTTTTTCCCTGTCGGATATAACGGACCTCGTACGACTGGCGAACCGGCGGCGGCGTGGCATCCAGCTCGTTTTCCGGCATTTCGAAAGAGGAGGCGTCTCCCAGCTCCTGATCGAGTTGGACCCGATACAGCCGACGGCCGTGGACGCCTAAACGACCACGGTCCTCGACGACCTTGGCGGAGACCTTCTTCGGGCCGTAATCGAACTTCACCCAATCGCCGATGTGAAAGAGAGGGGCTTGTTGCTTTGCGGAACTCATCGATCGCCACCTCATCCCAGAATTCGATGCCAAGTCTCCCGAAATCTTCCCCCACGTTTCCCGGATTGGCATTGCCCCTATCGAGTTTTCACTCCCTGGTGAACTCTGCTCGGACGATCGGTCGCATGCTCCGTGGCTCAAGGCTATCGATGAGGTAGGCGGCGCTTTCGGAATGAGGGTCCCGGCAGAAGCCTTGGAACTGGGACGCTAATAGAACGGCATATGCTTGATTGATCTGATCGGTCGCGTGCCTTCTTCCCCGCCCCGTACCGCCGACCGAAGCATGAGCATGCTCCATCTGATCCAATGCAGCGGCCTGCGTCTTGAACCATCGGCGGTAGGCTTTTGATGCCATCACCAACTCCGACGCGGGTCTTTCCTTCATCCATCTCGCCCATTATCCTTCGCGTTCGGCGTGTTTGCAATGAAAGCGCAGCGGACTCCAGAATACTTCGCCTGAACCCCAACTTGTGCACGCTACGCTCTTCCCTTGCCGGAGCTTATCCTGGAGCGGCGTTGGGCGCGGCGGTTGTGTAAGTCACCGGTTCGAATCCAGCGCACTGACGGACCTTACCGTTCGTTCTTGGCCTCCACGTCTCTGGCACGCTCGACGTTCCCGAGCCGGAAGGGGACCTCGCCGAGCCATTCGGGATCCTTACCGACTACTGCGCGGACGCGGACGCGCCAGACGACCTTGACAACCAGGCCGTCGTAACTCAACGGGCTTGCCGGCAAGATCGCCTCGAATCCGCGCCATTGGTTGGGCTTCGGCACGCCCTCAAACCCCTCCGGCTCAACCAGCGCCATGGCGTGGACGCCATGATCCTCATCACCAGCTCCCTCGGTCGCCCAGAGGATCGACCACTCCAGGGCCTGGACCTCCGGCATCGACTCCGACACATTCAGGCGATAACGGCCCGAGATTGCCTGGCCGGGGAGGAAGGGATCCGGATGTTCGTCGAGCTCGATGTCCACACCCGGATGATTCCTGATCATTTTGGCGTCCCTTTCGACGGCTGGACCACGATCGGAAACTCGCGCTCGAAGTTGGGCCAACCCGCGACGTCGCCCCGGACCACCAGCTTCCAGCGCACCTGGTTGTGCACCGCCAAGAACGAATGCATCGCACCGCGCGGGAGCCGCAGCTCGGCTCGGGCCTCAAGCGGCAAGGTGGGTCGCAACTCGAAGCGGTCGCGCGCGAGGATCTCTTCCGCATAGACCCGGCGAGTCTCGGTCCTGGCACTCTCGCCGCCGCTGCGAGTGGCCTCCTCCTCGCAGACACAAACAACTCGCAAGCTGATCATCTTCATCGTCCGCCGCGCTCCTTGCGCGAGGAAGACCTCGAAATGCACCCCCGGCTCGAGCGGATGATGCGAGATCTCGACCGTCGTCGGCCCGACGCCGATCGCAACGAGCAACTCCGCGATACAGAAGTAGATGAAGAAGACAGCGACGGAGACACCGGCGAGCGCAAACAGAATGATGAGGAGCTCGATCGGCCACGGCGGGCCGGGCTTCGCCCAGCTCGCGCCGAGCCGGCTGCCAATCATGTTGACGATAAAGGGGGCCGCGATCCCGTTCCAGACGAGCGTGAAGAACAGGCAGCCGAGCACGTTCCGGACCGGCCGCGTGCTGGTCGGCAAGCGATATGGCAGAGTAGTTCCCGGGCTCTGCGACAAATCCAGCGCGGGCACGGTCGATCGGTCGGGACCGGCCGACAGCGCCCCTC
The DNA here is from genome assembly GCA_044450785.1 of Isosphaerales bacterium. Lineage (GTDB taxonomy): Bacteria > Planctomycetota > Planctomycetia > Isosphaerales > Isosphaeraceae > JBIOJM01. The sequence continues at coordinate 21,868 of JBIOJM010000087.1, forward strand.
CGCCGGCCCGCAGTGCACGCTCGAGCCCACGCTCTTGCGCCGTCTTCCGCCGGTTCTTCCACGTGATCGAAATCCCGATGCCGCCGATTAGCAGAAACCCCACCGGCACGACCAGGAGGACGTAGGGGGCGACGGTGTAGCGTCGCACCAGGATGGCCTTGTCCGGGCGGTCCGGATCGTACCAACACGGGCATGTCGCTCCGACCTGGAAGCTGTCGACGATTGCCTGTTGGCCGGCCCGGTTGGGGTACCACATATGGATCGCGTCGTAGGTCCAGACCTCGTATTTCCGGCCGCCGACCTCGTATCGGATCTTGATCTCCGGATGGTACACCGGCCCCCCTCGACCACCTTCGGGAGGAGGGTCGGACATCTCTTTAGCGAGCCTCCTGTCAAGCACCACGCAGGAATTCGGCAGATACCGGTTGTTCGCCCTCCAGTCCAGCAGCAGGAATCCCCAGACGAGCATCACCAAGGACCCGCATCCCGCGAGGAAGAATAGCCCGAAGAACGCGACGCTGCACCCTGAGTTTTCGCGCTTCATACGTACCAATTCCGCCCGCCAGCCACCGGTGAGGTGAGCAAGCTCGTCGCGACGGATGTCGTGCTTGCGAGGCTTTCGCATTGGAGTTCCTCCGGCCTGGTTCTAGTGTATAACAGACTGCGAGAAACTCCATGATCACGCTCCCAGGGGCGGCTGCCGCCCCTGGCCATGAACCTGAGCCCCTCCGGGGCTCGTGTCGATTTCGAGCTGGAACGTGAAAACGCGCGAAACCGCCGCGCCGGCAGGGCTGGGATCATGCGGAGGATTCGCCGCGACCTGACGGGCTCGCTCGATCCACTGGTCCAGATCGAGGCCAAGGTGATGGCGACCAACTTGCTTTCTTACGGAAGCAAACAGCTCCGCGGCGCGGCCGGCATGGGTGCATACTCCATGCTCTCGGCCCTCGCGGACCTTGAGACCAGCCGCGGCCAGCTTGATCAATGCCTTGAGCAGGTCGGCCGACGCACCGTGCCGGCCATACGCGTGCCAAAGCCCTTCCCATGCCTCGTGCGCTTCCCAATAATAACCGGCGTTGAATAGTTCCACACCGCGGAGGAATGCACGCGACCGCGATCCTCGATCACGGTCGCTCAGCTCGATCTTGGACGCAGTGCGGCCGAACGAATGCCCTTGCGGCGAACTGATCGGATGGGGCCAAGGACCTCCGGGTACAAAGGCATACGGGGGAAGTGGCTCGGTCGGATCCGTGCTCGCCATTTCAGATTCCCGATTTCAATAGCAGATTTCAGACTGGATCAATCCGGCTGCGACGCGAGAAGATCGTCAGACGTTGTCGCGCCCTCATCCTCCTCAATGAGACGAACCGGCGGCAGGAATTGCAACCGCTCATCCTGATCAATGCAGTCGGATTGACCCGGACGCTACTGGCACTGGCGCCGCGACTGAAGCGACTGGCGGACGCTGGCTGGGTGCGGTCGCTTCATGAGGTTGTTCCGGCTGTCACCTGTACGGCCCAGGCCAGCATCCTGACTGGTAAGGTTCCCCAGGAACACGGCATCGTCGGCAACGGCTGGTTCTATCGCGACACGGGCGAGGTTCGGTTCTGGCAACAGGCGAACGCACTGATCCAGGCCGAGCCGATTTACGTGACAGCGCGACGCCTGGCAAACGAGCGCGGGCAGCGTTTCCGGACGGCCAAGTTGTTCTGGTGGTTCAACCAGGGGGCGGCCGTCGAGATCAGCGTCACGCCAAAACCCCATTATGGAGCCGACGGCAACAAGGTGTTCGGGATCGCCGGCACTCCCGAAGGGTTGTGCGAGCGGCTGGAGCGGGCGCTGGGCCGATTTCCGTTCCACACGTTCTGGGGACCAAATGCGGGGCTTCCGTGCACGGAGTGGATCGCTCGATGCGCGGCCGAGATCGTCAGGGACGAGCGGCCGGAGCTGACTTTGGTTTACCTGCCGCACCTGGATTACGACCCCCAGCGGTACGGGCCGTCCGGCTGCGATATGGCGCGTCTTGCCGGCGAGCTGGACGACGCCTGTGCCCCGGTGCTCGATGCCGCCCAAACCAACGGGGCGCGGGTGTGGGTCGTGAGCGAGTACGGCCACCGCGACGTGAGCCGGCCAATCCTGCTGAATCGCGCGCTGCGCGAAGAGGGGCTGCTGAGCGTCCGCGGTGGGCCGTTCGGCGAGATGCTGGACACGTTCGGCAGCCGGGCATTCGCTGTCTGCGATCATCAGGTCGCGCATGTCTATGTCGACCGGGCTGACGTCCAGGCGCGGCTGGGCGTGGGCAGGTTCATTGCCGAGCTACCCGGTGTGTCGCGCGTCCTGACCGGCGCGGAGCGCCAGGAGATCGGCCTCGATCATGCCCGCGCGGGCGACGTCGTGGTGCTGTCCGAAGGCGACTCCTGGTTCGCCTATCCTTACTGGCTCGACGATCGCATGGCCCCCGATTTCGCCCGAACGGTCGACATCCACCGCAAGCCCGGCTTCGACCCGTGCGAGCTGTTCTTCGATCCTGGCCTGTTCTGGCCTCGCGGTCGCGCGATGCTGCGGCTCGCGCAGAAGAAGCTGGGGTTCCGCACGCGATTCGACGTGGTGCCGCTGGAACCGACGCTGGTTCGAGGCAGCCACGGCCTCCCGTCCCCGACGACCGAGGACGGGCCGGTCCTGGTCGGCGACGGTCCGAGCCCTGCGGAGCAGGGATCGATCGCCATGACCGACGTTCACGACCTGCTGTTGCACGCACTCGTCCTTGGTCCTTAGTCCTTCGTCCTTGGTCATTCGTCCTTGGTCATTCGTCCTTCGTTTTTGACCTGTTGGGGTCGAACAATCGTCGCGGGAGACGACGTGCAGGGCTTGCCGGGGGTCGATGACGGATGTCAAAATTAGGATAGCCGGTGGCTCCTCCGGCCGCCATGGGCGGTGGTCGAGACACGCGGTCCTCGTCCTTGATGGAGGGAGGGCTCATCCGTGCTCGGCTCCCCGAGGTCATTCTGCTGGGTGGGGTTGGTCGCCTTGTCGATCCTGAGCCAGGGCTTTGGCGACTTAACCGCGGCCCGGGCTGGTGTCACCAGCGAGGAGGTGGAACGGGCCATCCGCGACGGTGTCCGGTTGCTCAAGGAACGGCAACGGGCCGACGGTTCCTGGGTCGAGGTTGATGGCCAGACGCAGTGCGGGACCACCAGCCTGGTCACCCTGGCCCTGCTGACGGCCGGTGTGCAGTCTGACTCTCCGACGATCCAGCGAGCGCTCGCGTTCCTCAGGCAAAAGGACCCCGAGCAGATCAACAGCACGTATGGCATCTCGCTGCAAACCATGGTCTTCGCCGCCGCCGAACCGGAGCGCGACCGTTCGCGGATCGCGGCCAATGTCGACTGGTTGGAGCGCGGACAGGCCAAGCCCGGCGAGCGGGGCGTCTGGCCAGGAGCCTGGACCTATCTCAACCAAAAGGTCCGGCCCGGCGACAACTCGAACACCCAGTACGCGCTGCTCGCCTTGCATGCCGCGAACGAGGCCGGCGTCAGCGTCAATCCGCAGATCTGGGCGGTCTCGCGCGCGTATTTCGAGGCGACCCAGAATCGCGACGGCGGCTGGGCCTACACACCCAGGATCAAGCAATCAACCGCCAGCATGACCTGTGCGGGGATCTCCAGCTTGATCATCACGGGATCGACCCGGTATCAGGGTCAGGAGTACCTCCAGGGCAACGTCATCCACGACTGTGGCAAAGGAGCATTCAACGCCAGTCTGCTGGGAGGGATCGACTGGCTGGGCAAGAACTTCGAGGTGAAGCAAAACATCGGCCATGGCCAGCAATGGAGATACTATTACCTCTACGCACTCGAGCGGGCGGGGAGACTCGCCGGCGTGCGGTTCTTCGGCCAGAACGACTGGTATCGACTGGGCGCGGAGGAGATCGTCCGGAATCAGAACAAACTTTCCGGATTCTGGAGAGGGGCCGGTCAAGAAAACGAGCTGGTGGCGACCAGCTTCGCGTTGCTATTCCTGGCCAAGGGCCGCGCGCCGGTGTTGATCAACAAGCTGCGGCATCTCCCCGCCGAAGACTGGAACAACGACCCCGACGACGTCCGCAACATCGTCAAGATCGTGTCGCAAGACTGGAAAAACCTGCTGACCTGGCAGGTTGTCGATCCCAGCAGGGCCACCATCACCGACATGCTCCAGGCCCCCATCGCTTTCATCAACGGCCACGCCGCTCCGGAATTCAACGAGGTGGCCAGGAAGAACCTGCGCGACTTCGTGGAGCAAGGGGGGTTCATCGTCGCCGAGGCCTGCTGCGGCAGCCGGATATTCGACCGGGGCTTCAAGAAATTGATCAAGGAGATCTTCCCCGAGGAAGAATTTCGTCTTCGACCTCTGCCGCCGGATCATCCGGTCTGGCGAGCCAAGCACTTGCTGTCTCCCGAGATCCACGAGCTCTGGGGCATCGAGCACGGCTGTCGAACCGTGCTGATCTATTCACCACTGGACCTTTCCTGCTACTGGAATCAATCCGAGCACAGCCCGGCGAACCCCGCGGTCGTGAAAGCCATCCGCGTGGGCCAGAACGTGATCGACTATGCGACCGGCCGCGAGATGCCGGCCGACAAGCTGGCGATCCGCGAGGCGATCCCCTTCAAGGGCAACCCGCCCAAGCGAGGTGCCTTGCGAATCGCCAAGCTCAAACATGCCGGCGACTGGAACATCGCCCCCCAGGCAATCCCCAACTTGATGGAAACTCTCCGCAGACCTCCGTTGGGCTTCGATGTCGTGATCAACCAGAGGGACCTGTTCCCGCGCGATCCGAGCTTGATCTACTACCCGTTGATCTACATCCACGGCCGCGCGGCCTGGTCGCTCAACAAAGACGACCTCGATGCGCTGCGGCAGCATCTCGAGCCGGGCGGTGGGACACTGTTCGCCGACGCCGCCTGCGGCAGCGCGGCTTTCGACGCGTCGTTTCGCCGGTTCGTCGCCCAGCTCCTGCCCAACAATCCGCTCGTTCCGATCCCGGCCAACGACGAGCTACTCACAAAAAGGGTCGGCTTCGATCTGGCGAACGTCCAGTTGACGAATGCGGCGGGCGGCGGCCGTGGTCATCCCCTGCTCGAAGGGGTCAAGATCAACGACCACTGGGCGATCATTTACTCGAAGTTCGACATCGGCTGCGCCTTGGAGCGGCACACCGGCATGGATTGCAAGGGCTACACCCATGAAAGCGCGGTGAGAATCGCCGCCAACATCGTCATTTATGCCACTCTGCCGTGAGGGGGAAGGACGGAGGACGGAGGGCGGAGGACGGAGGAGTGAACGGCCCATCCGCCGCGTCAAGAGAGTTGCGCGAGCCGGTCGCAGACCGCGGTGAACGGGGCCGCGGCCGGGTGGCCCGGCGCGGGCCAGATTGTCAGGAAACCCCGGTAGCCGATCTCCTCGAGCGCGCCGAGATACTCTTCCCAATCGAGAGCGCCGGCAGGGAATCCAAAGCCTCGCGGGTTGGGCCCGGAGACGCGGGCGGAGCCGGTCGCGTCACTGGCGTAGGCATGCACGACCCAGGCGGCAAGCGCACGCACGCAGGCAACCGGGTCGAGGTTCGCCTGCAAGGCGCTGGCGGGATCGATGCTGACGGCCAGGCTGGGCGAGGCCAGGGCATCGAGAAACGAATTCAGATTTTCTCCTGGCTCGGAGCCGGTCTCCAGGGCCAGGCGAACACCACGGTGCTCGGCCCGCCTGCCCAGCTCGCGCAGGGCGTTCGTGAACGCTTCCCGCCGCGGTGCGTCGTCCGCCGGCGGCAGAGCGCCGGCGCGAGCCAGCACGAGGCTCGTGCCCAGCTCGTAGGCCATGGCGAAGGCCGCGTCAGCCCGACGGACGCGGTCGTCGAGCTGGTCGGTGGTGTCGAACGACCGGCGCGTCGGCAACGAGATCCCCACCAGCGACAGCTCGACCGTTCGCAGCACGTGGCGCAGGTCGCGCCGGCCGGTCTCGCTCAGTCGGTGCGGCGCCAGGTCGCCGACCGCGTCCAAGACGACGCCCCGGGCACCGAGGCGGGCCGCTTCGTAAATCTGGTCCCGGACCGGCCGGTTGGGGTCGAGCCGGAGCCCGAGCGGATGGCGGATCATGGTGGGTCATGCCTGAACGAGGTGATCATTGAAGTCACGGTTTCTCGGGGGGTTTCAGGGGCGGCGATTCGAGCAGTCCCTTGAGCGCGGCGGGGAATAAGGCCCGGGTCGTTTGATAGGTGGCCTCCAGTGGCGCCGGGACGTAGATATCGGGCTTCAGGAATAGCGCCATGTCGGGCAGCACATCGCCGACCGCCACCGGCTCGACATAGGCCACCGGAGGCGGCCCCGCGTCGTAGGCTGCGAGAACGAGCCGCTTGTCGGCAGGCAGCTCGAAGTCTTCCTCCTCGAACTCGTCCCAGATGACCTTGTGAATTCCCTGGGGATCACGCTTGGTGGGCGGGAACAAATCGATCACCAGCAAGTGGACGCCCTGATCGATCAGCGCAGAGTTCCTTTCGACGAAGCCGCGCAGCGCGTTCTTGCTGGCTTTGTGGCCGGGGGAGACGATCTCGACCACGGCGACGATCTGGCCGTCCCGGTGTCGAACGGTGATCCGATCCGCCTTACGCGCGTACACACGAGCTTCGGCGTGTCGGACCAGACGAGCGCGAGGCGCAGCGGTGGCCACGGCCAAGCCGGAGATCGTCCCCGATGGCTCATCGCTTTCTGATGACAATCGCAAGGTCAGGACATCCGGGATCGGGCCTCGGATCGATTGCTCCTGGAGAGCGAAGTAATCGTGCGGTAATCCGCCCGTGTTCAGAGCATCACACAGAGCGGCGATCCAGCGCTGGTGAAAAGCGTGAAATAAACCCGCGTCGACCCTGGTCCAGTCATGAATTGGCATGGCTTTTTGCTCCGCACCGAATGAGAACACCCCTATGGCGATTGTACCCGCGCGATGGTTCCTGGATCGACTGGTCTTTCTCGTGTTTCACTCCATTCGGGATGAACCGGTGCGTGAATGCCCGGCGAGTCGTTTCACCGTGAGAGCGTTCGTGCTTGCCCGCGCGCGGCGCCTGTGGAGTCAGTCGTCAAATTGCTCGACGCCGGCCACGACCCCGTTATGACAGTGAACCTGGAACTTGGCGGTCGGGCTCATCCGTTGGACGCAGGGACGATTTGATACGATACAGAGCCTTCAATCCATTCCGGTGAAGACGTAATTCGACCCAGTCGGTTTTTCCCAAAGAGGTGCTTTTCTACCCATGAACGCAGAACAGAACTCCGAGATCTGGAATCGATTGATCCAGGGTATGCCCTTGGAGGGATTAGGCCTGGGTGAAAGGCACGGTCGGCTCGACCTGAAGGGTCTGCGCGGTCTCGAGCCCTTTGTGAGCAATACAATACACACGCCTGTGGGCGATGCCGCCGTGTTGGGGGGACTGACGAAGCTGAGGGGGGCAGCCTGGAAGTCGCTGGACTTTTCAGGGTCTCGTTTGAACGACTTGAAGTTCTTCGATTCCACAATCAGTGACTGTGTCTTTGACAAGTGCCGTTGCCGGAACTGGGGGCTTTGGGGGACCAAGGTCTCGGACACGTCCTTTCGCTCGGCCAATCTGCGAGAGTCCGCACTCGGAGGCGTGGCCCCAGGGACCTGGAACACATTTCTGAGAGTCGACTTCACAGCGGCTGACCTCAGGGGAACCGCTTATGGGTCTCCCGAATTCGTCGGCTGCACCTTCAAGGACACACGGCTCGCGAAGGTTGACTTCGACGGAAGCCGCTTCACGGATTGTTCCTTCAAAGGGGAACTGAAAGAGGTCTGTTTCAATCGAACGAGTTTTATGAAGGGACTCGAGGACTTTCCTCCCAATGAAATGCTCAGGGTCGATCTCAGCCACGCGCAGTTGAGAGACGTCGAATTTCGGGAGCTCGATCTGGAGACAGTCAAGTTCCCCGCGGACGCTGACCACATTGTTCTGGAAAACTACCCCGATACGCTTGACCGGTTGATCGAAGCCTTCAAAGGTCAGACTGGCTTGGGCTCACGGGGGTTCGCAGCTTACCTGGCGTGTTATCGCAAGTGGGCCGGTCCAAGACAGAAGCGGGGCGTTTTGAACAAGAAGGATGTCTTGGGGATGGTCGGCGAAGAGGGTCTGCGCCGTACGGAGGAGATCGTTGAGTCGAATCGCGGGTGATATTGCCTGAGAGAGCGAGCCCGAAACAGTTCATCAGCCGCTGCTTGTAGAAACGATGCGTATCGGGCCATTCAATTGGGGGAGGTTCTCGGTGCCGCTCGGCCCTCACCCCAGCCCTGGGGTGATGAAAAGTTTGTGTTGACCGTACCGGAGGTACGGTTTCGAGGCGAGTGTTTTTGTTGCGCGCGATCGAACGACGGCGCGAGCGACCGAACCCTTTCCCCCCCTTGCGAAGGGGGAGTCAGGGGGGGGGGTGCAGGAGCCTTGGAAATCGAAAACGACTGTTCCCGCGTGACTGATCGGGCCGGGACCGGCCCCCCCCGGCCCCCCCCAAACAACGGGGGGGAAGAAACCACCGCC
>JBIOJM010000088.1:0-30274 GCA_044450785.1 Isosphaerales bacterium
CCTCTTGATGCTGGCCGTGATCGTGGCCCGATTCCGGCGCGGGGACGAAAAGGCATTCTGGTTCGGGTTCGCCGTGTTCGGGTGGGGCTTCTTTCTCCTGGGTTTGGGGCCATGGATGAACCCGCTGGGTGATTCGGAGGAACGGCTGAGCGGCAACCTCAATCCAAGCCTGCTCACGTCCCGATTGGTCCTTTTCTTGGTGCCCCGCTTAAGGAAGGAGACGGAGGACCTGGAGGCCATCCAAAAGATAACCGTGAACACCGTCGGCATCGCCCACCTGCTGATCACGCTCACCCTCGCAATCTGCGGCGGCCTGATCGCGGCACTGGTGAGGCGACGCCGCGGGAAGATCACCGCGGTGAAAGCATTGTCTATCCTGGCGGGCTTGGCCGTCATCACGGCCTTCGCTTCGTCGAGCTACTCCGCCCGGCAACCGGCTCCCTTCTTTCCGCTTTTAGATGAGAAAAAGGATCTCTCCCCCTTCGACGAGCTATGGTACTCGAAGCACCTGTATGCGATGGCCGAGCCCTCACTCTGGAAACTCTCGCAGCGGGACCGCGATGCAACCGTTTACCGACTGCTGTGGCTGCCATCGTTTCATCATCCCGTCTCCGTGCGGATCGCCAGGACGGCCGAAGGGGCGAAACTCCATGTAAGAGTCCTGGACGGCAAGGGGGGATATGAACCGGGCCGGGTCGCAATCGACAGGAACATCACGCTCGCCGACGAGGAGCGGAAGAACCTGGATCGGTACCTGGAACGAGCGTCATTCTGGACCATGTCGACCCGACCCGCGGATGATGGCGGCGTTGAGGACGGCGACCAGCTCATCGTCGAGGGCATAAGGGGGGGCACATATCACGTCGTCGATCGGCAGATGCCCGATCCGGCTTATGAAAAGCTCTGCCGACACATGCTCGACCTGACCGGCCTAGACGTTCAAAAGGCATGGGACGGCTATCACTCAAGCGAATGACGGGAGTCGAAAATGTGACAGCCACCAAATCTGGATAATCTAGGTAATTATGACAAGGCTATGATTCGTTGTTTGGTATTCCACGGGGCCGATTCGTCCATTCGAGCCCCAATCGCTTGGCCGTCTCCGTGACCCAGTCAGGATCGCCGAAGGGCCGACCACGATTGACGCAGCAACGCAACGCCGCCACTTCCGCTTCCGTTTGCGGTTGGTTGACAATTTGCAGCCAATCAGTGGGGCGTGACAAAGGCCACGTCGAGAGGATGGGAAACGCCGGGTCTTCGCGCTCCACACGGCGCAAACTCGACCAACGCCACGATTCCGCTTGCTCCACGATGTTTGCACGCAGGGCGTTCCGCTCCACGTAGCGAACGACCTGGTAGAAGGAGTCTTCGGTTTCCACCGGGAAACACTTGTAGCGCCCTTGATAGAGATGGCCGTACCCGATCTTGTGACGATGCTCCCTTCCACCGTTTCACGTGCCTGTTGGTCACTTGCTGCATGAACGCGAGAAGATCGCCATCTCGCTCGGGCCAAACGACAAGATGCCGATGGTTGGGCATCAAACAGTCAGCGCACAGTCGCATCCGGCGAGTTCGCAGCGTTTCCTCAACGACCCGCTCGAACGCCAAGAAGTCCTCGTCCTTGGTGAAAAGCACTCTACGTCCCACGCCTCGGCTGAACACCTGAAAGACCATCCCCCCCGGAGAATGTCGCCTCGGTCGTGACATTCGCGGCTTTTTACCAAGATATCCCAGTTTTGGTGGCTGTCACCTTTCTTGGTGGCTGTCACCTTTTCTCAGTCTGGGTCGCGAGGCCGGCGAGCTGGGAAACGGAAGCGGTGCCGGTGGTCCCGAGCTGATGAATGACGACCGACGCGGCCGCCATGGCCAGCTCCATGGCCTCGCGCAAGCTGGCCTCCGCGGCGAGCGCCGCGGCCAGGTTTGCCGTCACGGCATCTCCGGCTCCGACGATGTCGATCGACCCGCGAACCGGGTGCGCCGGCAGGTGATCGTGGTGACCGTCCGGCAAGACTCCCAGGATGCCGTGTTCGGCCAACGTGACGAACACGGGCTGACGTGTGCGCGCGGCGAGCACGGCTGCCTCTCGGCGCACCGTATTGATTTCAGTGATCGGGCTACCGATCGTCCGCACCAGCTCAGCGGCATTCATCTTCAAAATCACATGCGGGAAATCGCGCAGGCCGCGACGGCTGTCAGCAAGTACGAGCAAGCCATGATTCGCCTGCATGGCCCCGTGGACCGCGACCTTCACGAGGTCCGTGACAACCCCTGTTTCGGGCAGGTCGACTTGATCGAGCAGCAGCAGGGCATCGACCCGGTTCGACACGTCCCGCAATCGGCTGGCCAGGTCGCGCTGCAGGTCCAGCGGCGTCGGCGACCAGTTCTTCGAGTCGAGTCGGTTCAGCTCGCGCGGCGGCCGGCCGGGCTCGAGGACCAGAGGCTTGCAGTACACGGGAGTTCGACGCGCCGGCGTGGTGAGGAAATGCTCGAGGTTCACCCCGGCCTGGGCCGCGAGCGCCTTCCGCAGCTCGTACCCCTCGCCGTCGTCCCCGCAGAAGCCGACGGCCACCACCTCGCCGATACCCAGTGCGACCAGGTTGTTGAGGATCGTGCCCGCCGCCCCAGGCTGGCCGCGGACCTCGACGACGTTGTAGACAGTCAAGCCCGTCTCGATCGAGGTTTCGTCCTTCGCGGGGTCGATGTGCAGATAGCGGTCGAGGAAGAAGTCGCCCACGATCCCGATGCGCAGCCGCCCGTACCGCTCTATGATCTCGTGAAATCGCTCCGCCTTCATGAGCCGCTCAACTGGCGATGAAGATGATGGACGAACATCAGATTATCGCATTGGAGGTAGTTCAACTCGCCCCCCATTCGGGAAAAGCTCTTGCAGAATCGCAAATAATAGGCCGGATTGTTCTTGGGGGGTTCACCACGGCTCCAGTCCCAGTTGCCCCCCTCCTGGAGGTCGACGACATAGAAGGTGTGGCCGCGGACGACGGCAAGCCCGTCTTGCAGCCTGAGATTGTTGACACAGCTCAAGGCTTTCTCGAAGACCTGCGGCCCCATGACAGCCGAGCCGATCGAGAGCACAACCCCCCCCTCGAGGCCGCGAAGCGAGCCGCCGAAGAGCTTGAAGTCTGTTTCGGCGGCGCGGCCGATGACCGCCCCATTGAAGACCGGATGATTCGAGATGATGTCGTAGCCGATGCCGGGATGGACGGTGAGTGGAACGTCATGGCGAGCGGCCTGGGCGAGGATCGAGGCGTGCTTCCAGCGGTGGACGACTGAGTTCCGTCCCGCCGGCCAGTGCTCTTCGTCGATCGCTCGCAGCAGGTCGGCACGGGCGGCCGTGAGTGGATGCCGCGGGTCGGAGGCGACAGCCGCGGCGAGCTCGCCGGCGGTGGGAAGAGTCGCGCCGTCCTCGAGAATGAACCGGCCCAATGCGCGGCCATAGCCAAGCCCGTCGAGCGCGCCGGCCATCAGGGCCAGATGGATGTTCGAGGCCGTCTCGTGCCAGGTGCCGAACGTCCCGCTCGCGACGTTTTTCGCGACGGATTCGGTGGACGCGCCCAGCCATGCATATTCCCAGTCGTGGATCGTGCCCGCGCCGTTGGTGGCCAGGTGCGTCAGCCAGCCACCTGCCATCATCCGCTCGAGAAGGAGCGCGGCGCCGTTGCGAAGCAGGTGGGCGCCGTAGATCAAGACAACCGCGGCCCCGCGACGACGGGCGGCTTGAATCGTCAAAGAGCAGTCCCGGACAAGCGCCGCGACCCGCTCCGAGCAGTCCGCTGGAGCCGAAGCAGGGTCGACGAGGATGAGATCGGCTTGCGTCAGGCTGCACCGCTCCGCGAGCGGGAAGACCCTCAGTTTGCCGAGGTCGAGTGGCTCGGGAATCACAAAGGCATCCTTGTTACAAGGTCAACCATGCGTGCCGAGCGGAGCCGGAGAGCGGCCGAGAAGGTAGTCCACGAACGGGATGGCGTCACGGAAGTCGGGGATGACGGCGTCGGCGCCGACGCCTAGCAGGCGCTCGCGTTTCCATAGATCGACCTTTCCCGAGCCGTTGTTGGCCTCGTCACTGGCGACGGCCACCGCCAGGCCGCCGGCCTGCTTGGTATTCTCGATCTCGACGTAACCGTCGCCGAAGGACAGCAAGTGCTGGCCCGTGATCGCGTGCTCTTCCAGGATGCGATCGATCACGATCTTCTTCGAGAAACGCTTGTAGTCGTCGAGCGCTCCGTAGATGTGGTCGCCGAAATACCGGGTGATGTCGAGCAGCTCGGCCTCGCGCTTGACGGCGGATAGATCGGTGCCGCTGGCGAGATAGAGCGGCAGGCCAAGCTGCCGGAGGTGCTCGAGGAACGGGCGTGCCGCGTGGACGAGCATCGCATCGGCCGGGATCGCGCGGCTGGCGAGCCGGGCAGTGCGTCCGCCGATGTGCTGTTCCAGCCGGCGCAGGTACTCGTGCTTGTACCAGAGCGGCTCGCGCGGTAGACCGCCGCGCTCCCAGACCCGCTCGGTGAGCTGGATCATCTGGTAGATCGTCTGCTTGCCGTTCAAGCGCATGATGTCGTCGACCACCATCCGCCGGACGTCGGCTTCGCTCTCACCGGGCAGGCGAGGCAGTGCCTCGACAAACATCGGCACCATCACGTCGGGCCATCCTTGGCGGATCAATGAGAGCGTTCCGTCGAAGTCGAAGAGGACGTGGCCGACCTCCGGTCGGGGTGTCAGCGGGACGGGCAGCTCGACGCTCGCCCAGCGGCTGAGACTCGCAACCGCCTGCGGCGGTGAACTCATGGACTCCCTCCCGCTGCGTCCTCAGTCCGGCTCGATGCCGAGTTCTCGTAGCCGCGCGGCCAAACGCTCGGCGCGTTGGTCCGCTTCGTCGGCGCGCCGCTCGTCGGCCTTACTCTTCTTGACCCACTCCGCAAAAGTCAGAAACGGCGTCCCGTCGGGGCCCAAGATCCTGAGGTTGTCGGGGCCCTCTCCCGGATGGAAATGGATACCAAGCCGAGGGCTGACGAAGCCCGCCATCTGGGGGATCTCTTTCAGTTGATCCCCCACGCGCCGCCAGCCTTCCAATGACCCATCGTCCGGGTCGTAGATGTAGTATTCCTCAACGCCGTACTGCTGGTAGAATTGAAACTTACGGTCCATTTCACCGGGACGGTTGCCGGGCGAGAGGATCTCAAAAATGACCTGGGGAGCCAGGTTCCCTTCCTCCCACTGCTTGTACGAGCCCCGGTCCCCCTTGGGGCGACCGAACGCGACCAAGACGTCGGGACCGATGCGGATGGTCGGTTCACCCTCGACGGGATACCATAATAAATCGCCCGCCACGAACACATTGGGGTCGTCAAGGAACAGCGCATCAAGTCCCCCCGTGATCGTGACGATCCACCGGAACTGCGGCGTATTTTCCGCCATGGGAAGTCCGTCGCTGTCGGGGTATTCGATCACCGTGCGTTCAGAGAGTTGGATCGCGGTCGTCATGATCGTCGAGGGCCTCAGGGGACAGGGGACGATCTCGGGATCGGTTTAGTTTGAATTATCTCACAGAATCGACCAGGCGACCAGGCATGGTCGTCACGGACCACTGACCACTTTTTCAAGGCTTCAGGCCGACGAGCAGCCGCTCGGCGTTCCTGAAATAGAGCTTCTCGAGCACGTCCCTCGGCAGGAACACGCCGTAGATCATCCAGAAACCTTGCGGGTGGTGACCACCGGCCGGGTCGAAGTATTCGTCGTCTGTTTCCAGGAACCGGTAATAGGTTCCGTAAGCCTCTCGGTTGGGCGCCGTGTCGGTCCCAAACATGATGCGGTCCTGGTATTTCAGGAAGAAGCGACGTGCCGAGTAGGGCTGGCGGCCCAGCTCGGAGATGCGGGCGTCGATGTCGACGTACATGTTGGGGTAGGCGTCGAGCCAGCGCCCGACCTCGGCGAGGTCTTCACCGTCGTTGGCCATGTGGGCGCAGATGAACGTGGTATTCGGGTGGCGGGCAATCACCCTGATCCGCTGGGCGTGCAGATCGGCGCGCTTGGGGTAGTCTTTGCCGTGAAAGAGCCACTGAGGGTGTTCGTTCAACTCGTGCCACCGCTCGCTGAACCGGTCCAGCGGGGTGAAGAAGGCTCCGGGGTCCGCGGTGTGGATCTCGACCGGCCGCTTGTATTTGGCGCAGACCTCCCAGATCGGGTCGAGCTTCGGGTCATCGACCGGCAGGAACCGGCCGTCCTTGTAGCGGACGCCCAGGCCGAGTGATTTGTGGAACTTCAGGCCCTTGGCTCCGGCCTCGAAGCTCTCGCGCAGCCGCGCGGCTTCTCGATCCGACCAGCCCGACTCGTCGAGACCGGAAAAATCGATCAGGGCGTAGGTGAGGAATCGCCCGGGGTGGGCGATGTCGAGGGCGGCGACGGTCTCCTTGAGCCTCTGACCCCAGCCGCCGTCCAGGTTGACCGCCGTGCGGACGCCGGCTGCGTCCATCTCGGCAAGGTAGCGCTTCACCCTCGCCGGCGTGAGCGTCGCCTTGCCGCCGCCCAGATGGTTGTGAACGTCGACGACCGGGAACGCCGGCTTGGAAACGTCGGTCGCCTTGGTGATCAGCATCGAGCGAGGTTTCCAGTCGCGGAGCTTCAACTGCTTGATGTCGCCCTGATCCTGAGCAAGGGCGAACTGGGGAGCGAGCAACGGCACAGCGAGGAACCACTTAACCGCACGGCACATGACAGCCCTCAATTCGGTTGAAGTTACTGGAAAGAAGAGTGAATAGAGCCTGCATGGCTGCCGTCCTATTCGTACAGATCGAGATCACCCGTTATAGGTTCCTCCATCGTGCCGCACCCGACTGTCCGCGCCAACTGTCGTGCGGGTTTTACGGCATGACTCGGCCAAAGCTAGGCGAGACAACCGAGGACTAAACCAGCGACCGCCACGACGACCATCATTCGTCGAATCGTCAACTGCATGCGGGGCAGCCTCATTGCTTAATCTCTCGATATGAAAAGTGGCAACTCCGAATGCTAGTCGAGCATTAGCGCTCGAAGGAATCCATTTCGTGGATAGCGGCTGGCGGGCTCGGCTCGCTTTGACTCGCTTCGCTCACACGTTGATGTACAAGCGTGCTTGTAGACAAAGCGTTATTATCATGCTGACAGGCAAGGTGATAGCGACCCAGAAACACACGGTCCCGATCTGGCCGCTCGGCGGCAAGAGCCGCCACGATAGTGCCAGGGGGAAGCCGACCAAGAGCGTCTCGACCGAAAGGAATACGACAATGGTGTTGGGGGACTTGGCACCGGCCAGCCCGACCGCAAACACTGCTAAGGAGGTCATCAGCCTTCGGATCGTGAGTCGCACGCGAGTCAATCGCATGGTCAAATCCCTCACGTAGCGGACTGGCAAGTCTCGTTTCTGGATCACCCTTTGCGCTTTCCTGCCGCGCCGAGGTCCGAGTGTAAAGTTTCAACGATAGTTCACCCGACGCGCACGAAGGAATTCGTCCGCGGCGGACTTAGGGATGTTCTTCCCAGTTCATCGCTGGGCCGTCGAGGAGCAATCGGAGGTGATTCAGGTCATAGGGCAGCATCACGCGGTTCCTCGGTGACCTCCTTCACAAAGTCCGGCGCGAGTTCAGGCCGGACGAGTCGAGGACTGGCCATGTGAAACCGAGGCACCTCCTCGACGCCTGGGACCACGACAAAGACCTTCGCACGTTCCGGCAGCCGCACCGGCTCGGACAGCCTGATCTGGCCGTTCTCGACCGTGGCCTCATACGTGGCTACCTTCATCGCTTTGCCTCCTGATCGCCGGGGGGCACCCGGAAGTTGTCGGTCTGCTGAATCTCTTGGCGGGACTGGGGTACTGCTTTCATTCTAACAACAAATCGGCTCTCTGGCCCGTTGGGCGGGTGATCGCTTTATCTCATCGAGGGGCGAGACGTTACGATTTCGGCAGGCACAGCCCCAGTATGCACGCTAGCCACGCCTCGGCTGTGGGGAGCATCGGGAACTCGATGAGCGGCGAAATGACCCGACTTTGCCCTCGGACGGCCCGGTAATGCTGGATCGCGGTCTCCAGAATGCACAGCGAACCCGGCACCGGACTGGATTTGCTGAAGGCGAGAGCAATAATCACGCCGGTCGAGAGAAAGCCCACGATCAAGAATGTGTAGTGGAATGCCCGAAGGGGTCGGCCGAGGGCGACGGTCTGTACGAGCAAGAGGTTGATCATCACGATCGCGAACACAGACGGGGGAAAAGCGGCGAGCATCTCGGGCACGACGCGAAGCACGGCGAGATTTAGGGCTATGATCGCTGTCAGTTTCATTACGACGGCGATCGAGACGCGTCTACCATTCATGTTCTGCCCCCTGGATGTAAGCCGTCGCTTCTAGTCCAGGCTTTACACAGCGAATTTGACGTAAGTTGTTATTCGACGTACAGAATTTCATTGATCCGTAGGGCATATTCACCCTTTACACATGGGGCATATGTAAGACTCCCCTCTTCGGCCGTTGCCAGATGTTCACAGGTGCGACGAAGGCTTTCCTTAAGCATACCGCGCCAAGCGGCCCGTCGCACCACTCTCGGTGGAAAGGGGTCAGGAGCCCTTTCAGCGGTTTCTACCCCGCATGTCCAAGAACGGCTCGTGACCCCTTTCCCGAGTCGAGGTCGTTCGTTACGGCTACCCTCATGGATGCAGCAGACTGACCACTGCCTCTTTGACCTGCTTGTGGGAGACGCCGTGTTGTTGTAGCAGAACCCTCAATGCCGGGTCAGCTAGTTCCACGATGGCTAACACGAGATGTTCGGAACCCACGTAGTTGTGCATGAGGTCTTTCGCCTCATGCTCCGCCTGGCGCAGCAGTGGCTCCAACAGAGCGTCGAAATCCCAGCCGTCATAGGGCAGGTCGGTCTTGACCAGCACGAGGACACCCCGCTGCTTGTCGTACGCGACCGGATGTTCCGATGCCTTTTCCTCTAGCAGGAGATCCAACCCACGAACCAAGTCGAACCGGTTGGCCCCCGATCGTTCGAGCGCGACCAAGCCGACCTTACGTTCCCACAGCAGTACCGACCAGAGCGCCAACTTCACGATCGACGCGCCATCGACGACGTGCAGCCCGCGTTCGGAGGCCCTAGGCGGGATCTGCTTCAGAATGCGCTGGGCTGAGTCAGTGATGGGGCGTTGGTGCCACTTGTTAGAATCCATGGCTCATCTCCGCGCCTGTGAGGGGCTGCGAATTGACACCCTCGCCTCTGACCTGCAGAAAGGGGTCAGGAGCCCTTTCAGCGGTTTCTACCCCGCATGTCCAAGAACGGCTCCTGACCCCTTTCCATGCCCCAACGATAATTCATCGCTTACGCACGACACAATTCACAGTAGGTGTTGCTGGTGCGCAGTCAAGGATTAGACATGCGGTAGGGCTTCTTTTCCTGATAGCGCATGAGACGAACGCGCTGCTCATGGCTTTCGCCCGAGTCGGTGAGTGCGGCGATCACCTTCGTCTGCCACTTCACGGCCAAATCGAATTCGCCCGCCTCTGCGTAGGCAGCGGCCAAGGGTTCCAGTGAGTCCGCGTCTTTCCACTTTGTCAGCTCGCACGCCTTCGTTGCCGACTCGATGGCCTTCTTACCGTCTCGGAGCCTGGGATCGGGGCATGCGGCCCAAATCCACGCGCGGCTGCTGTAAGCAGAGACCATTTCGGCGTCGAATCGAATGGCCTCGCTAAAATCGACGAGCGCTTTGTCGTACTCCCCCTTGAGTTGCCAGACAGCACCGCGGCAAGCGTAGGCAGCAGCGAGTCGCGGATCGAGGCGGAGAACCTCGGCATAATCGGCGATCGCCTTGTCGTACTCCTTCTTCGCTAGCCAGGCGGAGCCCCGGCCGTAATAGGCGTAGGCGAGTATAGACACGAAGGGCTGAATCGAATCATCCGTCGATTCTGACCAGTCGTGGAAGGCGTGGGCGACCCAAGAGTCGAGGCGGATGGCCTCGTTGTAATCGGCGATCGCCGTGTCATACTCCTTCTTCTCAGACCAGACGGCGGCGCGGCCGTGGTATGCATAGGGGGAATCGGGATCGAGGCGGATGGCCTCGTTGTAATCGGCGATCGCCGTGTCATACTCCTTCTTTTCCGACCAGGCGGCGGCGCGGTCGCAATACGCGTTGCTGGAGCGGGGATCGAGCCGGATCGTCTCGTTGTAATCGGCGATCGCCTTGTCATACTCCTTCTTCTCTTGCCAGGCGCAGCCCCGGCCGCAGTAGGCGTCGGCGAGTTGAGGGTCGAGCCGGATGGCCTCGCCGTATTCGGCGATCGCTCCGGCATACTCGTTCTTTTCAGTCCAGACGAGGGCGCGGCGGTAGTGGGCGTAGGCGGAATGGGGACCGAACCGGGGGACAAACCAGCCAAACCCGACGCTGAGGATCAGGAGGAGGACGAGGCCCACCAGCGCTCGCACACTCAGACGCGCGGGGAGCCGGCGTCGCCAAGGGGACGTGTTGGGCTGGTCTAACATCTTGGAGTCCCGTAAAGATTGGTCCCAGTCCACCCGTTCCAGGTTCCCGCATCGTCCCGCGCCCGACCGTCTGCGCCAACTATGGATCACTCGTTGCGCCCGAAAGAATTCGTTCCTGGCCCAGTGAGGACCGAGTCCGCTGCAGCGCGATTCTATGCTGTCCGCTGCCAAGTGGCCGCCACGCCCTGGTACTCGAACTCTGCCTGACCCATCGCCTCCTCGATCGTCCGATGCCACGTATCAGTGATGCTGGACCAGTGCTCATCGCAGCCGAAGAGGTAGAAGCTATCCTCGCCGCCGTACTGGCAGATCGCTAGCCCGGCGGCTGGCCCTTCCAGGACGCTTGCCACGATCTGGCGGCAGTTGCCGGTGTACCGGTGGCGCTCGTCGATGAGCGAGAATAGGACGACGGTTGCCCCGCCGATCTGCTTTGGAGCCGCCCCCATGGATCGCCTCCGCTGTTCGCCGCCAATCCGTGATTAGGCTCCATACCACCCGAACATCGCTAACATCATCAGCCGTTCGCCTGACAATCCTGATTTCTAGCCGACTCGTTACACTTCACCACCACGTCCAGGACCGAGTGTCAAGTTTCAACTATAAGCGAGGCGTTCCACTCTTGGCGCACCACACCGCCCCTTTGACAAGAAACCAACCGGTCAAAATCGCGAGGGAGGCGTAAACAATCGTGTTCTCGACACCGGTCGGCGGACGATCGTCGCGCACGCTGGTTACCAGGCACGCGACCATGAGAACGCCAAGCGAAAACCCGAACCATTCGGACAGGAGTACTCGGGAGACCCTGGAAAGTGCCATGTCTTGTTAACTCTCATTTATGATTTAGGCTTTGCGTCCTGGCCGTAACCGCGCAGCCGGGACGCGGTTTGGCTTACGTTATTATGTAGCCGTCCGGGAACGCCTCCCAAACCCACACGTAAACACGCCAGAAGATGCACGCGCCGAGGCACAGGAATACGACCGCGAACCAGAGCCATCTGCGGTAGACCAGGCTTTCGTACTCCTCTTCAACTCGCAGAAAGATGCAAATCAACCCCACGATCGCTCCGACACCCACGGCGGCGGTCATGAGCTGGAGCAGGATATAGCCCGTCATCCCGACGGATAATACCGTCTGAAAGCTCCACCCAGAGGGCCAGCCGTTCGCCCATCCGGGGGAGAAGAACAGGAACCAGCCTACGATGTTCTCCACGAACAGGCCGAATGTCGCCAGTCCGGCTACCCAAATGCACATAAGTACGAGCATCAGTCGTCCGGGCTTTCCGGCACTCTTGCATCTCATGAGGTGCCCCGACCGCGGAGTCTGCCCGCCGACTGTTGACCTGGATGGCAACTCTGATTTCTAGTCCAGGCTTTACACAGCGAATTTGACGTAAGTTGTTATTCGACGTACAAAATTTCATTGATCCGTGGGGTATATTCACCCTTTACACATGGGACCCGTTTAAGACACCCCTTTTCTGCCGTTGCCAGATGTTCACCGGTGCGATGAACGCTGTCCTTACATGACGATGAATTGCTTGCACTGGATGGCGTTGAGGCCGGTCTTCAGTGAGAACAGGTTTCCAGGCCGGGGCTCGGGCTGCGCGAAGCCGTTCTTGTCCACGGTCCGGACGCGGAACTCGTAGCCACCCGGTTTCAGGTCCGCAAGAGTCGTCGACCAGTGTGCGACGCTGAACCGCATGGGCCACTGCTTGGGCTGGCCATCCGGACCGAATCCCCAGACCTGGCTCGGCTTGATGTCTTCCGGCAAGCCGCCTCCCCAATCGGTCGGAGGAGGCTCGATGGCACAAGGACGCCACTGGGCGGTCCGCCAGGCGGGATCGTCGTCGCTGAGCTGCCCGTGCGTTCCCGACTCGGGCCGGAGCCAGCCTTCGACACGCTCGAGCCCGGGCCAGCCGACCATCGCCGTCCCCTGGATGACGACCGGCTTACCATGCCGAAAAGTACGCGGCTCCGGATCGTCGAGGTAAGCGGCCGTTTTCAGGTATGACTCGGGGTCGTTGTTCTCGAGCGCGTAGGTATCGTTGGCGTGGTAATCGTTCGTCAGCACGATGTGCTGGAGCCACTTGATCGACTTGAACCCGTGCGCCCACGGAATGACCATTCGCACCGGACCGCCGCGTTCCAGCGGGATCGGCTGCCCGTTGAGTCGATACGCGACGAACGGCGGCAGCTCGCCCGGCGGCGTATCCAGCACCTGGTTGATTGCGAGGGACGACTGGAACATCTGCTTCGGATCGTTGTTGTGAAAGCCCCAGTAGTACACCCGCCGGACGTTGTTCATCTTGCCCGAGCTACGAAGTACATCGCGCAGCGGCACTCCCTCCCAGAGCCCTTGGCCGAGCGGCAGCGGGATGTTGTTGCACTGCATGGCCTTGAGGAACTTCACGCCGTGCTTCTGGCCCAGCTCGAGCAAACCAAGGAGGTCGAGCGCGTTGCCGGCTTCGAGCCGGCGCGGCCTCTGGAGCTTCGCCTTGCCCTCGGCCTCCACCTCCAGCCGCCAGGTCTCCGGCGTCAGCCTCGCCTTCACGAGCGCCTCACCCTTGAGAGTATGAGGCAGGGGTTTGCCTCGGCTCACGTCGGAGAAGTCTTCCGGATGGGTCAGGAACGGGCGTTGGCCGGGCATTGTGTGCCGTCCGTTTCAGAGAGGGGAGCGGGGATGTCCGATTCGTCGCTTGCCGTGTGACGTCCAGGCTCGTCCCACGGATCAGATCTCTGACCACTGACCACATCGGAACGCGGAAGGATGAATAAGACAGATCCTTTCCAACTCATCCTTCATCCTTCATCCTTCATCCTTCCCGTGTGGGATGCGTCCACGGAGCGCGGTAGGGCCGGGTGAGCAACCGGTTTGCCTCGTCGTCACCGATGACCCGGCCGGCCTTGGCGTCCCAGGTCAGCGACCGGCCCAGTTGCAGAGCCAGGTTGGCCAGGATGCAGCTCGATGTCGAGATGTACCCTTCCTCGATGTCGGCCACCGGCCGGCCGCGCGAAGCAATCGCCGCGAGCAGGTCCTTCATGTGCCCCCGGATCGCCGGAGCAACGTGCCTTTCCAGATCTTTCTCGGTCTTGTCCTCGGGAAACTCATCGAGCTCGTAGGTCACATCCCGGTGGACCGGTGTTCCCCCTCCGAGCGGGGTGAAGTCATAGCCGTGGACGCTGGCCTTCAAGGTTCCCTTATCTCCATAGAAAGTCGCCCCCCAGGGGTATTTTGGATCGACCGGATCGCCCCAGGTGCGATGCTGCCAGACGACGTCGAGGTCGCCGAAATCAAACGTCGCCGTCTGGGTGTCGGGGATGTTCGCCTTGCTGGCCTTGTCCACCAGGATACCGCCGGATGAGCTGATCCGCTTCGGCCAGCCGAGCTCGAGCAGCCACCGCACCATATCCAGCATGTGGATGCACATGTCGCCCATGATGCCGTTGCCGTATTCGGTGAACGCGCGCCAGCCCCGAGGGTGCTTGAGCGGGTTGTAGGGGCGCATCGGGGCCGGTCCGGTCCACATGTTCCAGTCGAGGTACTCGGGCGGGTCGGTATCGGCCGGGTTCTCCTTGGTGCGCATGTGATAGTAGCAGTACACCTCGACCAGGCCGACCTTGCCGAGCTTGCCCTCCCGGATGATCCGGTCGCGGGCCTCGATCAGATGCGGCGTGCTGCGGCGCTGAGTGCCGACCTGCACGACCCGCTGGTGTTTGCGGGCGGCGGCCAGCATCGCCTGGCCCTCGGTCACGTCGACGCTGATCGGCTTCTGGACATAGATGTCGGCACCCGCCTCCGCGGCCGCGATCATCGGCAGGGCATGCCAGTGGTCGGGCGTGGCGATCAGGACGATGTCCAGGTCTTTCTCCTTGAGCATCTCTCGGTAGTCGCCGTAGGTGCGCGGAGTCTTCTTGGAGGCTTGCCGATGCGAGATGATCTCGGCCGCCTCCGCCAGCATCTTCTTGTCGACATCGCACAGCGACACGACCTCAACCGGCGCGACCTGGATCAGCCGGATCAGGTCGGCCTTGCCGTACCAGCCGCATCCGATCAAGCCGACGCGCTTGGCTTCCCGGCTGGTGAAGCCTGAAGCGCGCTTGCCCGCACCCGACAACGCGACCACCGCGGCAGCCGAGCCGGCCTCCAGAAACTCGCGACGATTCATGGACGTGTTTCCCAAGATGGGTTTGCCGATCGGAACCAGGTTCGCCCGTAAACGGAAGTTAACGGGAACCCGCCGTCTTGTCCACGGGGTGGCACTATTGTCCGATTGGAGAGCGGATGGGACAATTTGATCGGTGGACTGTGCGATTGCCTCAACTTCGACGGTTGATCGTCATGGAATCCAGGGCGGAGCCGCAGGTGACGCATCGGTCCGTTCCAGCCGGGCGCCGGCGGATCGGGCGAGGGCGACTCCTGAGCTTGGCGCTGGCGGCCGGGTTCATCGCGGTGCTGTTCATCTGGATCTGGGGAGTCCGGAACCTCGACGGGTTGCCGGATGTCGGCGATCCCTTCGACGTCGCCGAGGCGCGACGGCCGATCGTGCTCTCGGATGACGACAACGCCTACGTCGCTTACGCCGACGCCAAGCGGAAGCTATCGACGTTCACGAGGGCGTTCTGGCGGGTCGACCTCGCGACCCTGACCTGGTCGAAGTCCGGTGACGTTGTCCGAGACTTTGTGGAGAAGAACCACCCGGCGCTTCTGACCTGGCGCGAGGGGAGCGAGCGGCCCCATGAGCTCTCCACCCAGCCGGGTGAGCTGGCGATCGACACAATACTTCCCGTGGTCGATGCTCTCAGGTCGCTCACCTTGCTGGCCGGAGTCCAGGGCTCACGCCACGAGGAAGAGGGGGCGATGGACGAGGCCTGGAGCTGGTACAGAGGGATGCTGCGAACCAGCCGGCACGTCGGGGAGCACGGAGTGATCATCATGCGGGTATTTGGCGCGAGGACGCACGAAAGAGCTGCCCGGCGCATCATCCACTGGGCGGCCGACCCCCGCGTCGATGCCAGGCTCCTCCGCCGAGCGTTCGACGACACGCTCGCCGCCGACACCATGAGCCGGCCACTCTCCGGTAGTCTCAAGCTCGAGTACCTGAGGGAAATCCGCGACCTGGAAGAGCTGCGGGTCATGGTCAGGGATGTCCCCATGCCGGGCGGGCGGTTTGGCTGGATCGAGAAACTGGTTGCAGCGACGGGCGCGAAGGTCCCGATCCAGAAAATCCGGCTGCATGCCACCAACGACGTGGAACGAAGCCGGCGCGTATTGCGGCTGCTGTATGCCAACTGGCTGGCTCAGGTGGATAAGCCGGCGGCGAAACGAGCCCCGATCGCGATCCGGAAGCCAACCTTGATCATCTATGCGTCCGATCCGGCCGCACCCCCCGCGGCCCGTGCCCTGGCCCCCGCGGTACTCGACAAGGCCATTGACCACACGTCTCTCGCCTGGGTGATGCTTCGTCCCGATGATCTCACCTCCACCGGCGGACACCTCATTACGAGGTCGCCCTGGGAGGACGACGGGATTCTGCCCCGCGAGCCGCGGAACCGCGCCGTGCTGATCGTCAAGCTGGCCGCCGAGCTGTACCGGCGCGAGCACGGCCAGTTTCCCCCGACGGCCGAGGCGCTCCTGGGACCTTACCTCAAAGTGTTGCCCGAGGGAGTCGAGAGCGACGATCCGATCCCGGCGGGGCTTGACTGAAATCACGAGGGATCCATGACCAGTCCGGCGGCAGCAGAACCCTCATCCAGAATCCGACGACCCCACGTCGGGCGCGGCCGTCTGCTGACCTGGGGAGTTGTGGCGGCCCTCATCGCAGTGTCAGGCATTTCTGTCTGGCGGATGCGGAGCTTGGATGAGCTGCCTGACGTTGGTGATCCGTTCGACGTCGCCGAGGCGCGGCGACCGATCATGATCTCGGATGAAGACAATGCCTACGTGGCTTACGCGGCGGCCCATATCAAGAGTCAGGATGCACCAACGGCGTTCTGGGACGGTCTCTGGAAAGGAAAGGACGGTGCCCTGACCTGGTCGAAGGCTGAGCCCGGCGTCCTCGACTTTCTCAAGAAGAACCGCGCGGCACTGGAGATCTGGCGCGCGGGGAGCGAACGCCCCGACTCGTTTTATCATCAGCGCAGCCAGCAGGCGTTCGACATCACCCTGCCTCTCATGCAGGAGGTTGCGCTTCACTCGGGCATGGCCGCACTCGAGGGTTCGCGCCTTGAGGAGAAGGGCGAGATCGAAGAGGCCTGGCGCTGGTACCGGGCCATGCTGCGATCGAGCCGGCTGATCGGGAGGCATGGAGTCCTCGTCGAGCGCAGGTACGGCGCCAAGATGCACGAGCTGGCCGCGCGGCGCATTCTGCACTGGGCGGCCGACCCGCGCGTGGATACCAAGCATCTGCACCAGGCGCTGAAAGACACCCTGGCCGCCGACGCGTTGACTTCGCCGGATTCCGAAGCTGTGAAGCTCGAGTATTTGATGTGCCTTCGCGACCTGGACGAACTGCTTTTCTCGGTCCGTGAGATCGCCATGCCCAGAGGGCGCGCCGGCTGGCTGAACCAGGTGGTTCCCTGGAGCGTTGGGCGCGAGATCCACCGGTTTCGGCTTCGTGCCGCCAACGACGTGGAGCGGAGCCGCCGCGCGCTCCGGCTTGTGTTCGCCAACTGGCTGGCGCAGGTGAATCGACCCGCTGCGGAGCGAGCCCCCATTGCGATCTTGAAACCGACCTTGATCTACGCGGCCGATCCGACCGCGCCCCCCGCAGCCCGCGCCGTGAAACCGGAGTTGCTCGACAGGGCCATCGATCATACCTCGCTGGCCCGAATTATGCTTCGGTCAGAAGACGCCGGCAACGCCGCGGACCGATTCTGGTGGTGGGAGCGCGAGGGCTTTCTCGCCCGCGAGCGCCGTCGCCGCTCGGCAATCATCGTCAAGCTGGCCGCCGAGCTGTACCGGCGCGAGCACGGCCAGCTTCCCCCGACGGCCGGGGCGCTCCTGGGACCTTACCTCGAGGTGTTGCCCGAGGGAGTCAAGAGCGACGATCCGATCCCGTCCCAGCTCGAATGAGACACCTTCACGACGCAGGTGCCGCGACAGCAGGGTCCGCGTCGTGGCGGCTGAATCGCTCGGCATCGTAATTGGACTGCGCCGGCGCTTGTTGCACGGACGATTGGCGCAGCGAGGCGGACGGGAGCGAGCGCTGGGCCAGCTCGATCAAGGCGGCGAGCGTCCAGAGCCCGACCGGCAGCGTTGCGTAGTGAGCGTAGCTGTCGGCCGCGCCGAGGACCCAGCCCTGCGCCGGCAACAGCAGCACGACGGTGTAAACGGCCGCCGCCAGCACGCCGGCTGCCACACCCGCCATCGCCAGGGCGGCGACAAGGTGGCCGCCCTCGGTGGCGAGGAGCCGTCGGTAGCCTGCGATCGAACCCTGAAGAGTGCCACGGCTCCAGGCGACGGTGCCGGTCAGGCCCAAGACCACCAGGGCGGCGGCCTGGAGATCGGTCAGTCCCCAGCCAAGCTGCCAGCGAACAGCTCGCCCCAGCGCGTTGTCATTGGCCCAGGTCGGCAAGTAGGCGGAGGCGAGCCAGACGAACGTCGCCACATAACGAGCCGGCAAGACCAGAGCGCACGCCAGCGCCGACCCTGGCAAGAGAGCGATCGCGTGCCGCAAGTCGAGCCGGTCTTCGCCGCTGTTGTCAAAACCGGCGTCCCGCAGTTCGGTCAAGAGCCACGCCATCAAGAAGCCGTCGGAAATCACCATCAGAATTGGCACGAAGACCGCCTCGACGACCAGGCAGCCCCCCAGGGGCAAGTCGCCGCTCCCCGCCCCCCACGCCACCGCCCGATAGAGCGCGTAGAGCAAAGCGACGCCCCAAACCAAGGTCGACCAGCCTGTGCGCCTCCGCTCCGGCGAGGTGCCGGCGCCGTCGTCCGGCTGGGAGCCCCAGCCCGGCAAATCGAGCGATGCCCGAAACAGCACGATCGCCGCGAAGATGAGCAATGGCAGGTTGTCACCCAACCCGGCCACGTCGCGCAGGGGAGTCATGCCGGCCAGGATTCCCTGTTCCAGCGCCAGCTCACCCAGACGGCGCGACTTGGTCAGCGAGGTCAGATCGAGCCGTCGACCGGACTCCCTGAGAAAGACCAAGGACTGGCTGGCCGTCCAGGACAACACGGTAAAGCCGATCGCGATCGAGATCATCCGGCCGGCACGCCACACCCGCCGCGTCGCCTTCTGGACCAACCGCACATGCCCCGGGAGATCAAAAAACTGCTTCAGA
Source organism: Isosphaerales bacterium (assembly GCA_044450785.1). Lineage (GTDB taxonomy): Bacteria > Planctomycetota > Planctomycetia > Isosphaerales > Isosphaeraceae > JBIOJM01. Next base: position 18,805 of record JBIOJM010000088.1, read on the forward strand.
ACAGCGACCGGGCCCTGGAAGAAAAGGGCCACCACCAGCAGGACGCCTAGCCCGGCCAGGACGGCCCAGAGTCCGTGAAAGCCGGGGACCGGCTGGGGTGACGAAAGTGTCAGGCTCGAGAACCATCGCCGTAACGCCAGCAGAGCTATTGAATTGGGATTCGCCGCGGCCGGCTCGGTCTGGGCCCAGACCAGTGGCGGCGTCATCAGCTCCATCAATCAGCTCTCCCGACTTGACGTCACGTGAGCGGGGTCATGCCGGACGCGCCAGGGTTGGTCTCGGACCTCTCGTCGAGGTCGTCCGGCGAACAAGCCGATGCGCGGCTCTTGATGTAATCACGCAGGTAACGAAGGAAGGTGGGTAGACCGGCATGATCCCAGGTTGCCTCGATCGCCTCCTTGAGGCGCTGATTCTCGGACTGGAGCTCGTGAAACGCCTGGGCGTCGACCGCGTTCAGGACGGACCCGGTCACCTGGTCATGGGTATTCACCGAGAGCATGAAGCCCGCCTCGATGGGCCAGGGCTGGATCTGAAGTTTCATGTGAGGGTATCGGTGATTGCCAAGCCGCAGCGCGTAGATCGGTGCCGGCCGCCCGGGAGCCTTGCCGGTCCGCTCAAAGGGCGGCTCGCTCAAGAGCCCATCGACCGTGCATCCTTCCCGCCAGGCCAGGCGGCGCTGGACAGCCTCGGGAACCATGCCCGACGGATAAGCCAGACTCAGGTAAATCTCGGTCGCGCGCCGCAGCAAGTCGAGCCGCAGCCCAGGCAGCTCTTCCGGCTCCGCCGCCAAGGTCGGCTCCATGAGCAATTCCTTGGTTGCCAGCACTAAACTTGCCTCCGCCCCTATTCTGATCAATAGGACGCTCAAATGCCCGTAATTGTTCGGATTTCCCCCTGACGCCGCGGTCCCGCGCACGCAGGGGCATCATCCCAGACTCTCCATGGTGATCGTGAAGGTATCCTGGCGTCCGTGCCCCAGGACACGGAGGCCTGCGTCCAGGCCCTTGGGCTGCAGGTTAATCGCGTCGGTCGTCTGGGTGTATGGCTCCACGGACAGCACGTCCGGCTTGTTGGGGGGCGTGTAGACGACCAGCTCGCGGATGCTGTCGTCGAAGGTAAGCCGGAACTCCGCCTTCTTGTCCAGGTCGACCAACCGGGCCAGTCCGCGCCTCCCATGATACTCGAGGTCCGTCAAAACGTCGTCGAGCTTGAGCCCCTTGAGCGGTTGACCCTTGCGGAAATCAAGCCGGGCGTCGACGGGCCGGATTTCGCCGTCGGGTAGGAAATCATTGAGTGCCCAGTACTTCGACGCCGGGATGATGACCTGTGTTCGTGCCAGGTCGCCACCCGGGGGGAAGGGAAGTCGGAAGTAAGGGTGAATGCCGAATCCGTAAGGGAGATCTTCGGCAGTGGGGTTGGATACGGTCACAGTCATCGAAAGCCGGAGCCCGGCAAGGCCGTAGCGGACCTGGAGCACGGCGTCGGCGGGCCAAAGAGAACGCGCGTCGGGCGATTGTTTCGAGATCTGGTAGCGGCCGACCAGAAATGCTTGGTCGGAGACGGCCTTGTGCTCCACCACGTCCCAGGCTGTCGCGAGCGCGAAGCCGTGAATCGCGTTCGGGCCATTCGTGGCCGGCAACTGGAAGTTGCGGCCTTGGAAGCGGAATCGGCCGTCGCGGATCCGATTGGGAAACGGGAAGAGGATCGGCGTTCCATTCCCCGCTGGGTGGCCCGGCCGGTCGGGAAAGTCGGGCGCCGCGACCAGCACGGGTCGCACCTGGCCCGCGAGTGGTAGCCGGAGATCGAACAGATTGAAGCCGAACGAAGGCAGGATCCTGGCGGACGCACCCGTTGCATCGTCGTGCAGAGAATAGACCGTCCGTGCGCCGTGTGCCTGAGTCTCGACCCGAAATGACATTGTGCGCCCCTTTTCACTTGATTCGTGCCTCGTTTCCCCGGCGTCGCCGGCAGACCGGGCTTTCCTTCCTTTGATTCGACCACGGCGACCACGCGATTGCAAATGGCTGACCGCGGGATAAGATCGGGAAGGAGGCTCATCGTGCCTGCGATCGCCGCACCGGTTCTGACCGAGTTCGCCATCAGGCTGCTGGTGGCCGTGGGCGTGCCGCACGACGACGCCGCGGTCGTGGCGTCGAGCCTGGTGGGTGCAAACCTGCGCGGCCACGACTCGCACGGAGTGATGCGACTTCTCCAGTACGTCGGCTTCGTCGAGCGAGCCGAAGTCCGGATCGGCGTGGCGCTTCAGCTCGAGAACGAGACGCCCGCCCTGGTCGTCTGCGACGGCCAGTGGGGCCTGGGGCAAGTCCAGGCGCACCGGCTCTTGGACCTGTTGGTGCCCAAGGCCCACGCGCTGGGAGTGGCGGTCGGGTCTGCGCGGAACTGCGGGCACATCGGTCGCCTGGGGGAATACGCCGAACGGGCGGCGGAGCAGGGGCTCATGATGATGGCGACGGTCAACAACTGCGGCGCCTGGTCGCGGGTCGCCCCTCCCGGGGGGCTCGAGCCTCGGCTGGCCACCAACCCTTTCTGCGCCGCCGTGCCCACGGCCAGCCTCGACGCGCCGATCGTCGTCGATTTCGCCACGAGCGTGGTCGCCGAGGGGAAGGTGCGCGGCTACTACATCAGCGGTCGTCCCGTCCCCGAGGGGTGGCTCCTTGACCACGAAGGCCAGCCGACGACGGATCCAGCCGTCCTGTATGAACCTCCATTCGGCACGATCCTCCCGCTCGGCGGTGCTCAGTCCTACAAGGGTTTCGGCCTGGGTTTGATCCTGGAGCTCTGGGCCGGCGGGCTCTCCGGCGGCCGGTGCAGCCAGCCCGATGCACCACCGTCCGGCGGTAACAACGTCGTGTTCCTGGTTCTCGACCCGGCTCGATTCGCAGGCTGCGAGTCCGTGTTTGGCCAGGCCACCCGGTTGGCTGAATACATCCGGGCGACTCCCCGTGCCCGCGGCGTCGATGCAATCGTGCTACCCGGCGACCCCGAGCGCAACATCCTGCGGCACCGATCCTCCCACGGAATCCCCTTGGACCAAACCCACTGGTCCAGGCTGACAGAATTGGCCGGGCGGCTGAACGTCGCGCCTCCCGCCTGACTGGCTGTCGTGCTCCCAACAAAAAAGGCGCGTCACATCGTGCGGATTAAAGCGTACGCGTCCCCAGCAGAGTTCGCGCTGCTGGACTGTTCATGACGAATACCTTCCTCGCAGCCAGTTGGTTTCTCGCGACTTTCTTTTCCCCGAACATCAAATTTGCTCTTTGTTTGTGGTTTGAATGACGTTTTTGTCGATGCCATCCATGTGCCAGGACACGGTGCCATGTCCGGAATCGACTCGCGGGTGCAACTCTAAAGACGGTTCATGGTGTCGTTGACCGGGCAAGGAATTCAAGACAGTCGAGGGCATCTCAGCAGTGAATCCTCCGGAACCCACAAACGGAAACACGCTTAAGTCGAGCTCGTTTTTTTGAAAAATCGACTTGACCGTCCAATTCCTGGCTGCTATGATGCATGTGTTGGATCAATCGACTGGTCAGGCACAGCCGAATCGCAAAGCTGGCAAGACGGGCAAGAGGAGAAAGGTGAGTAACAGGATGGAATCCGAAATGATCGTCAATGGTGCAATCGTGGACTCCTGGATCGAGCCAACCCAGGCTGCGGTTGTGGGTACCCGCTTAGTCTTGCAAGTCGCCCCTCGCGGTCGGCCCGGGGATTTAGTCATCGTCGAGGCGGAGCCATCGCTGGTCCCCGATCGATTCTGGCTGGAAGACCTGAGTGAGAACCTCTGCCACGGCAGCCCGGTCCAGGCGATCGGCCGGCGGTTGTTCAACGGGTTCGTCGCGGCGACTCGGCTGCAACTGGCACGGTAAGGCGGCTCCGAATCCACGTCTCATCTTTTTTGGGACCGCCCGGGATCTTTTCCCACTCCCCCCTTGATTCAGCCCTACTAACCCTCTAAAAAAGTCAGAGGGTGTACGAGATCCGCTTCGAGCCCCGGGAAGGGGCGCCATCGTAAAGCCCGGGGTGCCAACCCCGGGAACCTGGGCGATCTGTGAACCTCTCGTCTGTTCGAGCTGCAAAGCGGGCGACATGACTTGTCTCCAGCAGGAGGCTGATGTCGTCCGTTCTGAGCTCCTCGGAACGAAGGCTCGAATCGCTGAATCGGTTCCTGGGGCATGCGCCCTGGGCTGTGTGCTTTTGCCTCGACGGGTTTTTCAGATGTCGCAACCAAGAACGCTCAAGGGTCCGCAGATGTATCGCCGCAGCGCCTGGTCGCGCTTCACCGAGGGCATGCGTTACGGCGGCGGCATCGGTCAGTGGTCGTGGCTGATCCACCGGGTGACCGGACTGGGGATCCTCTTATTCCTGATCGTCCACATCATCGACACGTTCCTGGTGGTTGCTTATCCGGCGGAGTACGACTTCACGGTTGATATCTACGGCGGCGTCTTCTGGGGGACCTACTACTGGCTGCTCCGGTGGGGTTTCCGCTTCGCCGAGCTGGGGCTGATCGCCTGCGTATTGTTCCACGCGGTCAACGGCGTGCGGATCGCGCTCTTCGACCTCTGGCCCAGGTCGGCGGAATATCAGCGGCAAGCCTTCTGGATCGTCCTCTTCATCTTTGGCGGGGTGATGATCCCGGTGACGTACATCGTGCTGGGTGCCCTGGCCGGCCCCCCCGGCCACGCGATCCGGTAGGGCAGGTTCCCTGGAAATACGAAAGGTAACCGACAAAAGGTCGACGATATGACGAGGCATCTCAAGCCGGTGGGTGGTTTCGAGCTGACGGCCTGGTTCTTCATGCGGATCTCGGGCCTGTTGCTCGTATTCCTGGCGCTCGGCCATTTGTTCATCACCCACATCCTCAACAATGTGGAGACGGTGAATTACGCGTTCGTCGCCAATCGCTGGGGCGACCCCAAAACCGGGGTCTTCTGGCGCCTGTGGGACTTGACCATGATCAACCTCGCCGTGCTTCACGGCGGCAACGGCCTGCGTCAAGTGCTGGACGAATACGTGATCCGGCCCGGCAAACGCGTCCTGACGCACACCCTGATCTGGGTGGGCGCGATCTTCTTGATGATGATCGGCACCTACGCGATCATGATGTTCCAGAAGGACCAAGACTACATCAATCAAAAGTACTTCAAGGCCTCCCTGGGCCAGATGGTCAAAGCGGAGGGCCGGTCTGCGCCCGGGCCCGAGAATCCCGCCCGAGCCGTTCGCGCCGCGGCGGCTTGGGCCCCCTGACGCGCGTGGCCAAAAGGCCGCGCCAGCGCGAGGTTCGCACTTTTTGAAATTATTGGAAGCATGAACAATTATCATCGCTTTGATTGCGTGATCGTCGGGGCCGGGGGAGCGGGCTTGATGGCGGCCCTGGAGGCGAGCCGGCGGGTGGGCACGGCGGTCGTGAGCAAGCTTTACCCGACCCGCTCGCACACCGGGGCGGCGCAGGGGGGGATTGCGGCTGCGCTCTCCAACCTCGAGCACGACTCGTGGGAGAACCACGCTTACGACACGATCAAAGGGGGCGATTTCCTGGTGGATCAGACGGCCGCCGAGATCCTCTGCCGGGAGGCGGTCGAGTGCATCTACGCGCTCGAGCACATGGGGCTGCCGTTCGACCGCACGGCCGACGGCCGGATCTCGCAGCGCCGCTTCGGCGGGCACACCAAGCCCAATCCCGCCTACGACCCTACCGCGCCCGCCGGCAGTGAGGCGGCCAAGCCGAGCCTGCCGGTCATGCGAGCCTGTCATTCGGCCGACCGCACCGGACACATGATCCTGCAGACCCTTTACCAGCAATGCATCAAGCAGGGCGTGACCTTTTTCGACGAATTCCAGATGCTCGATCTGATCTTCCACGAGGGCGAATGCCGCGGCATCGTCGCACTCGAGATCGCCACCAGCCAGCTTCACGTCTTCCATGCCAAGAGCGTACTCCTGGCCACCGGCGGGTTCGGCCGGATGTTCAAGGTCTCCTCCAACGCTTATGCCCTGACCGGCGACGGTCCGGCGATCGCCTACCAACACGGCCTGCCGCTGCAGGACATGGAATTCTTCCAGTTCCACCCGACGGGCGTCTACCGGCTGGGGATCCTTCTGAGCGAGGCATGCCGCGGCGACGGCGGCATCATGTTCAACGGCGTGGGGGAGCGGTTCATGGAGCGGTACGCTCCCAACCTCAAGGACCTGGCCAGCCGCGACGTTTGCTCGCGCTCGATCTATCAGGAGGTCCGCGCCGGCCGGGGCGTCGGCGGCAGCGACTACGTCTATCTCGACATTCGCGCCGCCACGATGAACAAGTACAAGTCGAGCCCGCTCCACCCCGACCGCGACGTCGACAGCGCCTGGGTCGAGAAGCGGCTTCCGGACATCATCGACTTTGCCCGGACCTACCTGGGCGTCGACCCGATCCACGAGCCGATGCCGATCCAGCCGACGGCGCACTACGCCATGGGTGGGCTGCCGACCGATGTGGATGGCCGGATCCTCCGCGACGCCGCCGGCACTGTCGTGCCCGGTCTGTACTCGGCCGGCGAGAGCGCCTGCGTCAGCGTCCACGGCGGCAACCGCCTGGGGACCAACAGTCTCGTCGAGCTGATCGTCTACGGCCGCCGTGCCGGAAAGGCCATGGCCGAATTCGCCCGGGAGCGCGAGTTCCAGCATGTCCCGCCCCATCCCGAGGCCGCGGCCAAGGCCGCCGTCGACGGGCTCCTTTCCCGGCCCCGCACCGAGCCGTGGGTAAAGATCCGCGATGAGATGCAGACGACCATGATGGACCACTGCGGCGTCTTCCGCACCGCCCTAACACTGACCCGCGCCGGCGACGACATCGCCGCACTGAAAGTCCGGTTCCAAAACCTCGGTGTTCAGGACAAGGGGTCGGTCTTCAACACCGGCTTGCTCGAGATCATCGAGCTGGGCAACCTGCTCGACCTGGCCGAGGCTACCGTGGCGGCCGCCCTGGCGCGCACCGAAAGTCGCGGGGCCCACTTCCGCGAGGACTTCCCGGCCCGCAACGATACAGCCTTCTTCAAGCACTCGCTGGTCTACTCGACCGGCGACCGGCAGACCCGCGTCGAATACAAGGACGTCGACGTCCTCATGGTCGAGAAAGACGGCCAGCAAGTTCCCAAGTACCCGCTGGAAGTCAGGAAATACTGAATCATGAGCAAAATTGCCACCGAGCGTTCGTTGCGGCACTTGACGGTCCGGATCAGGCGTTACGATCCCGAGCGCGAATCCCAGCCCCGGTGGCAGGAGTTCAAGCTGGATGCCGACCCCATGGACCGCGTCTTGGACGTCATGCTGGCGATCAAGTGGAACCAGGACGAGTCGCTGGCGCTGCGCCGCTCGTGCGCGCACGGCATCTGCGGTTCGGACGCGATGCGGATCAACGGCGTCAATGGGCTGGCCTGCAAGACGTTGGTGCGGACCCTCGGCTCCGACACGCTCACCCTCGAGCCGATTCTGGGCCTCCCCGTGATCAAGGACCTGATCGTGGACATGAAGCCGTTCTTCGACCATTACAAGTCGGTGATGCCGTACCTCGTCAACGACGAGCCGCCGCCGACCACCGAACGGCTGCAATCGCCCGAGCAGCGAGCGCGGTTCGACGAGACAACCAAGTGCATCCTGTGCGCCTGCTGCACGACCGCCTGCCCGCCGTTCTGGGGAGACCAGAAGTACGTGGGCCCGGCGTCGATCGTCAATGCACACCGCTTCATCTTCGATTCGCGCGACCGCGCGGCCGCCGAGCGTCTCGACATCCTCAACGACGCCGAGGGCGTCTGGCGATGCAGGACCGTCTTCAACTGCACGAGCGCCTGCCCTCGCGACATCCACGTGACCAGGGCCATCCAGGAGGTCAAGCACGCGATGCTGACCGGAAGCCTGGGCGCCGACGAACCCCCACGGGCGATCGGCGGCGACTCGGGAAGCTGAGGTTCAAGATCGGGCACGGCAGGCAGCGAATCGAAATCGTCGAGGGCGGTTCGACATGGAACGCGGAAACGGGCGCGCGGCTCGCGATCGACACACACGACTGCGGAATCGGCTGGGCCCGATCCTGGTCGTGGGCTGGACCTCCGCGCTCGGCGTTTGGGCCCGAGGGCAGGAGCCTTCCCGCGCTTCCGCGCATGATCTCTTGTCGCGCCGCGTCGCGGCGGTGCTGGCGGCACCCGGCTTCGAGCACGGTCATTGGGGTGTCCTGGTCGTCGATCGCAAGACCGGCCAGACGATTTACGAGCGAAATGCGGACCAACTGTTCGCCCCCGCCTCCGTCACCAAGCTGTTCAGTACGGCGGCCGCGCTCGTCGAGTTGGGACCGGGACACCGCTTCCAGACGCCGCTGGTCCGCCGCGGCGAAGTCAACACCAAGGGAACGCTCGAAGGCGACGTGATCCTGGTCGCGCAGGGGGACCTGTGCATGGGAGGCCGCACCGGCTCCGACGGGTCGCTTGTCTTCAAGGATGAGGACCACACCTACGCCGGGGGCAACCTGAGCTGTCAGGTCGTGGCCACCGACCCGCTGGCCGGTCTCGACCATCTCGCCCGCGAGGTGCAGGCCGCCGGCATCCGTGAGGTCGCCGGCGATGTGATCGTCGACGACCGGCTGTTCGCGCCGGCCCAGGCCACCGGCAGTGGGCCCAGGCTGGTCAGCCCGATCGTGATCAACGACAACGTGATCGACATCCTGGCGCAGCCCGCCGGCAAGGCCGGCGAGCCGGCGCTGGTCACGTTCCAGCCGGCGACGCAGTTCGTGACGATGGACGCGCAGGTCGCGACCGTTGACGCCGCCGCGGCGCCGTCACTTCTCGTCCGTCCGGTCGGCCCGCGACGGTTCCAGGTGCGCGGGCAATTACCGGTCGGCCACGCCCGCGTCGTCAAGATCGATGAGATCGACGAGCCGGCGTCGTTTGCCCGGGCGCTCTTGATCGAAGCCCTGCGCCGGCGCGGTGTGCGGGTCGCGGCTTCGCCGCTCGGCCTGAACGTGACCTCGGGCCTGCCGCCGCGTGCCGAAGTGGCCAGGCTCCCCAAGGTGGCGGAATACACCTCGCCACCCTTCAGCGAGTACATCCGCGTGATCTTGAAGGTCAGCCACAACTTGTACGCCAGCTCGCTGCCGCTGCTGCTGGCCGTCCGGCACGGCGAGCGGACCCTGGCCGCGGGACTCTTGCGCCAGGGTGATGTCCTCAAAAGCCTGGGGGTCGAGCCGCGTGCGGTCTCATTTGGCGGCGGCGCCGGCGGTGCCCGGGCCGATCTGGCCACGCCGCGGGCGGCGGTCACCTTGCTGCGCGCGATGGCCGCCCGGCCTGAGTTCGCCGCTTACGACGTCGCGCTGCCGATCCTGGGCCGCGACGGCACCCTCGCCAAGGCGGTCGCCAATGACAGCCCAGCCCGCGGACACGCTCGTGCCAAGACCGGGACCTTCTTCGTTGCGAACGAGCTGGATGGCACCACCGTCCTGACCAGCAAGGCGCTGGCCGGTTACCTGGAAACCGCCTCGGGCCGATCGCTGGTCCTGGCCGCCTTCGTCAACAACGTCCCACTCGACGCCCCCAAACCCCACCGTTCGATCTCGGAGGCCACCGCCGCGGCCGGCCGCCTCTTGGGCAAACTCTGCGAGGCAATCTACCTGGATGCGGGCGACACCGCCAATTCCGCCCCTCAGGCAGCGGCCCCGACTCGAACCGGTTCCGGGTCAACTCGCTGAAGGGGGCTCCCTCGAAGATCGTTGTTCTTTTGTCCGTTTGCGATCGGAACCCCGGGTATCACGTCATCGCTTTCAGCCGCCTTCAGGAAGCAAACGGCTGTTGCAAGAACATATGACGCGGGCCCGTCTGGTCCACATTGGGATTGTTGATGACGACGTGCTTGTACACGACGGAAACCAGGAAGCCGCTATTGTCCACTACGTTCGTCACCTTGAAGAACGCCGGGGTTCCGGCGTTGAGGTCGGCGTCGTCGATGTGGTTCGGATCCGGGGGATTGAGCTGGGGAGGCGTGAAGACGCGGCTCCGCGTTCTCCGCAGCCCGGGAGCGCCCTGCACGACGGTCATGCTCTTGTAATACAAGAGCGGGGTCGGAGTAGTCGGGTCCGCCGGATTTGCCCCGCTCGTCACGCCGACCATCTGGAAATCCCAGATCTGAGGGCCGGCAGCGACGGGAATCAACTGGACGGGCTCGGTGAACGGGACTTCGAGCGGCGGGTTTTCTCCAGTCGGATCGCTGATGCTCATGATCCTGATGCGGTAAAAAGGGTGGTTCGAGTCGATCCCCCTCATGTCGTAACCGATCGGGGGATCGATAAAGGACAAGCTTCGAGCCGACTGAGTCGTGAAATAGGCCCGAGCGGACAACAAAACCGACCCGGGCGGAGGAGCCGGAGACGAAATGGGACCGGTTCGGGTAGGGCCGGTAGCGGAACAGGGTGAGCTCGCCCGCGTTGCCGAAGAGGCCGAGGACGGGGTCAGCCCAGGTGACAGTCTGATCGCGTGGGTCGGATTCGACTCCGTGGAGTTGAGTCCACGCCAGGGGCGGTTGGGCGACGGAAACCGCCGCGGGTGCCCGCGAGCCCGAGGGGCCTCGCGCGGCCCATTCGAGTTGACTCTCATCTAACGGTGGTCCGCCCTTGGGACGGCCGTCGGGACGCAAGGCGTGGAATGTCACCCGCGTCCCGGGGAGGTCGGCGACGACCCGGATTGGCTGGAGCCGAATCTCCTGATCAAACCGCTGCCCCGCCGCTTGTGCGGCCCGCCAGACGTGCCCCTGGGAACCGTGCCCTAACCTCTCGATCAGCAGATACGGGCCCACTCTCCAACCCGGCATCCCGGATGCAGGCCGATCGGGAGGCAGCGTCCCACCGGCCGGCGCCGAGAGCGTGGTCCCCGGCGCATCATCGGTCGGAGGATCGATGGGTTCTCGGTCGGCAGGTCGCGGCGGCTCCGCCCCGAAGACCGCCTCGACCACTGCGGTATCCTCCGGCAGTCGGCGGCGGTACTCCTCCGGACTCGGCTCCTCAGCCGCGTCACCGAGCCGTGTGGGTCCATGGGCCGCGTCTCCAGGTCGGACGAACGAGCACCCGGCGAACGTCGCCGGACGCTCGATCTCGTCCCATGACTTCATCAATACACCGACCGGCGACCCGACACCCGTCCTCGGATTTTCTCAGCGATCACCATAAGACATCCGCTTTTCTCATGCGAGAAGCAACCGGCACCATGCATCCATTTCTCGTCCGCCGAGACGGATTCCGGATGAAGCGGGAAGGGTCTGTCTGATCAAGGGGTGTGACCGATGAATGATGTTGCCGTGAATCCGGCGCCGGATCGCAATGCCGCCGGGAGGACGAGGTTTCGGGAGGGCGAGGCTGGGGTGATGAAAAGTTAGGCAGGCGGAGACGCCGCGTTCATCGCGGTTCTGTTGCACGCTTTCCCCGGCGAGCACC
>JBIOJM010000089.1:0-29642 GCA_044450785.1 Isosphaerales bacterium
GGGGGGGGGGGGGGGGGGGGCGCGCCGCGCCCCCGGGGGGGGGCGGCCCCCCGGCCCCCCCCACGACTCGCATGTCAAATCGACCCGAGTGTCCAAGTCGCCAGCCAAGATCCCCGCCTCGCCGATCGGCGCCCCCACCGCGTAACCGAGCTGGCCGACGATGAGCGGATCTCCGCGAATCCAGGGCCACGCCGGCGCGCCCGTCCAGCGATCGCCACGCCGGCGCCAAGACCACCAAGCTGAAACGCACGACCCGACCCAGGCAATCTCCAGACCACAGACATTCGGCCTCTAGCTACAACCGTAAAAGTGGCTGATTGATCATCAGCCACTTTTCTCCAGCAAAGCCCTTATTCTTCAGACCCGGACTGAACCCCAAATTGTCTGACCCTTAAGCCGAAGGCTGTCACCGTCGGCACCGAGCCCCGCGAGCTGCCCGAGCTGGTCGGGCCGGAACCCGAGACCGGCAGAGCCGCTCAGGCCCGACGGCGCGGTTGCCGACTCGGGCCCCGGGCGACGCGGCCAGCCGGCGCCGATCGCCGAGCCGGCACCGAGGACCCGGGCTGAACCCGACCCGGCGCCCTCGATCCGTTCACCGGGTTCGGTGTATTCACCGTCGACGTCGGCGATCGCCCGACCGTAACGGAACCCGTTCAGGCCGGCCCGCGCGCTCGGTTTCACCCAACGCGCTTGATACAATAGCAGGGCGGGACGGTCTGGCAGGTGGCCACCTGCCAGCCAAGCGGATCCGGTGTTGCTGGTGTTCCTCCGATAACCGGCGCGCCGGGTTCGGCCCGCCCAAGAAATCGGAGGCACCATGTCGAGAAAACCGTCCCCCCACCATCTCCTTTTCATCGCGAAAGCCTCAGTGGAACTGGCCAAGGCGGCGAGCTCCCGAGCTATCAAAGACTACTACGTGGGACACGACAGAAATCAAATGCTGCAATGGGCCTGGCGGCTTAGGCGGCTTTTCGACCCATTCTGGGGTCATGACCCTCACTCGGAATGGTTCGAGTCTGTGCTTGCGCGCCGGAAGCCTCAGGAGTCAGAGTACGACCGATGGAAGCTCCCGAACTCTGCATTCGTCGGATGGTCGCCGACAATCCGTCAACGCTTGTCAGATATTTATGATCGTTTTTACGACGTGTGGCGAACCTTTGAGAATCAGTGTGCTCTTCATCCCGACCATCCCTTAATCACCACCTGGTTTCGGCCGGTCAACCCGACCGAAAGCCCCGGCACTAAGACCAGGCCCGCCGCGTCCGCGCAAGCCCCCTCAGATTCAAGAGGGGGCAGCCCAAGCAACACGTATTTCACACGAGATCATCGCCCTAACTGGGATATTTCGAGCGAAGACGCGATCAAATGCTTTAACGGGGCTATCGCTGATCAGATTTGTTCCGCCTTCGAAAAGCGTCGCACGCGGGACGACCTTTTCGAAGGGCTTTTGCTGGAAAGCGCGATATTAGAGCAGCTTATGCCACACCTGTATCCGCCCGCCGAATTGGACCCTGAGGATGAGGAGGCCAATCAGTCCCAGTTGAGTCTCGATGACAAAGCATGCGGCGTCTTTTCACGGCTCGCGTTGGAGGACAAGCCGCCCACCACTGCCGAAGTTGCACGAAGGATCCCATGCTCTCGCGGATCCCTGTACCGGTGCCAGCACTACATGGAATTGGTCGAGGCACACAAGAGACGGGCACTTGGCCGCAAGGGCGAGATGCCCAGAGGTTGGCGCAACCGTGAGACGGGGCAAGTAGAAGCTTCGATTGCACGCTCAAGACCCGGTCGCTATGAGAACTTGAACGACGACGACGATTGACTCCAAACGGTTCGAGAGTGTCGCGCGGGTGTCGCGCCCCGTGTCGCGCGACACTTTTCATTTTTCTTGGACGCATTTCACTGTCTTTTTAGCTGTTTCCAACGCGCGACACTCCCCGCTTCGGCGCGACACTCCCCCCTGATCCTACGAGTGGTCCGCAAATGGTCGCGGACCCCTCGGGAGTTCAGTCATGCCGAAGCGTTACCGTTCCCACCTCCATCAAACGGAGGGGGAGAACCATCCAATCGCCTGGTTCTCCGCCTTGCTGCGCGGGGTAGACCGCAACGACAAGACCCTGGTGGATGAGGCCCAAGACCAACTGGAGCAACTCGGCTATTTCGTCGTTCCGTTCCACCCGAGCGATCCGAGCAAGAAGGGGGTCGCCTAATGTGCGCAAACGAACGGCCCCGGCTAAGGACCGAGGCCGCCCTGGACCACGTTGGGTTCCGCACAAGTTCTAATTCTACGACCCCGGCCCGGCCGGGATCATCCCCAATCGAGGCCGCCGTCGGCAACGGCGACAGCCCCATCGAGTCGCTGCTCGCGATGGGCGACCTGTGCCGGATCCTCAAAGTGTCCCGGTCGAAGTTGGAGCGCCTCCGCGCGGCGCGCAGGATCCCTCCCCCCGATGTGGATCTCCGCACGGTGAGTAAGCCCATCCCCCGCTGGCGTCCCGAGACGATCCGCCGATGGATCGAGAGAGGGGGGACGCCGTGACCAAGGACGATCCATCGCGCCGCGGTTCGAATGAGGCCACCGCCCCGGGTTTCGGCCCTAAGGTGGCTTGGATCTTCAGCCGCCTGCTTTGCGGCCACTCCCTCAACGGCGAGCTGATCGACTTGCCCGTGACGTACCGCCCATTGGCCAAGCGTCTGGACGAAGCGTCGCCGGAAGGCCGTCAACCAATCTGGGACGATTACCTATCTTTTCAGAACGACCCGGACACCATCATCAGGGCCGTGGCCGACGCAAACCCCGAGGAACCGTTCCCCGAGGCCGACGCCAACGCGATCGACGATGGCTGGGGACCGATTCGCTTCAAGACACTGCCGCCGGCCGAACCTTTCCCGCTCGATGTCTTGCCCGGTACGGCCCGCGACCTGGCCGAAGCCGCCGCCGAATCGATCGCTTGCCCCATCGACTTCCCCGCGGTGGCGATCCTGGCCGCCGCCTCGGGGATCATCGGCCAATCCGTTAGCTTGCTCATCAAGTCTGGTTACTTCGCGTCGGCATCGCTCTATGTCGCACTGGTCGGAAGCCCCTCAAGCGGTAAATCGCCCGCCCTGCGAGTCGCTCTGGCCCCTGTATGGCTCATCGCCCAAATGCTCTATGACCGATGGCGAACGGAGATGGACGCCTGGGAATCCCCCGAGCCTGACACGAAGGGCGAGAAGCCCATCTTGGGACGGATCGCATCGACCGACCCCACTACTGAGGCCCTTGGACCGATCCTGGTAAAGAACCCGCGAGGACTGACCGTTGCCCCTGACGAAATGACCAAGTGGGTTTTGTCGATGGACCAGTACAAGGGAGGCAAGGGAGGGGACCGGCCGTTCTACTTATCCGCCTGGAATGGCGAGCCCGTCTATGTGGACCGTGCCAAGCACATGACGGAACCAATCGTCGTTCCTCATCCGTTCCTGACCGTCGTGGGAGGGATGACACCTGACATGCTTACGGCACTCCCCGAGGGACGCGGACGGGACGACGGATTCATGGCCCGCCTGCTGTTCTCCTATCCTGACCGCCCGGCCCGTCATTACTCCGAGCAAGGAATCCCTGACGACGTGGCCGCCGAGTGGGAGCGTGTCGCCCTGGCGTTGTGGCATCGAGATATGCGCGTCGTGGACGGCAAGCCAACCCCCTGGGTGGCCAAGATGACCCCCGACGCCGCCCGATCGTGGTTCGCATGGTGTCAGGCCCACTACGCCGAGCAAGAAGCCGATGACTTCCCGGATAGTCTCGAAGGCCCATGGGGAAAGCTGGAAGCCTACGCCGCACGACTGGCGTTGATTCTCCACCTGATGACGCTGGCGAGTGACCCGACCCGCCCGGCCGATGACTTGCCCGAGCTGCCCAAGCGAACCATCGAGGCCGCCTTCCGCATCGTGGACTATTTCAAGGCCCACGCCCTGCGTGTCTACGCCGCCATCGGGGGAAAGCGTGACGATGGCGGGGACGATGTCAGGGCGATTGTTAGGTGGCTTCGTCGTCACAGTCTCAGCGACTTCTCGGAGCGAGATATCACGAGAGATCTTCGGCGATTCCGTGACGATCGCGGGGCCCTTTCGGATGCCGTCAATTGGATGGCGGTCCACAACGTCATCCGGCCCCGGCAGGAACCTGACGGGTCTCCAAAGCCCGGTCGAAAGCATTCGACAATCTACGATGTGAACCCGAGCTTTAGGGAAGCGCCGCAAAATTGACAAAACCGCCAAAACAACCGCGAATCGTCAATTCTGGCAATTTTGCGGCGCTCGCGGAAGCAGGGAAAACGCCCAGCATGGGGGCGCGAGCCAACATGGAAAGCCCTTGGGGAGCTATCCGGGGGACCATCGACTTGATCGAGCTGGTGACCCGATTGCTTGGCCCAGCCCCCGGCCGGCGCGGAGCGCGTGACCGCAGGTCCTGGTGGCAATGCCCTCTCGGAACCCACGACGACCGCAACCCCTCATTCGTCGTGGACCCCGGCAAGCCGTGGTGGCGATGTTTCGGTTGTGGCGAGTGGGGGGATGCTGCAACGCTCGTGATGAAGTTGGAGGGGGTGTCATTCCCCGTGGCCCTTCGTCGGCTGGCTGAGCATTCTGGCGCCGTCACAACATCGAGCCGAGCACGCGCATCCGCTCTGGGACTCGGGACCCCCGCAGCAAGGAGGTCCACTAACGCCCTCGAGAGTCCGTCTGAACGATCGACTGGCTTGCACTTACAGGATGCGTTGAGGCTAGTCCGAGACGCAACTGACCGAATCTGGTTGCCCGAGGGAGAGAAGGCACGTGCGTACCTCAAGGCCCGTGGACTGACTCCTGACACCATCCGCTCCGCCCGCCTGGGATGGACGCCCCGAGCTGTGGGTGTGCATTGGAAGCCCCCCGGCGTGCTCATCCCGTGGTTCGATGGCGACCAGTTGAAGCTGGTCAAGATCCGCCCAACTGATGAGTGGCGTGCTCGATTCCCGAAAGACAGGCCACCACCCAAATACATCGAGGCGTTCCGCGACCGCCCCTTGCTCTATCCGACCCCCTCGGTCGTTAGCATCGGCAAGCCGATGGTGATCGCGGAGGGGGAATTCGACGCCCTTTTGCTCGGTCAAGAGCTGCGGGAGCTGGCCGCCGTCGCGACACTTGGTTCGGCATCCGCCCGTCCCGAACCCGCCATCCTCGGAACGATGCTCAAGGCCCCGACGTGGCACGTTGCGACTGACGCCGACACCGCCGGGGACCAAGCCGCCTCGCGGTGGCGGGCTCGAGCCCGCCGCGCAAGGCCCCCCGCCCCTTACAAAGATTGGACCGAGGCCTGGCAGGCTGGCGTCAACCTACGCCGCTGGTGGATCGACCGCATCGCGGGAATCGAGTCCCCCGCTGTTGACACGGGGTGAGCTGGCCGCATGGCGCCGGGGACCGGGCACCGGGTACCAGCACCTGCCACAATCACCCGGCGATCCTGGTCGTGATACTTGACAAGGCGCTAACCACACCGATAGAATCCCTGGCATGGGCGAACCATTTTCCGATCGACTGAGGCGAGCCATTCGCGAGAGCGCGATCAGCCGGTACGTCATATCCGGGCGAACTGGGATCGCTCAATCAACGCTCTCAAAGTTCGTTCATGGCGAGCGAGGCTTGTCGCTCGGTTCGATCGACCGGCTGATGGACTGTCTGGGACTGGAGATCCAACCCCGCCGCAAGAGAAAGGACACTTGACGATGGCATCGTACAGAAAGCGCGGGAACGTTTGGCATTACCGATTCGTCGACGCCGACGGAGCGAAGCGTGAGCGAAAGGGTTGTTCCGACCGCCGCGTAACCGAGGAGCTGGCGCGTGCCGCGGAATCGGAGGCCGCGAAGATCCGGTCCGGACTCGTCGATCCCAAGGCCGAAGCGTTGCGCCGGCACGATGCCCGGCCACTTACCACCCACGTCGCGGACTGGCACGCTTTCTTGCTAGCCAAGGGTTCAACCTCCCAGCACGCCAACCTGACCCGTAATCGAGCGAACCGCGCCATCGAGCTAGCTCGCGTCTGCCGAATATCGGCTTTGGCCCCCTCGAAAATCCAAGCCGCGCTGAAAGCGATCCGCGACACGGGAGTTTCACTCCGCTCGATCCATCACTACACGCGAGCGATCAAGGGTTTCTCCCGATGGCTTTGGCGGGATGGCCGCGCCGGGGAGGACACGCTCGCTCACCTGACCAGCCCCAACCCCGACTCCGACCGCCGCCATGAGCGCCGCGCTTCGAGCCCCGAGGAGCTGGCTCGGTTGCTGCATGCCGCCCAAACTGGCCCGGTGGTCCTCAAGCTAACCGGACCCGACCGGGTTGCCCTTTACCTGGTGGCCCTCGGGACGGGATTTCGCGCCAACGAATTAAGATCGTTGACCCCCGAGGCGTTCACCCTGGATTGTTACCCGCCCACGGTCACGGTCAAGGCCGCCTACTCGAAGCGCCGCCGAGATGACACCCAACCGATCCGCCCCGAGTTGGCCGAAGCCCTGCGGCTGTGGGTCGCTTCCAGGTCCCCTGGGAAGCCAGTCTTCGGCAAGCTGACCAAACACACCGCCGAACTCATCCGGCACGACCTGAAAGCCGCCGGGTTGCCCTATTGCGACGCCTCAGGACGGGTGGCCGACTTCCATCACCTGCGTCACTCCTATGTGACAGCGCTGGCCATGAGCAACGCGCCGGTCAAGGTCGTCCAAACGCTCGCACGGCATTCCACCCCGATGTTGACGCTCGGAATCTACGCCCACGTCGGCTTGTTCGATCAGTCGGCCGCCTTGGACGCTCTGCCAGACCTGAGCCCACCCAAGGCCACCACCGAACCCGAGGCCAGCGTGTTGGCTGCAACCGGCACGGACGGCCGACCCATAAGCAAACTCCTTGCCCACCATTTGCCCACCGCAGGGGATGGGGAGCGAGGGATAGCGATGGCTTCCGACGCGACGATCAACTCGGATGCGCGAACGCTCACGATGGAGCCGACCTCGGAAAACAAAGCGTCGGACGCATCCCGAAGGAGTCCGACGCAACCTGACGCAGCGGAGGGGGTGGGATTCGAACCCACGGATGGCTTGCACCATCTACGGTTTTCAAGACCGTCCCAATCGACCACTCTGGCACCCCTCCGTCGGAAGCGACGCGTGAGGCGAGGACGCGGACGTCAAGCCCCCGCGGCCACCACGCCGGACCTGGGCTGTTGAAGAGTTGGTCTTGAACGAGCTGCCCGTTCATCCCGATCTCGCCGCGCCGTTTTTCCCCCCTTGCGAAGGGGGGGTCAGGGGGGGTGGTCCTGGCACGACCAGTCACACAGTTAAAGAACTCGTTCATGACCTCTCACCTTAGTCCTTCTGCATCCCTCTCGCGAGGCGGGACGTGTCGTTTTCTATTTCCAAGGCCCCCGCCGCACCCCCCTGGCCCCCCCTTCGCAAGGGGGGGAAAGCGATCGGTCGCTCGCGCCGTCGGTCGCTCGCGCGCAACAAAAACACGCGTCTCGAAACCGTCCCTCCAGTACGGTCAACACCAACTTTTCATCACCCCAACGCGGCTCTACTGGCCGCTGACCTCGTCGAGGATCTCGTCGGCGACGAAGATCGGCACATCGACCGTCACGGCCAGCGCGATCGCATCGCTGGGCCGCGAGTCGACCTCGACGAGCTCGCCCTCGTGCCGGATCCGGAGCTTGGCGAAATACGTGTGCTCGCGCAGCTCGTTGATGTAGATATCCTGCAAATCGCCGCCGAGCAAATCGATCGTGCTGGCCAAGAGGTCGTGAGTCAGCGGACGCGGCGTCGCCAGGTTCCGCACGCGACGGTCGATGCTCGAGACCTCGAAAAAGCCGATGACGATCGGGAACATCCGATCGCCCTCCACCTCTTTCAAAAAGATGATATGCGAGTCGCTCGTCTCGTTGATGATGATCCGCGTGAGCTCCATCTGAACCGCCACGGCACTATCACCTCTTCCAACGGGGAGCGGGAGGATGGGTCAATCTGACTCTTCGAACGCCGAAACACCCCTCCAGGGCTTCGGAGTCGAGTGGATGTTTTCGATCATAGAGGACTGGCCGCGACCCGTCAACGCACCCGGCACCGAGCCGGCGGCCGTCAGCCGGGATTCAAGAGGCGGAAGACGGCGTCGCGCTGCTGGACGAGCTCGGCGAGCTTGACGCGCGTTTGCTCGACGACCTCGCCGGGTGCCCGCGCCACGAACGACTCGTTGCCGAGCTTGGTCTCGAGCGAGCCGATCTGCCGTTCGAGGTCGGCCAGAGTCTTGCGCTGCTTGGCCCGCTCGACTTCGTGATCGATCAGTCCCTCGAGGGGAAGGATGATCTCGACTTCGGGCAGGACCGCAACGGCACAGTCGGCCGGGCGCTCTATATCCGGGACGATGGTCACCGACGCGGCCGGCAAGAGGCTCTTCAGGAACGGCTCGCCTTGTTTGAGCCACGCGGCGGCGGTCCCGCGAGCGACCAGGATCGGCGCGATCCGTGCGTCCTTGGGGACGTTGCGCTCGGCCTTCAAGTTGCGGATCGCCGTGATCGCCTCGCACCACTGTTCGACGATCCGGCGGGCCGTTTCGTCCGGACAACCCAGTGGCCGGGGCCAGGCCGCGATGCAAACGCTTTCCTGGGCGCGGTTCGGTTCGGGAAGTCCGCGTACCGGCGCCCGCCCATTCAACCGTTGCCAGACCTGTTCGGTCACGAATGGCATGAACGGATGCAGCAGCCGGCAGAGCACATCCAGCAGTGTGGCCAGCACGCGCTGCGCTATCGGACGGGCTTCCCGATCGCGGAGCCGGCCTTTGATGAACTCGATGTACCAGTCGCAAAAGTCGCCCCAGGTGAAGTCGCGCAGTCGCCGCGACGCCTCGGCGAACTGGAAGTGTTCCAGGTCGGACGTCACCCCCTCGATCGCGTGGTCCAGCCGGTCCAGGATCCAGCGATCCTCGATGGGGAGTGACTTCGGGTCAATGGCGGCCGGCTGGTAACCCTCCAGGTTCATCAACGTCAACCGCGCGGCGTTCCAGAACTTGTTGGCGAAGTTGCGCCCCTGCTCGAACCGATCAGACGTGTTGACGACCCTGCCGTCGGGGAGCTTGAGCGGCTCGACCGGTATCCGCAGGTCCTGCGTCTCCGTGGCGCCGGCGGCCAGGGTGTAGCGCAAGGCGTCGGCGCCGTAGATCTCGATGATGTCGACCGGGTCGACGCCGTTTCCGAGCGACTTGGACATCCGCCGCCCCTGCCCATCCTGGATGACGGGGTGGATATAAACATCGCGGAACGGCACGTCACCGCGGTTGAACAGGCCGAAGATCACCATCCGCGCGACCCAGAGCGTGATGATGTCGCGGGCCGTCGAGAGCACGCTGGTCGGATAGTACTTCGCCAGCTCGGGAGTGTCGTCCGGCCAGCCCAGGGTCGAGTGGGGCCACAGGGCCGAGCTGAACCATGTATCGAGCACGTCGGGGTCTTGAACCAACGTGTGGCCGGCGCCCAGCTCGTCTCCCCGGAGGTCCGACTCGGCGCAGACCAGCCAATCTCCCGCTTCCGCCCGGCACCAGGTCACGTCGTCGCGGTCGTCGAAGGCCCGCTTCAGATCGAGCTCGGCGCACGTCTCGCAGTGCCAGATGGGAATCCGGTGCCCCCACCAGAGCTGGCGGCTGATGCACCAGTCGCGCTTCTCACCCAGCCAGTCCAGATAGCTCTTCGCGTATCGCTCGGGATGAATCTTGACCCGGCCCGAAGTCACGGCGTCCATCGCCTGCTGGGCGAAGCCGGCGGGTTCGCCCGGCTCTTCCCCCATGCGGACGAACCACTGGTCCGAGAGATAAGGCTCGATCGGCGTCCTGCTCCGGTCGGAGTGGTTGAGGCGGACGAGGTACGAGTCGACCCTCTCGAGCAGGTCGAGCGCCTTCAGGTCCTCGACGACCCGCTTCCGCACGACCAGCCGATCGAGCCCGGCGTACTTGCCCGCATTCTCGTTGTAGGTGCCGTCCGGGTTGAGGAGGTTGATCATCGGCAATCCGTTCCGCAGGCCGGCCTGGTAATCGTTCGGGTCGTGCCCGGGCGTGACCTTGACGACTCCGGTGCCGAACGCCGGGTCGACCAGGAGTCCGTCGGCGATGATGGGGATCCGGCGGCCGGTCAGGGGCAAGTCCACGTGCTCGCCGATCAAATGTCGGTACCGCGCGTCGACGGGATGAACGGCCACGGCCGTGTCGCCCAGCATGGTCTCGGGCCGCGTCGTGGCGATGTGGACGATCTCACGGGTGGATGAGCCGGCGACGGGATACTTGATCGTCCACAGGTGTCCGGACACCTCCTCATAGTAGATCTCATCGTCGGCGACGGCCGTGCGGAGCTGGGTGTCCCAGTTGATCAACCGCTTGCCTCGGAAGATCTTGCCCGCCTTGAACAGGTTGAAGAACGTGCGGCGGACGGCGCGCGAACACACCTGGTCGAGGGTAAAGCGTGTCCGTTCCCAGTCACAGGAACATCCCATCAGCCGAAGCTGGCTCAAGATCCGCTTCTCGTACTCGTCCTTCCAGGTCCAGATCCGCTGGACGAGGGCTTCCCGGCCCAGGTCGTGCCGCGTCTTCTTCTCTTCCTCGAAGAGCCGCTTCTCGACGACGGCCTGGGTTGCGATGCCCGCGTGGTCCGTGCCCGGCATCCAAAGGACGTCGTCGCCCAGCATGCGCCGCCAGCGAACCAGGATGTCCTGCAAGGTGTTGTTGAGCGCATGGCCCAGGTGCAGGGCGCCCGTGACGTTCGGCGGCGGGATCACGATGCAATAGGCCGGCCGCCCGCTGGCCGGCTGGGCGTGGAAGTAACCCTTCTCGACCCAGAACTCGTAGAAGCGGCTCTGGGCGTCCTTGGGGTCGTATTGTTTGGGGAGGTCGAGTTCGCTCATCATCGATCCGAAGCAGGTTCCGGCTGGGCATCTCTCGCAGCTCATCCATCCGGTGAAGAATCGCGCTCATCCCTTCCTTCGGCAGCCGCCAGGCGACGATTTTACGCTCGACCTCGTCATCGAGCTGAACGGAGTAACTCATCCAAGACGGCCTCCAACGGCTGGTAGCGCCCGCTCGGTGTCGACGTCCAGAATGGCTCGACCGTCACGGAGAACCCGGCCGATTGGAGTTGAGTTTGCCAGCTCTCCCATTGAGACTCTGTTAATTCAGCGCGTGGCGGCCTGACCCAGACCGGCCCGACGACCCGCATCCTTTTGGCATCGCGGTCGACGAAAGTGCCTGACGGAAAATCTCTGACGCCGTAGATCCGAATGGCCCCGTTCGAGGGAAGAACCAGAAATTCCTGTGTGACGACCATCGTTATGTCCCCGGCTGCTCGGGTCGATTCCGCTCTCCCCCGTCCGATTCTACGATGTTGGCCCCAGGGCGGCGAGGCTGAAACCTGCGCGGCGTTCGGCGGCGGGATGACGATCGCCACCCATTAAGCTTCCGAACCATGTCGTCCGTCAGCTTGACGGAGTAGCTCATCGCGAACATCCTCGAGCGGCCGAAAGTTTCCGTATGAAAGGACGCTGTCCGAGTCAAAATGCGCTTGAGGATTGCTCCAAAATTGGCCGAGCGACACCGAACGGCCCTCGCCCTCGAGTTCCTCGCGCCACTTTTCGAATTCGCGACGGGTGAGATGGACACGGGGAGGCCGGACGCGGGACGGGCCCGCAACGCGCAACCGTCTAGCGTCGCGACCGATCGGCGTTCCGAGAGGGAAATCGCTCGGTGCGTAGATAGCGACCTCGCCGTCCGACTCGAGGACGAGGAACTCTTGCCTAACGTCCATCGTTCGCGCCTCCCTCACCGAAACTCCGAACAACGATCTATCCGTTCGTCATATTCGCATTATAGGGTCGTCGTGATCCTGCCTCAACCCAGATGCACGCGCTCCCTGCTTCACCACACCGGCTTTTCCTTCGTGCTCGCTTGCAGCCCCTGCACGAGATAGCTCATCTGGCCGATGTGATTGTTCATATGAGCTGCGCACACCAGAAAGAGCCCCAGTCGAGTCTGGATCGGCGCCTGGGCTGCCACCGGCGTCAAGAACGACGAGTCGTCCTGGGCTTCGAGCGTCCGCACGACCATGTCGACGGTCTCTAGGAACCGGGCCAGCAGTAGATCCGAAGCGGGGTGCGCAGGGTCGATGAACTCGTGCTCGCGATCGCGGACGTACGCCGAGCCCGCGACGAGGGCCCCGATGTAATGATTCAGGTTGCCGGTCAGGTGCAGGATGAGGTGGCCGATGCTGTTGCCGAACGGAAACGGCTTGATCCAGAGCTGTTCGTCCGTGATGCTGCGCGCGGCCTTTTCCACGCGCGCGGCCATGTGGCGAAGATAGAGCGCGAGCTCGGCGGCGGTGGTTCGGGCCAGCTCGGACGAAGCGGCAGGCTGCATCATGACACTCTCCTCGTCGATCCGGAGTCGGTTCAGCTCGACCGCGGCTGCGTGCCGGGCCGTGGCACTTCAGGAATCACGATTGCATCTCGGACAGGATGCGCCTGGCCTTCGGCAAGGTCCGCGCATCCTTGGCGAGCTTGTACTCGAACGAGTCGACCAGCGCCAGCCAGCTTGCCTCGATGACGTTCTCCGAAACGCCGACGGTCCCCCAGACATCGTCGTGGTCCTTGCTCTCGATCACGACGCGCACGCGGGCGGCGGTGCCGGCCCGGGCGTTGATGACGCGGACCTTGTAGTCGGCCAGGTCCATCTCCTTCAACCGTGGGTAATGACCGTCGAGCGCTTTCCGCAAGGCGTTGTCGAGCGCGTTGACCGGTCCGTCCCCCTCGCTCACGGTGTGCTCGAGCAGACCGTCGACCTGCAGCTTGATCGTCGCCTCCGTCGAGATCGCACGATCCTGGCCGAGCTTGCCGCTCACGCTGACATGAAAGCCGAGCGGGTCGAACCAGCGGCGATGACGGCGCGCGAGCCGCTCGACCAGGAGGACGAACGACGCCTCGGCCGCCTCGAACTGATAACCCTCGTTCTCCAAGTCCTGGACCCGGTTGAGCACGCGAGCCAGTAGCTCGTTGTCTTGTTCCAGGCCGTATTCGCTCAACTTCTCGGCGATATTCGACTTGCCCGACAGCTCGCTGACTAAGACCCGGCGCTCGTTGCCGACGGTCGCGGGGTCGATGTGCTCGTAGCTCGCCGCGTTCTTGCGCATGCCGTGGACGTGCATCCCCCCCTTGTGGGCGAATGCGCTGGCCCCGACGAACGGCTGGTTCGACCGGAAATTCATGTTGGCCGTCTCGTAGACATAGCGCGAGAGCTCGGTCAAATGCGCCAGCATCCCCGGCAAGAGCAATGAATAGTCGGGACATTTCAACGCCAGGTTGGCCGCCACGCTGCACAAGTCGACGTTGCCGCAGCGCTCGCCCAGACCGTTGATCGTCCCCTGGACTTGTCGCGCCCCGCGCTGGACGGCCGCCAGGGCATTGGCCACGGCGAGGTCGCCGTCGTTATGGGTATGGATGCCAATGGGCACGGTCGTCACCTGGACCACCTGGGCAACGGCCAGGGCGACGTCGTCGGGCAGTGCGCCGCCGTTGGTGTCGCAGAGCACGATCCAGGCCGCGCCGGCCGCCGCGGCAGCCTGGATGGTCCGCAAGGCGTAGTCCGGGTTTCGCTTCAGACCGTCGAAGAAATGCTCGGCGTCGTAGATGACCTCGGACACATGCGCTGCGCAGAAGGCGACCGAGTCGCCGATCATCCGCAGGTTCTCCTCGAGCGACACACCCAGCACGTCGTGGACGTGCAGGTCCGAGCTCTTGCCCACGATGGTGATCGCAGGCGTCCCCGCGTCGATCAGTGCCTTCATCCCCTGATCGTCCTCGGCGGCGATGTCACGGCGCCGGGTCATGCCGAAGGCGGCGATTCTCGCGTGTTTGAGCCCCAGGTCACCCACGGACCGAAAGTAGGCGGCGTCCTTGGGGTTGGAAAGGGGATAGCCCCCTTCAATATAGTCGAACCCGGCTTCGTCGAGCCGCGTGGTGATGAGCAGCTTGTCCTGAAGCGAGAAATTGACTCCCTCACCCTGGGTGCCATCACGCAACGTGGTGTCGTAAAGCAAGATTCGTGTCATGGTTCGCGTCAGGGTCTCCGCGGAAGGGCCACGCCCGGGTGGTCCGGCCGATCCGTGTCCGGATTTTAACAGATTGGCCAGAACCCTTGACAGGCAGACACGCCGGAAGGCCTCCGGTTCGCCCGTGCGAGAACCGTCCCCCGGCATCGAAGGCGAAACACCGGGACACGTGGACGAAGCGGTCAGACGGGTTGCAGCCTTTGAAATGGGCTTCTGATCCACACGATCAGCGAGGGTGAACCGAGAATGCCGGATTCCGAGTTGCTTCGGGTTGCGTAGCATCATGGAGCACGTTACGTTACGTGCATGATTATTCCCGTTTTTCTCGTCATCAAGCGGAGTGGACCATGCGTAAGACTCAGATGGTGACCGATCGCGAACTGGAGATCATGAAGGTTCTCTGGGCTCGCGGCCGGGCGAATGTGCGCGAGGTGCAAGAAGACCTGAAGCGGGCGTCGGGCCCGGTGGCCTACAGCACCGTACAGACCTTGCTGAACATCATGGAAGAGAAGAAGGGGTCGGTTCGTCACGTCGTGGAAGGCCGAACATTCGTTTACATCCCGAAGAAGTCGTCGGAGCGGACAGTCCGAGAATTGACCCGGCGATTCGTGGATCGAGTGTTCGACGGAGCGCTGGACCGGGTCATGGTCGCGTTGCTGGGGTCCAAGTCTCCCACTCCCGAGGAGCTGGACCGACTGCGTGCCATGATCGACGAAGCCCAGCAACAGTCGTTGCTCAAGCCCGAGGCGGATGAAGAACTCGGCAGTGAAGAGCCTTGAAGAGTTTCACAAAGAGGCGCAAAGTGAGATGCAGAGATCGCGGATAGCCACGAGGTGCGGGCCGCCACCCGGTTGAAACCCGCAACGATCGGCCTGACCTGGCTGAGCCGGCCCCACACCTCCACGGTTCTGTCCGCGATCGCTGTGTCGCTTTTGCGCCTCTGATTGAAGCACGGACGACGCGGCCCCGCGTGATCTCTGAAACGACGTCGCGTCTCCGAAGAAACTCTTCGACGAGGCCCTGGCCATGTGGGTCTGGCTCGATCGCATCGGCCCCATCCTGTTCGACGCGGCGCTGTCGACGGCCGTCTTCCTGAGCTTGGTCGTGCTGGCGATCCTCGTCTGCCGCCAGCCATCGCGCCGACGGCTGATTGCGCGCGTCGCCTTGCTGGCGTCACTGGCGATGATTCCCCTCGTCGCGCTGGCGCCGCTGCCGCGACTCGACTTGGTCGACACACTCGTCCAGTCGAATCTACTGCCCCCCTCCGTCATCGTTGATCCCGATCAGATCAACCCTCCGGCGCCACAGGCAGCCGCGTCCGAGCATCCGACGCGCTGGCGGATCACGAAATACCTCCCGGACCACGTCGTACGTGGCGGTCGATGGCTGCCGCGCAGCCTGGCCCTGGCCGACCTGGCCTGCGTGGCGACTGGGGTTGCCTGGCTCCTGCTGGGCTTCTGGGGAGTGCGCTGGCTGATTCGCCATTCGCGGGAGCCGTCCGCCGCAACCCGTCAGCTCTACGACCGGCTCTTCGCCGGGCAACCGAACGGCCGCGCCCGCCCGGACTTGCGCGTGTCTTCGCGAGTGCAGCACCCGGTTGTGTTCGGCATGCTGAACCCGACGATCCTGATCCCCCCGTCGTACGATGAACCCGACAACGAGGCCGACGCCGAGTTGCTCAGGCTCAGCCTCTTGCACGAAATCGTCCACGCGGAAGAATCCGATCCCTGGTTCGGCACGGTCGCCAGCCTTGCCCAAACCATCTGGTTTTTCTTGCCGCAGATCTGGTGGATTCGGTCGCAACTCCTGATTGACCAAGAGTTTTTGGCTGATCGCTCCGCGGCTCTCCGTTACGGGACAACGTCCGGATATGCGGCGTCGCTGCTGGCATTGGCGGAGTCTGGACCCTGCTCGAGCATGGTCGCGCGTCCCAGTGGCCCGGGGGCGGGCTGGCTCGCCGGCGGGAAAGACGCCCGGTCCCCGCTCTTTCAGCGCATGCGGATGCTGTTGTACTGTCCCTTTCGGGTTGAGGCCCGCGCTCCGCGATCGTGGTCGTGGACCTTGAGAGTCACCGTGATCGCGGCGTCGATCGTCGCGGCCTGTGTCTGCATCCGCTGGCCGGACGCCCGTGCGCTCGAAAACCGCCTCAAAGGGGAGTCAGCACCGGCATCCGAACCCTTCCGCGTCACGGATTTCGTCGCCGAGCCGCTCGTTTTCTTGCCGGGCGGGCGAGCTCTTCCCTACATGATGCCGGTTGCGCTCCCCTCCCGATTCGAGCTGTCGGTCGAGGTCCTCGCGAGATCGTCTGATCTCGCTAAAGTCCATATCGCCGGCCACCCTCTCGGACTGGTTCATCCCTCGACGGACCTCGCCGATCAAACGCCGAGCGCGCCGGACCTCGCCGAATCCTGGCATCAAGTCCGCCTCGAACGCCATGGCCTCGAGCTCTCACTTCGGGTCGACGGGCGAAAGATACCCGCCAGCCTCAAACCCGAAGCGAACAGCGAGTGGCTGACGTTCGAGCCCGGTCCCGAACGGCCGAGCCACTTCCGCAACCTCGTCGTCACGTGGTGAGTTTCACGAAGATGAACGACGTCACCCGCATCCTCTCGGCGATCGAGCACGGAGACGCCAAGGCGCCGGAGCAATTGCTCCCCCTGGTCTACGACGAGTTGCGTAAGCTGGCCGCGCAGCGGCTGGCCCGGGAGTCGCCCGGCCAGACGCTCCAGGCCACGGCCCTGGTCCACGAAGCCTATCTTCGCTTGATTGGCTCCGACACGCCCTCCTGGAACAGTCAGGGGCATTTCTTCGCGGCCGCCGCCGAGGCCATGCGCCGAATCCTGATCGAGAACGCCCGGCGCAAGCGGACCGAGAAGCACGGCGGAGACCTCCAGCGCGTCGAGCTCGACGGAGTGGACGTGCCGGAGGCCGCCCCATCCCACGACATCCTCGCGGTTGACGAGGCCCTTTCCAAGCTCGCGGCCGAGGACCCGGTCAAGGCCGAGCTGGTCAAGCTCCGCTATTTCGGCGGGCTTTCGGTCGAGGACGCCGGCCGCGTGCTGGGGATCTCGCGCGCCACGGCTGATCGCTACTGGGCCTATGCCCGGGTCTGGCTCTACAGCGAGCTGAGCGAGGCGGGCCACCGGACCGCCGATCCGAAAAAACCGACCTCGCCATGAGGCGCCGCGATCGCCGATTTCGCACTGTCTTACAGAGGACGCCCCGCTTGGACCTGACGTGACGGGCCCCGACCGTGAACCGCCCAACCCCCAGTATCGACGAGGTTTTCTTCGCCGCGATGGAGCGGGAGTCTCCCGAGGCCCGGGCCGCTTACCTCGATGAGGTCTGCGGCTCGGACCTGGACCTGCGCCGGCGGGTCGAGCGGCTCCTCGACAACCAGCCCAAGGTGGGTCGTTTCCTCGATGCGCCAGCCGCGGGTCCGACCGTGACTCTCACTCCACCCCGGGCGACGGAAGGACCCGGCACGGTCATCGGCCCGTACAAGCTGCTGGAGCAGATCGGCGAAGGCGGCATGGGCATTGTCTACATGGCCGAGCAGACCCAGCCCGTGCGCCGCAAGGTGGCGCTGAAGATCATCAAGCCGGGGATGGATACGAAACAGGTCATCGCCCGGTTCGAGGCCGAGCGCCAGGCGCTGGCGATGATGGACCATCCCAACATCGCCAAGGTGCTCGATGCCGGCGCCACCGAATCGGGACGATCCTACTTCGTCATGGAGCTGGTCCGCGGCATTCCGATCACCGAGTATTGCGACCAGCACCGCCTGCCGATCCCCGAACGGCTGAACTTGTTCACGCAGGTCTGCCAGGCCGTGCAGCACGCCCACCAGAAGGGGATCATCCACCGGGACATCAAGCCCACGAACGTCCTGGTAACCTCGCTCGATGGCGTGCCTTTGCCCAGGGTCATCGACTTCGGCATCGCCAAGGCGACCGGTCAGAGCCTGACCGACAAGACGCTGTTCACGGGCTTCGCCCAGTTGATCGGCACACCGTTGTACATGAGCCCGGAGCAGGCCGAGCTGTCCACGGTGGATATCGACACCCGCAGCGACATCTACTCCCTGGGCGTCTTGCTCTACGAGCTCTTGACCGGGACGACGCCCTTTGACCAGGACACGTTCCGCACGGCCGCGCTCGACGAGGTCCGGCGCATCATCCGCGAGGACGAGCCGCCCAAGCCGAGCACGCGGCTGTCGGAATCGAAAGACACGCTGCCGTCAATTTCGGCGCGGCGGCATACCGAGCCGGTCCGGCTGACGAAGCTGTTGCGCGGTGAGCTTGACTGGATCGTCATGAAGGCGCTCGAGAAAGACCGCCGCCGCCGCTACGATACCGCCAGCGGCTTGGCCCGCGACGTCGAGCGCTACCTGGCCGGCGACCCGGTCGAGGCCGGTCCGCCCTCGGGCTGGTATCGCCTCCGCAAGTTCACCCGGCGCAACCGCTTGGTCCTGACGACGACGGTGCTCGTCGCCCTGGCCCTCATCGCGGGCACCACCGTGAGCGCCTGGCAGGCCATCCTCACCCGACGCGCCCGGGCCGACGCGATCGTCCAGCGCGACCGGGCCAGGAAGGCCGAAGCCGACGCGCTCGCCCAACGCGATCGAGCCGAGACAAACTTCCGCCGGGCCCGGGACGCGGTCGACCAGATGCTCACCGAAGTGGGCGAGAAGGCGCTGGCGGAAATCCCCCAGGCCGAGCCGGTCCGGCGGGCGCTTCTGGAGAAGGCGGCGGCCTTTTATCGCGATTTCCTCGGCGAGCACGCAGCGGACCCGGCCCTGCGCGGCGAGACCGCGCGAGCTTACTCGCGCTTGGGCGCGCTCGAGGGTGACCTGGGTCATTTCCCCGATGCCGCTCGGGCGTTCCAGCAGCAGATCGCGCTCTTGCAGGAACTCCTGAAGGACGACCCTGAGAATGTCCAAGGCCTCCGCGACCTGATCTGGGCTCACCTCCGGCTGGCGATCCATCGGAGGTCCATCGGCGATCTGGGTGCCGCCGTCCTGGAATCCGGCCGAGCGAATGAGATCGCCCAGGCGCTGGCGCTGCGCTTCCCTGGGAGACGAGACGACCGCAAGTGGCTAGCGCGGACCCTGGACGTCCATGCCGTGATGCTCTGGCAAAGCGGTAAACTCCTTGAGGCCTTCGAGCCTCTCCGCCGCGCGGTGGAGATCTACGAGCAGGTCATCCGGGAGAATGCTGCCGACGTCCGGCGTGGCGACCTCGCCGGTGCGTTGAACAACCTCTCCATTCTTTCGCGTAGCCAGGGCAAGAACGCGGAGGCTGTCGACCTCTTGGAGCGGGCCATCGCGCACCAGAAAGAGGCATTGAAGGCCGAGCCCAAGAGCGTCGTCGCCCGTGTGTTTCTCCGCAATCAATACGAGAACCTGGCGATCGCGCTGAACGCACTGGGCAAACCGAATGAGTCGCTCCAGGCCGGGAGCCAAATCATCGCGATGGGCGAGGCGTTGATGACCGATTATCCCGCGCGCCCCGGGTATCGCCACGATTTGGCGAAGAGCTACCACAACCTGGCCAACATCCAGCGCGACTCGGGCCGCACACCGGAGGCGGAAGCGTCCTACCGCCGCGCGATCGAGCTTGACCAGAAGCTGGCCGACGAGTTTCCCAACGTCCCTTCCTATCAGATTGTCGGGGCCCAGAGCAGCTTGATGCTGGGCGATCTGCTCAAGATCACCTCGCGGCCGAGCGCCGCGCGAGATGCCTATCGTCGTAGCCTGGAAGGCTACGAGCGGATTGCAGCCAAATTCCCCGAGATCACCGATTCGCGCATCCGAGTGGCTGATGCGGCGAACGTACTGGCTTGGTTCCTGCTGACGTGCGCCGATCTCCCGATGCGTGACACGGCCGAGGCGCTCAAGCTGGCCAAGCGGGCAGTCGAGCTCGAATCCGAGAACGCCGGTTTCTGCAAGACTTTGGGCCTGGCCCGCTATCGCTGCGGGGCCTGGGGCACCGCGATCGAAGCCGTGCAGAAGTCGATGGCGCTTCCCCATCCCGCGGGCGGCCAACCAATGCTTGCCGTCGCAGCGATCGCCGACGTGCGGGAGTCGGTAGCCCTCCAGGCCAGCAGCGACGCGTCCGCCCGGCTCATCCTGGCCATGGCCCACTGGCGGGTGGGCCGCAAGGACGAGGCCAGCCGGTGGTACATCCAAGCCGTCGATGGGATGGAGAAGAACAAATTGCAGCATGCCGATCTAAACCGCCTCCGCGCCGAGGCGGCGGCCTTGCTGGGCATAACCGACCATCCGACCTCATCCGGCAAGAAGGAGGAAAACACGACGCGACAATCGAAGCCTTGAAGCTGAGGCTCACCGCCGACCCCGGCCCGTGAAAACCTGAGCCGGCACCGTGGTCTGAACCTGCGAGGTTGCCGGCCACTCGATCGCTGAACTGCTTTCTTAAACAAGGGACCGCAAACGGTCCGGGCGCTCGGAATGCGCGCCGGCATCGAGGACTCGCTTCTGTAATCCGCCAACCGCAACCTTGACAATGGAGACCATGACCATGTTTTCCACGTTCACGCCTCTGGCCCTGATTCGTGCTTCCCAGGGTCGCCGCGCAGTCCAAACGCGCCCGGCCCGCTTTCGTCACCCCGGCCGGAACCGGGCATGGTTCCAGCTCGAAGGGCTGGAACGACGCTGTTTGTTGTCGGGCATCTCCTCCATCACCAGTTTTCACACACCCACTCAGGGCAACGGCGCGGGTTCAATTTGGGGGATCACGACGGGACCTGACGGAAACCTCTGGTTCACCGAAAGCAAGTTCAGCAAGATCGCGGTGATCAACCCGACCACCGACGCCATCTCCGAATTCCCAACCCCCACCGCCGGGTCCACCCCTGAAGGGATCGCGGCGGGCCCGGACGGAAACCTCTGGTTCACCGAGTATTCAGCCAGCGAGATCGGAATGATCAACCCGACGACCCACGTCATCACTGAGTTCAAAACCCCGACACGCAGCGCCGGACCCCAGGACATCACTGCGGGCCCTGATGGCAACCTCTGGTTCACCGAGTACGCGGTCAACAAGATCGGAGTGATCAACCCGACAACCCACGTCATCACCGAGTACAACAACCCGGCCGGTAACTCCGCCCCGTACGGGATCACGACGGGACCTGACGGCAACCTTTGGTTCACCATGCACGGGACCGGCGCGATCGGTGAAATCAACCCGACGACCCACGTCATCACCGACTTCGCGGCTCCAGGCGGCAACGAGATCGCGACGGGGCCGGACGGGAACCTCTGGTACGGCAGCAGCACCAGAATTACCAAGTTCAACCCGACAACCCACGTCGTCACTTCCTTCGCCACGACCTATGGTCCCGTCGGAGTCACGGCGGGCCCGGATGGCAACATCTGGTTCACCGAGGGTGAGCCCCTTGTCGCGCACATTGTCGCTCGAATCAACCCGACGACGGGCGCCGTCACGGAGTACCCCGCTTCCCTCCCCGTGTTCGAACCGTGGGGGATCACAACAGGGCCGGATGGCAACCTCTGGTTCACCCAGTACGGAGGCGCGTCCGTGGTCGACGTCGCGACTCTTAGCTCGTCTGAACTGGTGGTGACGCAGCCGCCGCCAGCCAGCGTGACGGCGGGCAGTTCGTTCGGCTTCGCGGTCCAGGCCGAGGACAGCTCGGGCAACCCCATCACCTCGTTCAACGGCACGGTGACCGTGGCGATGGGGATCAATCTGGTCGGCGCAACCCTCGGCGGCACGCTGTCGGTCACCGCGTCCAACGGCGTGGCCACATTCTCCGGACTGACTCTGAACACGGCCTCGTCCCGCTACGCGCTCTACACCTCCGGTGGCGGCTTCGGCTGGGGCGTCACCAACCTGTTCTCCGTGACCGCCGCAACGGCGACTCAGTTGGTGATCGCGCAACAGCCGCCGGCCACCGTCAAGGTCAGTACCGGCTTCGGTCTCCAAGCGTACATCGAGGACCAGTACGGCAACATGGTGACGACCGCGGCGAATACGGTCAGTGTGGCCTTTGCGAACAACCCGGCCGGCGCGACGCTGGGCGGAACGCTCTCCGTAACGGCCAGCCAGGGCGTGGCCACCTTCTCTGGGCTGACGATCAACAAGGTGGGTAATGGTTACACGCTCCAGGTCAGCAGCAGCGGCCTCAGCTCGGCTGTTACGAGCGCCATCAACGTGACCAAGAACGGCATGAGCAATGCCATCGTCGCGCCGGCCGCCACCGGCGCACCCGATCCGCTGCTGGCGCCGCCGGTGCTCGATAGCCCGGATTTGTTGGACAGCGTGGGACTCAAGAAGCGCGCTCGCTGGGCCTGACCGGAATGGGCGGCGACCCTTCGGGTGCCCGGAGACCGGCGCCCAGCGCGAGTAGGGTGGGTCGAGCCTCAGCGAGGCGAGGCCCACCGAAACGACCAGGGCAATCGGCGAGCTTCATGAAGTAGTGTACATCGTTCGACACACCCGACCAACGTTTCCAGAGGAGACCGACGATGTTTGTTCCCCCTCCCATTCGCAAACGCCTCGCCGGTCCGAGGCTCACCCTGTTGGGGAGAGATCAACGCCGCGCCCGCCGACACCTCTCCGACCGCACGCGGCCGAGGTTCCGGGTCGAACGGCTGGAAGATCGTTGCCTGCTGTCGATCACCGAGGTCCCTCTGCCTGCCCCCAATAACGGGCTCTCATCGATCGCTGCGGGCCCCGACGGCAACCTCTGGTTTACCGAGCCAATCGAGAACAACGGTCCAGGGATTGGTGACATCAACCCGACGACCCACGCCATCAACCAGTTCGACCTCCCGACTGCCTATTCCCTCCCTTGCTGTGTCACGGCGGGCCCCGACGGCAACGTATGGTTCAGCGAGGGGAACGCCAGCCAGATCGGTGAGATCGACCCCACGACCGACGCGATCACGGAGTACCCTGTACCCTACGAGCATTCCTCCCCAGGAGGGATGACGGTGGGCCCCGACGGTAACATCTGGTTCACGGATGCGAATGGTTCGATAGGGACGTTCAACCTGACCAGCCGCGCCATTTCCGAGTTACCCCTCCCCGCCGGCTATGGCGCCGGCTCGATCACAGTGGGTCCCGACGGCAACCTTTGGTTTGCTGAAATGGACGAGGGGGGAACGAGCGCGATAGGGATGATCAACCCGACGACCCACGCCATCAGCGAGTACCCTGTGCCAAGCGCCGGTTCCTGGCCCGTTGGGATCGCCGCTGGCCCGGACGGAAACCTGTGGTTCACCGAACAACGGTCTGTTTTCGGGAACAAGATCGGCGAGATTAACCCCACGACCCACGTCATAACAGAGTACCCCGTGCCGACGGCCGGTGCCGCTCCCACTGGGATCACGGCCGGCCCCGACGGCAACCTGTGGTTCACCGAGGTGGATGCCAGCCAGATCGGTGAGATCAACCCGACGACTGACGTCATCACCGAGTACGCCCTCCCCGACTCCTATGGTACTCCCTTGGGGATCACGGCAGGCCCCGACGGTAATCTCTGGTTCACCGATGGAAACGGCGGAGGACCGGCGATAGCCGTCGATACCCTGAACAGCGCGGATTTTGTGGTGACCCAGCAGCCTCCGATCAGCATCACCGTGGGCACGCCTTTCGGCCTGACGGTGCAGGCCGAGGACAGCTCCGGCAAGCTCGACTCAGCCTTCAACGGCACGGTCACGGTGGCCCTGGCGAACAACCCCGGCGGCGCGACGCTCGGCGGCACGCTCTCGGTAACAGCGTCCAGCGGTACGGCAACGTTCTCCGGACTGACCCTGAACACGGCCGCCGCCGGCTACACGCTCCAGGTCTCCAGCAGTGGTGTCACCGCGGCGACCACCACCGCCATCACGGTGACCCCCGCGGCGGCCAGCCAGTTGGTGATCATGCAGCAGCCGTCGGCGGCAGCGACGGCCGGGCAGGCATTCGGGGCCCAGCCCGTGATTGATGAAGAGGATCAGTTCGGCAACCTGGAGACGGGTGACAATAGCACGGCCGTGACGGCGTCGCTCGAAAGCGGCACCGGCCCGCTCCAGGGGACGACCACCGTCACCGTATCGGGAGGCGTGGCCACATTCACGAGCCTGGCCGAAAACAAGGCCGAGACCATCTCGCTCCAGTTCAGC
This sequence comes from Isosphaerales bacterium, assembly GCA_044450785.1. Taxonomy (GTDB): domain Bacteria; phylum Planctomycetota; class Planctomycetia; order Isosphaerales; family Isosphaeraceae; genus JBIOJM01. The sequence goes on from JBIOJM010000089.1 coordinate 24,288, forward strand.
AGCGGCAGCCTCGTCAACGCGACCTCCACCAACATCGTGGTCAGCCCGGGCGCGGCGAGCCAGTTGGTGATCCACACGCAGCCCTTGGCGACGGCAACGGCGGGGCAGGCGTTCGGGACCCAGCCGGTCATCTATGAAGAGGATCAATACGGCAACCTGGAGACGGGCGACAACAGCAAGTTGGTGACCGCGACGCTCGCCAGCGGCACCGGCCCGCTCCACGGGACGACCACCGTCACCGTCTCGGGAGGCGTGGCCACGTTCACGAACCTGGTCGACAGGCGGGCTGAGACCATTTCGCTCGGCTTCAGCGGCGGCAGCCTCACCAATGCCGCGTCCGCCAACATCGTCGTCAACCCGGCGGCTGCCAGCAAGCTGGTGATCCAAACCCAGCCCTCGCCGGCGGCGTCAGCCGGGCAGGCGTTCACCACCCAACCGGTGATCATGGAAGAGGATCAGTATGGCAACCTGGAAACGGGCGACAACAGTACGGTGCTGACGGCGACGCTCGAGAGCGGCACCGGCCCGCTCCAGGGGACGACCACTGTCACCGTCTCGGGCGGCATGGCGACGTTTGCCGGGCTGGCCGACGATACGGCCGAGTCCATCACGCTCCTGTTCAGCGGCGGTGGCTTGAACTCGTTCCCAACCAGCTCGATCGTCGTCAGCCCGGCGACGACCAGCCGGCTTGTCATCACTCAAGAGCCGCCGGCAACCGCAATGGCGGGGCTGGCGTTCGCCACTCAGCCGGTCATCACCGAAGAAGACCAGTTCGGCAACGTCGAGACCGGCGACAACAACACGACGATCACCGCGTCGCTGGCCAGCGGCGCCGGACCACTTCTGGGCACGACGACGATCGCTGTGAAGGGCGGTGTGGCCACATTCACGAACCTGGCCGGCGACACCGCCGAGACCGTCACGCTCACCTTCACCGGCCTCGGCCTGACGGCGGGACCGTCGTCAAGCGTCGCCGTCAGCCCGGCGAAGGCGAGCCAACTGGTGATCCACACCCAGCCGCCGGCGACGGCGACGGCCGGTCAGCCCTTCGCCTCAGGGCCGTTGGTCTACGAGGAAGACCCGTTCGGCAACCTCGAGACGGGCGACAATTCCACCGTGATCACGGCGACGCTCACCAGCGGCTCGGGCCTGCTCCAGGGGACCATCGTCATGGTGTCGGGCGGCGTGGCCGCGTTCACCAACCTCGACGATCAGACGGCCGAGACCGTCACGCTCACGTTCACCGGCGGCGGCCTGACCTCGGTGCCGTCGAGCAGCATCACGGTCAGCCCCGCGGCGGCGAGCAAGGTCGTCTTCGGTCAGCAGCCGGCGAGCGCCGCCCCGGGCGCGGCCATCACGCCGGCAGTGACCGTCAAGGTCGAGGACGCGTTCAACAATGTGGTCAGCAGCGACGGCTCGACCGTGACCCTGACACTCAGCGGCGGGACGTTCGAAGGCGGCTCGAGCACCGCCGCCACAGCGACGTCCAGCGGCGTGGCGACGTTCGGCAACCTGAAGATCGACGTGCCGGGCAGCTACACGCTGTCGGCGGCCGATGGGGCCCTGACGCCCACGGGTGCGAGTAACAGCTTCACGATCCGCCCGGCGACGGCCAGCCAGTTGGTGATCCATACCCAGCCGTCATCGACGGCGACGGCCGGACGGGCGTTCGGGACCCAGGCTGTCGTTTATGAAGAGGACCAGTTCGGCAACCTGGAGACGGGCGACAACAGCACGGTGGTGACAGCGACGCTCGAGAGCAGCGCCGGCCCGCTCCAGGGGACGACCACCGTCACCGTTTCGGGCGGAGTGGCCACGTTCACAAACCTGGCCGACAACAAGGCCGAGACGATCGCGCTCAACTTCACCAGCGGCAGCCTTACCAACGCGACTTCGATTAACATCGTCGTCAGCCCGGCGACGGCGAGTCAGTTGGTGATCCACGCGCAGCCCTCGGCGACGGCCGCGGCCGGACAGGCGTTCGCCACGCAACCGGTGATCTATGAAGTGGACCGGTTCGGCAACCTGGAGACCGGGGACAACAGCACCGTGGTGACCGCGTCGCTCCAGAGCGGCGCTGGCCCGATCCAGGGGATGACGACCGTGACCGTGTCGGGCGGCGTGGCCACGTTTACGACTCTGGCCGACGACACGGCCGAGACCATCTCGCTCACGTTCACCGGCGGTGGCCTGACTGCGGGACCATCGTCAAGCATCACCGTCAGCCCGGCGACGGCCAGTCAGTTCGTGGTCCACACCCAGCCGTCATCGACGTCGGCAGCGGGGCAGGCGTTCGCGACCCAACCGGTGATCGATGAAGAGGACCAGTTCGGCAACCTGGAGACGGGGGACAACAGCACGGTCGTGACGGCGTCGCTCGGGAGCGGCACTGGCCCGCTCCAGGGGACGACCACCGTCACCGTGTCGGGTGGCGTGGCCAGGTTCACTAACCTGGCCGACAACCGGGCCGAGACCTTCTCGCTCAACTTCCGAAGCGGCAGCCTGTCCTCCGCGCCGACGCCCCCCATCGCCGTGACCGCGCCCGCGCCGACGATCAGGCTCGAGGAGGTCCTCACGGCGCGGAAGACCAACAAGAAAGGGAAGCCGGTGGGCAAGCCGGTACTCGTCGGATTTGCGCTCGATTACAGCACCGCGATGGACCCGTCGACCGCCGGTCTCGGGGCCAATTACCAGGTGGATAGGGCGGTCACCAAGCGGGTCAAGAAGAAGAGGATGACGGTGCTCCGTCCGGTCAACTTCTCCGCTGCTTATAACCAGTCGACCAACTCCGTCACCTTGACCATCAAGGGGAAACAGCCGTTCGCCAAGGGAGGCCAGATCAAGGTCATCGCCTCGCCCCCCAACGGCGTTAGCAGCCAAGCAGGTGTCCTGCTGGACACCAGCGATACGGTATTCACCATCCTCGCCAAGGCGAAGGCCATCACGCCCGGTTGATCTCCGTCCGAGATCATCCTGTCATTAAGGCAGTCAACGTGCGGACTGCCATGTCCCTTCGATCAATCATGCCGATTTGGCATCTAATGCGTTTGACAACACCCGTGATCGGGAAAACCGAGCGGATCGGCGTATTTTCTTAAATAGTTTTAAGAAAATAGGTTACGTCGTATACTGCCTCACAGATCGGCTCAATCCCGTCAAATTGGCACAGGCTCTGCAGTCACCTATTTCGAAGACAACCGCCCGTCTTCGAAACGAACGCGGATCGAGTCGAGACTCGGTGTGATTGGTCCAAGCGAGAGGGCCGAACTTTTGTCGGCCGTGATGGTTCGAGTGTCCGGCAAGCGAACCGGACCCACGAGAAACGTTGGGAGGACGTCGCATGAGTGGCCTGTATTGGCAGCGTAGGTGGGACCCATTTCGAGAACTTCAGCGCGAGATGGGTCGTCTTTTTGAATCTCTCGAGCCGTTCCGGTCTGCTCGTCAGGTGCAGAACTATCCCCCGCTGAATCTTCACGACGCAGGGGACCGGTATGTTTTGTCGGCCCAGTTGCCGGGCATGACACCGGCGGACATCGACCTCTCGATCACGGGCGAGACCCTCACGTTGCGCGGTGAACGGAAGCGGGCGGAGGGGGTCAAGGATGATAGTTATCGCCGGCAGGAGCGACCGATGGGGCGATGGGCACGCACGATCACCCTTCCGGACCGCGTCGATAGTGCCCAGGTCGGGGCCTCGTTTTCCGACGGGATCCTGACAGTCAGCCTCCCCAAGGCGGAAGATGCCAGGCCGCGACATATCACGGTGACGGCGGGCGGGACCCCCGCTTGAGGGTGTCTCCAAGCATTCGCTCGGCACGGGATCTCTACAGGATCTGAGCGGCAGGGCGCTAGCCGCCGGTGTTTGGCGAGTCCCCAAGCATTCGCGCGGCACAGGATCTTTACAGGGTCAATCAATCGCAGGAGCTTCGGAACAATGAACCTAGACAATCCGACGATTCAGGTGAGGGTTGGGTCGGACCAGCGCCAGCCATGTCTTCCAGAAGCCGCTGACCAGGCCTTCCCGGAAGCGCAGGCGACGTACACTCCGCCGATCGACATCCACGAGGGAGCCGAAGGCTTGACGCTCGAGGCCGATCTCCCGGGCGCGACGGAGCGAAATCTGCGCATCCACCTCGAAGACAACGTCCTCAACTTATACGCCAAGATCGATTCGCCGGTGCCCGAGGGAGCGCGACTCGTGCACGAGGAGTATCGCCTGGGCGATTATCATCGTTCGTTCATCCTCAGCGACGAAGTCGATCGCGAGCGGATCACGGCGGAGCTAAAAAACGGGGTCCTCCGGCTCTTTCTTCCCAAGGCCGATCGCGCGCGAACACGACGCATCGAGATCAAGTCGTGAGTGCGCTGACCTCGAAAGGCAGGCGGGAACGACCACCGCGACCCGTGCGGCATCGTAAGCTCGCACGGGTCCCCAAGCAACTTCTCGGGTGCAGATTCAACCAACTTCGGTTTTCTGATCTCATTCTGGAGCGAGATGATGGCCAGGTCGACACATTGGAGGCGTGAGGCCTCCGGCCCGTTTCACCTGCTGCAGCACGAATTGAACCGGTTCCTGGAGGAGTATCTCCAGCCAGGCCGGTACAGAGGCTCGGAACCGCCTCCGACCGACCTTGATCCCTCGGAGTGGAACCCATCCGTCGACGTGTACGAAACGCCCGACGAGATGATTGTGGTCGCCGAGTTGCCTGGCGTCGATCCGGCATCGATCGACCTGGCCGTAACCGGCAACGTCCTGTCGCTGCGCGGCGTCAAGGAGACCGGTGACCTGCCCGAACCCCTCCTCCAGGTTCGGGAACGGCGGTTCGGGCCGTTCTATCGCCAGTTGACGCTCCCACATGAGGTCGACTTCGACAAGGCACAGGCCGAGGCGAATCACGGAGTCCTGAAGATCCGGCTCCCCAAAAGAATCGCCGCCAAACCACGGACGATCCCGATCCGGCCGGCTTGATCGGTCGGAGGGCCGGGGTGAGGGGCAAGCCGCACCGCGACCCTCCCCCAGCCGCCGATGGGATACCTGTTTCTGGCTCCCTCTCCCAAGGGAGAGGGCTGGGGTGGGCTGATGAAAATGTCTGGGCTGTCTTCACCCCTCTTTTGTTGCGCTGCCGGCGACGGCCTGTTGGCGTCGACCAATGATACCTCACGCGGCCATGAGTGAGAGATCCTCGAATTGTTGGGAATTAAGCGTCATCAGCGCCTTCAGTCGTTCGGCGTGGGTCGTCGGAACGCCGTCGAGGCGCTGTTCGATCAGGATTAGCCGAACCTGAGCGGTGAATCGATCCGCGCAACGGTCGTTCTGGAAGGCGCGATCAATTTCGCAACTTGCTACTCAACATA
>JBIOJM010000090.1:0-29495 GCA_044450785.1 Isosphaerales bacterium
CAACGAGGCCATCGAAGCGATCGCGAGGCGGGCCGAGTTGATTGCCGGAGTGGAGGCCGCCGAGGAGGTACGGCAGCAACTCAAGCGAAAGATGGACTTGTGGCAGAAGCGGGCGCAGCGGACGGCTCAGGGCAGTCAACTTGGCTACGAGACAAAGAGGGACGGGGTGACGATTGGCCTGCTCCGCAAGCCGAACATGGAGCCGTGGGACGAGTTCACCTGTCTCAACTCGCTGCGGGATGTTGAGCCAACAGCCAACCTGATCCTGGACGACTACAACCTGGACGACGATGGCGAGAGCGCCGAGGAAGAAGAAGCCGTACCATGACAACCCGGGAACGCAAACGCTGCAAGGTCGGTGAACTGCGGCCCAGCCAGGCGATCACGACGTTCGGCATTGGATCAATCATCGACCTGCCAAATCTTTCCGTGATGGTCATGGGCCTGGAGGACTGGCCGCTCAAGGACACCGTGGAGATTGGCGAACAACGGCTGCTGGCTTCGGTGAAGGAAGTGCTGGGCCATCAGGTGCGGTCGCTCCGTTCGGCTCCCGTGGTGCCTGATACGTATCTGGTCAACCAGTTCGATGCCTCGGCACTGGTCGGCATCCCGGTCGCACCATTTCCTCGCTGGATGGTCTGTCCCCACTGTCGGCGATTGGCACCGTTGGGTAGCGGCCTCTTCAAACTGGAAACGCCTTTCCGCACCGATCAGATTCGTTACGTCCACGCCAACTGCACCAGAAAGGGCAAGTCGCCGACCGTGGTGCCAGCCCGCTTCATCGTGGCCTGCAAGAACGGGCATCTCGATGACTTCCCGTGGAGCGAGTTCGTGCATCGAGGTCCAACCGACTGCAAAGGCGGGCTGAAGCTCCTCGAGTTGACTGTCACCGGCGAGGCGGCTGGGATCGAGGTCCGCTGCGAGGGCGAAAACTGCGGTGCAACCCGCCGCATGTCCGACGCCTTCAAGATGGACCTGGAAGCATTGCCGGTCTGCCGTGGGCGCCGGGCCCATCTGCGGGACTACGAGGAAGGAGGCTGCAAGGCACTCGACGGCCAGGACATGCCAATGGAGCCGATGCTCCAGGGTGCCTCGAATTCGTGGTTCGCCATCATGCTGTCGGCGCTGGCAATCCCTGGGGGGTCCAGCAAGCTCGCTCAGCTTGTGGACGATCACTGGATCATCCTGGAGAAGGTGCAGAGCGAACAGAACATCGAACTGTTGCAGCAAGTGACGGCGCAACTGCGGGACCTCTATGAATACACGCCCTCGGAAATCTGGCAGGCCGTGCAAGCCAAGCAGACGGCGCTGCCAACCGAGGGCATCGAGCCGACCGACCTCAAGACCCCAGAGTGGAAGGTCTTTATCGATCCGAGTTCGGCGGAGAAGAGCCGCGACTTCCAATTGCGAATTGCCGAGCCGCCAAAGCGGTACGCCAAGTATTTCGAGAGGATCGTCTTGGCCGAGCGCCTGCGAGAAGTGAGGGCGCTGGTGGGTTTCTCCCGCATTGAGTCACCGAGCGACTACGATCACCCTGCCGCGTTCCCGGCTAACCAGCGGGCGAGGATATCTCGTACGCAACCAACCTGGGCTCCCAGTTCAGAAATCCGTGGCGAGGGGCTGTTCTTTCACTTCAAGGAGGATCTGATCCGCAAGTGGTGCGCCAAGGCGAAGAAGCACGATGAGGTCTTTCTGGAAGCTCACCGCCGCTGGCGGATCGCCCGGCGACTGGTGCCGCCTCATGAATTCTACCCTGGCATTCGGTTCGTCCTGCTGCACTCCTTTGCTCATGCCCTGATCCGGCAATTGGCGGTCGAGTGCGGGTACACCACGGCTTCGCTGAGGGAACGGATTTATTCTCGCAACCCCGGCGAGGACGAACCCGAGATGGCGGGCGTTCTGATCTACACTGCTGCGCCCGACAGCGAGGGCACGCTCGGTGGGCTGGTGTCCCTTGGACGACCGGAAACACTGGAACGGCATCTGGATCTTAGATAATGTGCGGCTCTGCGCCAGCGACCCACTCTGCGCCGAGCATCACCCGTATCGGGATGGTATCACGCTGCACGCCGCTTCATGCCATGCTTGCCTGTTCGCACCGGAGACTTCCTGCGAGCGCGGCAACAAATACCTGGATCGAGCCACGCTCTTGCCGACCGTGGAGAGAGACGATCTGGCCTTCTTCGAGTAAAAGCCATGACCGACGAAATGCGCCAGATTGCTCTCGCAGCGACGCAGTTGGCCGATCACCTGCCGCATTACGTGCTGGTCACATTGGCTGAGTCTGTAACCCAGCATGCCGGAATGGACTGGCCCTCGGCCAGGACAACCATTCTCCACGGTTTACCTACCCCGGATTTTCGAGATGCTGCCTCTGATTTTCTGGATCACTGGCGAAACAAGGCGAGCGGACTGGTACCAATCGCGGTGGCAGTAGCTCTCTTGACCGCAGCCGAGGCGACACGTGCCCATCGGCAGCAAGGGTCGGTAGAGGTTGTCTGGACCGGCCCGAAGACCGACCAGACGAACTTCCGGCATACGGAACAGGCGATTCTCGAGGTGTTGAACGCGGCCACGAAAAAGCTGACCGTGGTCAGCTACGCCGTTTATCGCATCCCCCGGATCAGAGACGCCCTGGTCGCTGCCGCCAATCGGGGAGTGAACATCCGGCTGATCGTCGAGACGCCGAATCGGATCGAGGGTCAAAGTGAGTACGACTGCCTCCTTGCTCTGGGCGAGAACGTGGCATCGGTCGCGTCCGTCTACTACTGGCCGCAGGACAATCGAGCGAGGGACGAGAACGGGAAGATCGGTATCCTGCACGTCAAGTGTGCCGTGGCCGATGAGCACTGTCTCTTCCTGTCGAGTGCGAATTTCACGGAGTACGCATTCACCATCAACATGGAATTGGGCGTGCTCGTGAGGGGAGGGCGGTTGCCAGGGCAGGTGGAACGCCATTTTGAGCGACTGATCGAGACCGCACATTTGGTCAGGGTATGACGATGGCGACTTCTGGGGAAGGAGTTAAATGCAGGTGGTCAGCTCCGGTTTTCGGTTTACGCAACGTTCGCGAGGCGTTAAGCAAGATTAATAAGCAGGCCATTGAGAGTCGAGTACCCTGGCGCCATCCCTCATCAAGAAAAAGAGGGTCGACCGGATCCGCGCGGTTTGTTTACGATGGAGGGACAAGTCCCCACGTTCTTTTCCACAACGTAAGGGGGTTTCCCATGACGACAGTGCTGCACCAGGATCTGGTTTCTCCGCGAATCGAAGAGCGACTACGACGGGGACACTTGACCCAGGATCAGGTCGACGAGTTTCGCGATTTCCTCGAGCGAGTCGACCGCGACTTGTTGCATCATCGCATCATCGTTGACAATGCCTACACACGATGGTTCCGAGCGGGGCAGGCGACCGACCCCGAGCTGGTTCACTTCGTGCGACAGTTCTCGGTCTTCTCGAATCAGTTCCTGGTCGCGGCCTTGCTTCGAGTGATCAATGCTCCGACGCTGCAGCAGGCGCGATCGGCCAAGGAAATCCTCCTGAACGAGCTGGGAGTGATCTACCGGCGGACGGATGGAGATCCGACGTCCACGCGGGTCATGAATGAGGAGTCGAAGGACCGGGAAGGCGACCCCGATCTGGTCAGCACCGAGGGGACGGTCGACGGCGGAACGTTCCGGTTTCGCGCCGCCCACTTCGAGTGGCTCCTCGCCATCGGCGAGGCGCTCGGCCTGGGCTTTCACAACCTGGGGAAGCGCAGGCAGGGTCGTCCCTCTACGCTTCGATTCTGCGATGAGCTTCAGCGGCTCTACGGCAGCGAGGACGACCGGCTCGCCGAAGGGGCCAGCTTCGCCGTCGAGAACTGGGCCGCGGCCGGTTTCTGGCAGGAGCTCGAGGACGGGCTTCTTCAGATCAAGGCGACACGGCTCTCCGGCCTCAAGGTCGCTTTCTTCACCTGGCACAACCGGGTCGAGGCCCAGCATGCCGGGCACACCATGGAGGAGCTCGAGGAGGTCTTCTTCTCGCCCAAGTTCGACCACGCCCGTTTCTTTCAGGGCGCGCACGAGGTCCTCGACGCCGTCGCGTTATTCTGGGACGGCCTGGAAGACGATCGGATCCATGGCGTGGTCAATTGAGTGGGGAGTGGAGAGTGGGGAGCGGGGAATGCCGATTGAATACACTCCGAACGGGCTTCACTGCCTACTGCCTACTGACCGGTACCTGGAGTGCAAAGCATGGCCGCTGATGGAATGGCGCTGAAGCGCATCGACCACGTGCGGATGTTCGTGGGGAATGCGCGACAGTCAGCGTATTTTTATCGGAATGCATTCGGTTTCGAGGTGATCGCTTACGCGGGGCTCGAGACCGGAGTGCGGCACGAGGCGTGCTACGTGCTGCGCCAGGGGGAGATCACGCTGGTGCTGGCCTCACCGCTGCGGGCCGACCATCCCGACGCCCAGCGGCTGGTCCGGCACGGCGACGGCGTCCAGTCGATCGCCCTGGAAGTCGAGGACGTGACCGCGGCGTTCGAAGCCGCCCTGGCGCGGGGAGCCAAGCCGGCGAGCCCGCCGCGCACCATCCAGGACGAATTCGGCTCCTACGATTTCGCCGAGATTCATGCCTATGGAGACACGACCCATTTGTTCGTGAACCGCTCGCGATACCGCGGCATCTTCGCGCCGGGATTCGAGCCGCTCGATGCCGATCGATACAGCCCCCGCACGTTTCATCCGGTCGGCCTGGTTGCGATCGACCATATCGTCGCCAACGTCGAGGAAGGCCGGATGGGCGATTGGGTCGACTACTACAGCAAGATCATGGGCTTCTCGCTCCTGGTGAGCTTCGACGACAAGGACATCAGCACGGACTATTCGGCCCTGATGTCGAAGGTCGTCGCGGACGGCCGCGGCCGGATCAAGTTCCCGATCAATGAGCCGGCGAAAGGTCGCCGCCGATCGCAGATCGACGAGTTCCTGGAATTTTACGGCGGGCCGGGCGTGCAGCACGTCGCCCTGGCGACTCGCGACATCATCGCGAGCGTGCGGGCGATGGCCGCCAACGACGTCTCGTTCCTCAAGGTCCCCCCAGCCTACTACGAGTTGCTGCCCGGGCGCGCCGGTCCGATCAAGGAGAATCTCAACGAACTGGCCGAGCTGGGCATCCTGGTCGATCGCGACGACGAAGGCTATCTGCTCCAGATCTTCACCAAGCCGGTCGAGGACCGGCCGACGCTGTTCTTCGAAATCATCCAGCGGCGCGGGGCGCGCAGTTTCGGCAAGGGGAACTTCAAGGCCCTCTTCGAGGCCATCGAGCGCGAGCAGGCGCGGCGGGGAACGCTCTAGAAAATGAGAAGCCGACTTCCCGAGGTGGCAAGCATCCGCGACTTCTACGCTTTCGAGCAGCACGTGGCGACCTGCCGGCGCCACCGCGGGCTTGGCATGGCGGCCGGCTGGTATCAGGTGCCCGTGTTTTATTTCTCGAACCCCGCGAGCGTCGTGGGCGACGGCGCCACGGTCTGGGCGCCACGCGGCTGCCAGGAGCTGGATTTCGAGCTCGAGCTGGCGTGCGTGATAGGCAGGACGGCCCGCGACCTGCCGGCTGACGACCGGGCGCTGCAAGCGGTTGCGGGCTTCACGATCATGAACGACTGGAGCGCGCGCGACCTTCAGCGCATCGAGATGGCCGTCGGGCTGGGACCGAGCAAGGGGAAGGACTTCGCGACTTCGCTCGGCCCCGAGCTCGTGAGTGTTGATGAGCTGGCGAGCAGCTTTCGCGACGGCCGGCTCCAGCTTGAGATGACCGCGGCGGTCAACGGGCGGTTGCTGTCGCGGGGAAACTCCGGTTCGATGTACTGGACATGGCCGCAGTTGCTTGCGCATGCCAGTCGCGACGCCACACTCCGGCCTGGCGACGTGCTCGGCTCGGGGACCGTCGGCTCCGGCTGCATCCTCGAGCTGACTCCCCTAGCCGCCGGCGGCTGGCTTCAGCCTGGTGATGTGGTTGAGCTGACGATCGAACGGCTGGGAACTCTGCGCAACACCGTCGTTCCTCACCCATGAATTGACCTGACCTGGGAGAAGAATGAATGCCCCCCTATGTGCGACTCGGCTCGGTCCCGCGCAAGCGGCACATTGCCCACCCTCAGCAGCCCGGCTTCAAGAGCGAGGGGATTTACTATGAGGAAGTCGTCACGACGGCCGGGTTCTCGCGGGCATACAGCATGGTCTACCACCTGCGCCCGCCGACGCGAGTGACCCGCCTCGAGCCGGCCGGGACGATCCTGTCCGATTTCGGCGATCAGCCCACGCTTCGCCACCACCTGATCAAGACGCGAACGATGCCGCGAGCGGGCGACCCGATCGAGGGCCGGGAGGTGCTTCTCGGCAACGACGACGTCACGCTGGCTCGCTGTCGCCCGGAGCAGCCCCAGCAAGAGCTCTTTCGCAACGCCGATGCCGACGAGCTGGTCTTCGTTCATTCCGGCCGCGGTCTGGTGCAGACGATGTTCGGGCCCCTGCCGTTCCGCGACTTCGATTACATCGTCATCCCGCGGTGTACGACCTACCGGCTCGAATTCGAGCCGGAATCCTCGCCCGACCTGCTGGTGATCGAGTCCGCGGGCAGTCTCTCGATCCCTGCCCGCTACCTGAACCCCGATGGCCAGTTGAAGCTCGGCTCTCCTTACAGCGAGCGCGACCTTCACGGCCCGCGCGGCGGTGGTCTCGTCGATCTCGACAAGGAAACCTGCGTGCTCGTCAAGGACGGACGGCGGCTGACCCGGTACACGCTGGCGAGCCATCCGTTCGACGTGGTGGGGTGGGACGGGATGGTCTATCCCTACACGTTCAACGCCGACGACTTCGAGCCGATCACCGGCAGGGTCCACCAGCCTCCTCCCGTCCACCAGACGTTCGAAGCGCCCGGCTTCGTCGTCTGCACGTTCGCGCCGAGGATGCTTGACACGGACCCCGAGGCGATCAAGGTTCCGTACGCTCATTCGAACGTCCAGGCCGATGAAGTGCTGTACTACGTGAGAGGCCGTTTCGGCAGCCGGCGCGGCGTCGAGGAGGCCTCGTTCACGCTCCATCCGCGCGGCATCCCCCACGGACCGCACCCCGGCACGATCGTGGCGAGCCGCGACGCGCGATCGACGGACGAGCTGGCCGTGATGGTCGATACCATCCGGCCGCTCCAGTTGACCCGGCGCGCGATGCAACAGGATGACCCGTCCTACCCCCTGAGCTGGATCGATTGAATGATTATTGATGTGTCCGCTTCCGATGTCCTGGCGGTCTACCGGGCCTTGGTCGGCGTGGTGGCTCCCCGGCCGATCGCGTGGGTCACCACGCTCGACGGCGAGGGGCGGGTCAACCTCGCCCCCTTCAGTTTCTTCAACGCGTTCGGCGCCAATCCGCCGGTCGTCGTGTTTTCACCAACGCTGCGCCGCGATGGTTCGAAGAAAGATACGCTGCTCAACCTGGAAGTGATCCCTGAATTCGTCTTGAACGCGGCGGTGGAGGACCTTGCCGAGCAGGTCAACACGACGTCCACGGAGCTACCGCGTGGTCAGAGCGAGGCGGAATACGCGGGATTGACGTTGAAGCCCTCGACCAGGGTCCGGCCGCCGAGGGTCGCCGAATCACCCGTCCACCTCGAGTGCCGCGTCCGCCAGATCATGCCCATCGGAACGGGTCCGATCGCGGCCAATTTGGTGATCGGCGAGGTGGTGTTGATCCATATCGAAGATCGTGTGCTCGATTCACAGGGTCAGATCGATCCCCACAAGCTCCGCACGATCGCCCGCCTTGGCGGGAACTACTACTGCCGCGGCACGGAATTGTTCGAAATGGAACGACCCTGAGAAAAAAGGATGAAGGATGAAGGATGAAGGATGAGTCGGACGGAGGTACCGTGAAGGACGAGTCGGACGGATGAAGGCGAGAGGATGAATGATGAAGGATGAACAAGACCGCGAACCGGTTGATCTCAAGACTCGAACGAAGGCATTCGCGCTGCGAGTCATTCACCTGTATTCGGCGTTGCCGCAGACGACGGTGGCAGAGGTGATGGGCAAGCAACTGTTACGGTCGGGAACCGCCGTGGGGGCGCACTACCGGGAAGCATCACGGAGCCGGTCAGATTCGGAGTTCATCAGCAAGGTCGAGGGAGCCCTACAGGAACTGGAAGAAACGGCGTACTGGCTGGAGCTGGTCGGTGAAAGCGGCGTCATGAAACCTGAGCGACTTTCCGACCTCCAACAGGAAGCCAACGAACTCACCGCCATCCTCATCACCTGCGTGAAAAACGCAAAACAGCGGCGAGATGGATGATTCGTCCTTTACCGAAGCGGAGCGAAGCGATGGACTGGCAAGATCGAATCAGCGTGGCGGAGAGCCGCGCTTTGGTCACATGATTGAACGGTTCGCGGTCTTGTTCGTCGATCATTCTTCATACTCCGGCGTTCATGGTACCTCCTTCCGACTCATCCTTCATCCTTCATCCTTCATCCTTCATCCTTTTTTTTGGGTCGCCGGCGAACCATCGTGCCCGCCGCTTGCCCTTGGCACGGGCCACGCGCCAGATCGTGCTCGTGTCGCCGACGTGCTGGACCAGGCTCGGCGTCGGCAGCCAGACTGGAATGCCGCGGCTGTAGGCCCAGAAGCTGATCACATCGCCGATCGACGTGGCCGCCAGCTCGTCCGCATCCCACCGGTGCTCGAACACCTCGCGGTCCGTCAAGAAGTCCTTCGCCAGCTCACGCGGGAATGCGAGAGCAACCGGCCCGCTCCTCACCGCGCCGTCGCTTGGGTGCCAGCCCGGCTCGCCGGCGGTGTCGGCGTCGCTGCAGTATAACGACACCAGGCAGGACGTCCGACCGGGCCAGAGGATGGTTTCGAGGTAAGGCGTGAGGGGCTCACGGTCGTAGAACAGGGCGTCGTCCTGGACCACCATGTAGACATCGGCGCGGGGGTGTTTGAGCAGTAGCTCTGTCAGGGTGAGGTAATAGTTCGGCCACGCTCCGACCCGCTCGTCGCGGAACGTCGACGGGAGCCGGTCATAAGGCTCCGGGACGTTGACCGCCGCGTCGATGAACAGATGAGGGCGCTCCCAGCCCGCACGGGTCAGGCTTTCCAGGCAGGTCCTGAGAACCGGTTGGACTCTGGGGGCGGTGGTGACGCCGACGGCCCACTGTCGCACGCGCCGTCCGTGCCGGGAGGCCGGCGGAGGGACCAGCGCGGCGAGCGCACGCGCCGTGATCCCGGCGGCTGGGATCGTCGGAGGCGGCTCGGCGTACATGACGTCGAGGCGATCGTGAGCCGTCTCGGCGACCGCGCGGAGCCGGTCCGCCTCGTCGCCTGGAGACAACGACTCCGCCAGGCGCAACGCCCTCGAATAGAGCAGCGAGGCCACGACCGGGTTCGGATTTTGCGCCGACGGCGGAAACGATTGGCAACAGGATTCGCACACGCCACGGTCGACGACGCACGAGCCGTCCTCCCTCTTGCCGAAAAACTCCTCGATGAACCCGCAGCTCGCCGTCTCGACACCGCCGTGCTGGGCCACGGCGTGCCGGTAGGGGCAGCCCTCGATACCGGTCGACTTGAGATCACGATGTCTCACGACCCGCGCTCTCCTCGGGGCCCTCGAGAACACCGGGCGAGCGCGCGGATCAGAACGGGCAAGGCCTTCTCCCACGAATGCTCCTGTTCGATGAACGAGCGGGCGCGACGGCTCGCCTCGGAGATGTCCGTTCGGTACAACGTCTCGAGGGTGACGGCGAGGTCCTCGGGCGCGACGTTGTGAGAGGTCATCGCGTGCCGCCCCAGGATCCACAGCGGTTCCGTCTCGCGTGCGGGGACGGTGCGGAGTGGCCGGTACTCATTCATCGGCGGAGCTTCGGTGGTGACCAGGGGGAGGCCCGCGGCCTGGCACTCGAGCATTTGCAGACCGAGGCCCTCCCAGCGGCTCGGCTGCACGCAGACGTCGGCCTCGGCGTACAGCAGGCTGTTGCTGTCCGGAGGGAGGTGCAGCTCGACGTTGTCCGGAATCGGCAGCTCGGGCTGCACCTGTGAGTAGACCAGGAACGGAATGGGCCGGAGGAGTCGCGCAGCCGGCAGGAGGATCTCCATCCCCTTGCGGCGGTATGTGGCCGGCTTGCCGTCGTCCCGGAAGGCGCCGCAGCCGCCCGTCCCGTTCACGAACAGGAACCGCTCACACCGCGTGCGCCTGCGGAAGCGGAACCGGCCGGTATCGATCGGCCAGGGGAGTTCCACCACCTCCCACCCAAAGCCGAACCGGCGTTTCCAGTCACAGAGAAGCTCATACGCGAATCGCGTTGAGCAGACCATCAGGTCGCAGAGGCGCATCCAATCGGCCTGGACGCAGGCGAGCTCCCACATCGGCACGCAGGCGATCTGGATTCCCAGGTCATGTGCGCAATGGGCCAGGCGCGGGAAGTAAGGGAGCTCGACGAAAAGGACCCAGTCGAGCCCGCGCAGCCACGCCTTGATCTCGGCGGTCTCGATCTCGAGCCCGACCTCCTCGACGCGGGCCCGGGTCGGAGGCGGATCGAGGGTCCGGTAGACCGGGTGTTCGGGGACCAGCCACTTTTCGATCGGGAGATGAGTCGCGATGTCGCGGTTCATGTAGCCGAGGCCGCTGGCGGTGTTCCAGCCGACCAGGCCGACCTTGCCGAGAGCGGCCGGCGGCGCTTTCCGCGCGGCGATCTTGTCGGCGGCGCCGGCGGCCCGGGCGGTCGTGAGGGGGCCGCCGCGCACCACCTCGAGCTGTTCGACCACGTACTGCTGCGATCGGACCGCCTCCTCGCGCTCCCGCCAGGACGCGCCCCGATCCTCGGCGATCATCTTCGCCCCGTTGTAGACCAGCGACGCAATCACGGGGTTCAGGTGGGATGAAGAGGGGAGCCGGAAGTCGCAGCATTCGCGGCAGGCTTCAGGTCGCACTCGCCCGGCGTCTTGCCGCGGCGTCCCCAGGACCTGCCGGACAAGGCCACACGCGAACCCGCTTCCATCGTCATCGCCGGGTAGCGGCTCGCGAAACTCACAACGCTCGGGATCGCGCTTCATCCGGGTTGACTCTGACGGAAAGTGTCCTCGAAAACCAGCGGCGCGCGGTGTTCGTCCAGCAAGGTGTTGATGCCGTCGCGATTGCGCTGTGCGTCGTTGCGGGCTCAGAGGCGATCACGTTGCATTCGGCCGGCCTAGCGCTTGGGGCACTCCTTGCGGATGACCTGCTCATCGTAGCTACCGGGCTGCGGGGGGGGAGGCCCGCAATCACAACCGGTTTGGCCGCAGGGCGTCAGCAATACCCATTTCCCGTTCGTATAGCACCAGATCGCGAAGGGCCCGGGCGGCCCCACATGGTCGAAGCCGTGGTGCCCACCCGGCTTCCGCTTGAACAGGATTCGGCAAAGCTGTTCGAGCGTCCCGCGGAACGCGCGTGCTTTGAGCGCGAGATCGATCAGGACCGCGAGGATCGCGAGCAGCACGAGAATGATGATGATCAAGAGTAGATCTGACAATGTTGATCTCCTGACGATGGTGTTAACAAGGCCAGGTATTGCCTCGTCGCGACCCGGCGTTTCTGAAGCATTCGGTTGGAGCTTGACGGCACGGCGCGAGCATCGGGCGGACCGGCCTCGGTGCTCACCGAGCGCGCGATTCTGTCGCGGCGCGAGCCGGGTCAGCGAAAACGGTCCGGGCCACGCGCAGGCCCGAAAAGCTCAGGGGCCGCCCGTCCGGCTCCAATTTGAATTGCTTGGCGGAGCGTGTTTCGCGGGGCGGGTGGATATATCCGCCTCCGCGGAGAATTCGAGGCTCGTCGGCGCGCGCTTCGTACCGGTCGTCGCGGACCGGGGCCCCGGCCATGGCGGCGTCGATCACCAGCGGCGCGTTCTGGCACCATTCGAGACTGTTCCCGTACACGTCGAAGAGCCCCCATGGGTTCGGTCTCTTGAGCCCCACGGGCCACACATAATCGTCGGCATTCTTGCTGAACCACGCGTAGTCGCTGAGCATCGAGTCGTCCTCGCCGAAGAACCAGCGCGTGACGCTACCAGCCCGGCAAGTGTACTCCCACTCTGCATCGGTGGGCAACCGGTATCCCTTGCGCGCGAAAAAATTGTCCGGGAGCTTCATCTTCGGGCCGATGTCCGCCGGATAGCATTGCTCGCTCTCGCCCATCCCCTCCTGGCTGGTGAGCCACCGGCAGTATTTGACCGCGTCGTACCAGGACACTCGAGTCACAGGGTACCCGGGTTGAGGGGCCACTCTTCGATCGCGATGGAAGCGCGGGTCGAAGCGGCCAAACTGCTCGTTGGTCACTTCGTGCGCGCCGATGGCGAACCCTCGCGGGATCAGCCGGGTATGCCTGACCTCCGTTTCGTCCCGGCGGGGCTCCGTCGCCGGCGAGCCCATCTCGAACTGGATCGGGCCCCGAAAGATCACCATCGAAAGGCCTTCCCTGTTGATGTACCAGTTCCCGGTGGCCGGTTCCCCCGCCAGCTTTTTCTGGAGTTCGGCCAGCTCGGGCGTCTGGCTCCATTTCCGCAGGAGCCACTCCGCGGCCGCGTGGATTCCCGCGTCCGTATCGAGGACGAAGAGTCGGCGGCACTCCGCCAAGACGGCCGCGCGTTCCGGCTTCGGCAATCGCTCCTCGGTATACCCGCCCATTGCCAGCAAGATCGCCTGCCGCACCGACGGATCCTCCGCCACATCTAATTCCTCGATGAGGCTCGAGGGCGTCGCCACGGCACCGTGGAGACGATGGACGAGCTGCGTCCGCACGCCGGGGTCCTGGCTCTGCTTGAGGAGGGGCCAGACCGCCTCCCATTGCCCGAGCCGCGCCAGCGTGAGCGCGGCATTCGCCTTCCGGTTCGACCCGAGCTGGTCAGGCGCTTTGGCGGCGGCCTCGGCCAGCACGGCCCGCATCAAGGAACCGAACTGTTCCCGGTCGCGGACGACGAGCCGGTACAGGATATCGCCCTGGCGGTCGTCGCCGGCGAGCAGGACGTCGGCCACCCGCTCCGGGTGTTCCCGTCCCAGCTCCGCGAGCGCGGCAGTCGCGAGGAGTCGCTGCTCCTCGCTCCGTCCGCCATCCATGCAAGCCTGGGCCAGCGGCTCGACAAGCACCCGGCGCACCGGGTCGAGTTGCTCGACCCATCCCGTGAGGAATAGCGGATCCTTCTCCTCGACGAGGGCTTCCACCACCCACTCCGCGACGTCGGCCCACCGCGGGCTGGTCGGGTCACCATGGGCGAGCGCGCAGGCGAACCGGCAGCGCGCTTGGACGGGGAAGCTTGGATCGCCCAGTCTGGACCACAGCCCGGGGCGGAGCCGGTCCTTCCAGTTTCCCAGTCGTCCCCACATGATCCGTAATTGTTGCGGGCTGGCCGTCGCGAGATCATCGAGAAGGCCGACCGCGGTCGCTGGCTCGTACGGGGCGAGGGCCAGCCTGGCCCGCAGGCGCATGGCGGGGCGGGACGAATCACGGGCGATGCGGGTCACCTCGTCCCACAAGAGCGCTCGCTCCGGGCTGAAGCGTGAGAGGATGCCGGGGAGCGAGGCCCAGTCGGCGACCCGGAGATTCTCAACAAACGCGCTGGCTTCGTTGTGCCGCCGCGCATTCTCGACCCACGCATAGGCGGCCCCGAGGGTGGTCGCGGCCAGGGCGATCAGCAAGCCGGTCCGCGCCATCCGGGCCGAATACCTCCTGGCCGCCGTGCTCATCATCTTGCGCTGACCTGGCGACCAGTCCTTCTGCTCGGTCAGGAGTCGGATCGTGGCCCACTCCCCCATCGAGGGGAGGTAGCGGTTCTCGCGTTTCGAGCTCCACAGCGACGCGCGTTCCTCCAGCGTCAGCTCGGCCCGCCCTTTGCGAGTCTCGCGCTGCTTGCGGGTCAGCCAGTCCAGGAGCGGACGGACCAGGTAGTCATGCGTGAGCTGGTAATGCCGGCCGGCCGCCGGCCCGGTCCCGGCCTGGCCAGCCGCGGGGTCCCGGCCGGTGATCCCATCCTGGTCGGTCGGCGTGATCAGCCGAAGCTCGGTGTCGAGGATCCGGAGCAGGTCCTCGAACTCCTGGGGTCGGTCCGCATACCCCGAGGCGTCGCGCAGCTCGGCGGCCGAACGCATCTGGCCTTTGATGTCGGTGCCTCTCGCGGGCAGGAGGGCCCTCAGCACGGCCCGCATCGCCTCCTGGTGGAGGCGATGCTCTGGGGGGGCCGTCGGAGCGCTCAAGGTCTCTTCCAGGAATGTCACTCCGACGCCCGAAGGGCCACCTACTGCTCTCAATGTGGCCGGCGTCCAGGGCTTCCCCTTGACCATCTCGGCGAACAACGCCAGGCGGACCGGGACGATCTTGCCGCCCTCTGTCAGTCCCTCGACGGATGAATCGATGAACTCTTTGTTGTCGGGGCTGAACTTGGAGATTCGAGACGGCAGCGCCCCGTAGGCCCGGCCGAATGCCGTCAGTACCACCCTGGCGTGAGGAGGGTCGAACAGGTCCACCAGCGCGCTGTTCTCTCCCTCGATCAGCCGCACCTCCAGGGCCCGAATGAACCGGCTGGAGGCGAGCCAGAAGTCGTCGCGGACCATGATGATGGCCTGCACGTGCTCGCCGTCGCACTGGCGGAGTGCATTGATCAGGCCGGCGTGAGCCTCGCCGCGATTCGCGGAGAGCCACTGCTCGAACTGGTCGAGGACGATCAGCACCTTCTGGCCCCGCGGCAGCACACTGCCCCGCCGCAGCTCGGCCAGCGACTCGACCAGGTCCCTTCCAGGCGGCAGCTCCGGGCACGCCTTCTTTAGACCCCGCGCCAGCCGGCTCTCCGTCTCCTCCGGGCTCGACTCGACGTAGACCTGCCGGATCTGCTGCTTCGCCAGCCGTGGGAGCAGCCCCGCCTTGACCATCGACGACTTGCCGCAACCCGACGGGCCATACACCAGGCCGACCCGGAACGTCTTGTCCGGGTCCGTCTCCTCGATCCGGTTTTTCCAGAACCTCAGGTATTCCGGCAGGCCGTCCCGGTCCCGTGGACCGGACAGCAGTTGGAGGAAGAAGTCGGCGTCATGCTCGTCGAACGACCGTAGTCCTTTCGGGATGACGCGGGCCGTCCGCCTTTCGGTGTCGGACTGGCCCGAGGCCGGTGCCGGCGCGGCTCCCTGCTGGGCGCCACCCGGGGAAGTCTGCTCGGTAATCGTCGTGGGGGGCGCCTGGCTTGCCGTAGTGTTCAAGAAAAACTGAAGGTCCTCCGCCATGTCGCGGGCGGTGCCATAACGCTCGGACGCGCGCTTCGCGAGCGCCTTCAAGCAGATCCGCTCGAGCTCGCGAGGGATCGAGTCGACGAACTGGCGCGGAGGCCGGACGTCCAGCCCCGTGACCTGGGTCAGAATCTCGTCGACGGTCTCGCCGCGGAACGGTCGGCGGCCAGTCAGCAGCTCGAAGAAGACCACGCCGAGGCTGAAAACGTCGGAACGCCCGTCGACCCGGTGGCCTTCACCTCGCGCCTGTTCGGGGCTCATGTAGGCCGGTGTCCCTGCCAGTAACGGCGACCTGCCGAAGTCCTCGTCCTTGAGCGCCAGCCCGAAGTCGACCACGATCGGCCGCCCCGCCTGGTCGAGCAGGATGTTCGCCGGCTTCACGTCCCGGTGCACCAGGCCGTGGCTGTGGGCGTAATGCAGGGCATCCGCCACCGCCGCCACGAGCTCCGCGGCCTGATCGCAGGAGACCGGTCCCTGCCTGATCCGCGCCGCAAGGTCGCTCCCCTCAACCAGCTTCGAGACGACGTAGCAGAGGCCGTCGGCGGTCCGTCCGACATCGAACACCGGAACGATGTTCGGGTGATCGAGGCGGGCGAGATTGCGGGCCTCGGCCAGGTACTCCTCGACGTCCTCCGGCTGAGAGATTCGCTCAGGGTTCGGCACCTTGATCGCCACCGGGCGATCGAGGTCGTCGTCGCGGCCCTGATAGACCTGGCCGAACCCTCCCGATCCGAGCAGTCTGATCACCCTGTAACGGCCCAGCCTTTCAGGAAGCGGATGGGCCCCGGGACCGGGCAAGGGTGGATCTGGAGAAGAGCCGGCGGTGATGGTCCGTTCGCCGGAAGCCACGGAGTTGGCCGATCCCAGGTCGATCGAAACCGGCAAATTCGCGGCAGGTGCGGGAATCTGTTCGAAACTCGTGTTGGCGAGGGAAGCCGCGGTCGCATCCGTTGCGAACGCAACCGCGACGGCTTGAGCCCAGTCTGGGTATCGTTCGAGAAACGCTGCAGGTGTGGGTTTCTCTCCACTCTCCGCTCGCAGCTCGATCTCGATTGCGAGCAGCTCGCGAAGCAGCTTGTCGCGCTGGCTCGATTCGACCCTTTCGAGGTAAGTTCCAATTCGCGGAGTCAGGCCGCCTCTCCACTCGGCCTCAAACTGCTCGCACGCCCTGACAAGGCGAGAGAGAGCATCGACATCGATCGATTCAGAGTTCTGCGGCCGCGGATCGTTCATCGACCTGATCCCTGTTGATCAGAATCGATCGGCAAGCCGGTCGGATTCCGATCTCCCGACCGTCATGATGATGGCGTCGATCAGCGCGGTCTGCAGCCGTCGCTTCGGTCGGCTCGACGCGGATCGGTGCGTGAGATCCATGTGCCCCGCGTCGAGGACCGCCAGGACAGTGCCCAGCTCGGGCAGGGCCTGGTCTTCGAGGGCGACCATGCCGTCGTTCGGACCGAAGTAAGTGCCCAGATAGGAGGCGGACGCCTGCAGGAAGAGTCGGAGCCGCGAGGGCTTTGTCTTGGTCGTCACGTAAAAGGTCCTGGGCCCGACGACGGGGATCGCCGCCTCGTGCTCCTCGAGCGCTCGCTCCCAGAACTCCTTCGAGGCCTGCCGGGTCAACGACGGGAGCCCACCGTGCTTTCCCCGGTTGAGCTGGTATGCCTCCAGACGTCCCAGCGTGGACGCGATCAGCCGATGCCGCCAGGGCATCTCGCGGTCCATGGCCGGCCCCTCGCCCACGACGTAGTCCGCGACCCCGGTCCCGCCGAATGGCCCCTGGACCAGGAACAAGGCCTGGATGTGGTCAGAGACGAACTCGGGGTTCTGGAGGGCGAAGGCGAGGGCGTCACAGGCGCCACGACTGTGCGCGATCACGACCAGCTTCTCCGGCCCCCGGCGAGCGATCTCCAGGAACTCGGAGCGAACTGTCTTGGCATTCTCGGCGACCGTCTTGTGCGAGCTCGGAGAGATGAAGTGCACAAACCGCTTGGGTACGGCTTTCGCACGGAGCTCCTTCGCGTTCGGTGCGAAATAGCCCGGCATCCGCTCGTTGTGGAAGCCGCTGACGAAGACGTAGCGGTATCGGCGCGCGGTCCGGCTGACCTTGGCCGGGATCTCCAACTTGCCCTCGCTGGCTGCGTCGAACCATGCGCGGAACTGGGCGGGCGAGACGCCCGAGCACGCTCCGGCGGGGTTGGGTGGGGCTTGGAATACCAGGACGAGCGTCAAGTACGCGAACACGGTGTGCTCCTTCAATGTTCGACAGAAAAGCGACGTTCAACCAATCTCGACGCTGGGGCGAGGTTTCCGTCCCCGATTCGACCGTACCCCGATTCTCGCGCCGCCGCAAGGAGGATGCCCGGGAGTGGGCTGATGAAAAGGAACGATCTTACCGCTCTCCGACGGCTCACCCCAGGATCCCCTCGATCGGCTGCCCGTTGGGGACCACGGTAAACGGGCGCCGGAGCTGGTCATGGAGCACGAGGTCGGCGGGGATCCCGAGGCATCGATAGATCGTGGCGACGATCTCTGCCGGCGTCACCGGGTCGGTCTGCGGTCGCGCTCCGATCTTGTCGCTGGCACCATGGACGTGGCCGGCCTTGACGCCCCCGCCGGCCAGGAAGAGGGAGTACCCGAAGTTCCAGTGGTCGCGGCCGGCAGCCCCGTTGACCTTCGGGCTTCGGCCGAATTCGCCCATGACCACGACCAGCGTTCGCTCCAGCATTCCCCGCGCGACCAGGTCGTCGAGCAAGCTCGAGAGGGCGGCGTCGAGCTGAGGAAGCAACGTGTTCTTGAGGGTGCGGAAGTTGTTGCCGTGTGTGTCCCAGGTCGCGTTCGCGTCGGGAGCCCACGAGATGCTCGCGACGCGAACGCCGGCCTCGATCAGCCGGCGGGCCAGCAGGACGCTTTGCCCGTAGATATTTCGTCCGTAACGATCGCGGGCGCGGGGATCTTCGCGTTCGATTCGAATGGCGTCGCGAACCGCCGGTGAATTGAAGACATCGAAGGCCCGGGTCTGAAAGCGGTCGAGGTCGCCAAGCCGCTGGTCGCGGCCGAGGCCCGTGGGCGGGCCCCCGAGCCGGCGGGCGAGGTCTTGCCGCGCGTGCAGCCGCGCGGCGTTGACCTCGGGCGGCGGTGAGAGCTCGGGCATGCCGAAGTCGGCCGCGCTCGGGTCCTTGAGGATGAACAACGGGTCGTGCGACCGGCCCAGCCAACCGCCAAAAAAACCGCCCTGCGGCGGCCCCCCCGCGCCCTCGGCCGTGATGTAGGGCATCGCGACATAGGGAACCACGGCCGTTTCCGGCGGCCGGCACAACCCCACCACCGAGCCGATTGCAGGATTGTCGGTGGGCTGAAAAACTCCCCCGAGCTCGCCGCGGTCGTGGCCGGTCAGGCTGGTGTAGACCGCCGCTCCGTGCGAGTTGTTCACGCTGTGGTGCGCCGAGCGGATCAAGGTGCCGAGATGGACCTGCCGCGAAAACAGCGGAAGGTGCTCGCAAACCTGGACGCCGGGAAGCCTGGTATCGATCGGCCGGAACTCGCCGCGAATTCCGGTCGGGGCGCTGGGCTTCATGTCCCACATGTCCAGGTGACTCGGCCCGCCGTCCAAGAAGATCAGGATGCAGGCGTCGGCCGTCGGCGTCAGCCCGGGCTGCGCACCCTCGGACCGAGCCCGGCTCCCGGTGCGCGCGCGGCTCGTCGCCTTGTCGCCGGCTCGAAGCAGGTCGGGGAGGCTGAGCCCCAACACCAGACTGCCACCCAACTGGACCATCTCGCGACGGGACACGAGACGCGGACCGCGGCAGGTGCCCCGAAGTGGACTGCCCATGACTCCCCTCCATCGTCAGCGTTATCCGTCATCCTGACGTCGAGCGCGATTGTTAAACAGTTCTTAAATAATAAGGCGCATCCGTTCGGACGTCCACTCGAATCCCGCCTTACACCGAGTTCCAGCAGAAACTGGCGGCATAGGCTTAAGGCTGGGATACAATCCACCAAGTCACTCCCGGGGTTGGGCGTTTTGAAGTTGCGCCATTGCGTATTCGTGCCGATGTAGCAGTAACATGGCAGGCGTACGGCGGTGTTCCCCGGGTCACTAGACGACGCGCCGATGCCCTCGGAGTGGAAAGGACGCGCTGCAATGAGGACTGGTTGGCGCAACGAGGCCGACGGGTGGACGGTCAACGGGCGCAAAATCATGGATTCCGAGAAAATGGAGGCCATTCGTCAGACGCTCGACCAGGTGGGGCCAGTCATCGTTGAGTACCAGGCTGCCAGTGGGGCCACATCGCGGCCTCGCCGGCTTTCAGGTTGGTCACGCGCCGCTCGACCCGATCGGCAAGACGCATCACGAAGAAAGGAATTCGATCACGCCCCGATAGCCACCTCGGTCGGCGAGTTTCCTCAAACCCAGGCCGTCCGAGCGGACCACGTGAGGATGGCAGTTGTAGTGCTCGCCGCAGAGAAATAGCACCCACTGGCCGTCGGGCGACCACGTCGGCGCGAAGTTGAACGGCTGCCCTGTCTGAATGTGAACGGCATTCGAGCCGTCGGCATTCGCGAGGTACATCTGATAGTCCTTTAGAATCTTCCCCCGTAA
Organism: Isosphaerales bacterium; assembly: GCA_044450785.1. Taxonomy (GTDB): domain Bacteria; phylum Planctomycetota; class Planctomycetia; order Isosphaerales; family Isosphaeraceae; genus JBIOJM01. The sequence continues at coordinate 19,885 of JBIOJM010000090.1, forward strand.
CTTCTCCGCGCCGTGCGCGCATCTTCAAGACATTCGCGCTTCCCTAAACTGCCTACTGCCTACTGCCTACTGCCTACTTCCTACTTCCTACTGCCTACTGCCTACTTGCTTTGCGGCTCTGCCGCGTTGGGAATCCAGGACCCAGCCTTCCTTTTACCGGGGCTGCGGCACGAGCCAGATGACCTGGCCCCCCTCGCGCCCGGTGTAAGGCCCGGAGATGACGGGATTCCGTGCTCCGTGGAGTAACTGAACGTCGAAGATCTCCTCGACGCCCGAATGGAACTCGAGCAGAGAGACCTGGCGGCCCGAGCCGAGCTCCACCACGGCGACCCCGCATTTCAGCTCGTCGCGACGCTCGGAGACCGGCACGCCGCCGAACGTCGAGGTTTCGCGGACCTTCGACAAACCGACGAGCGCCAGCGGGCCGATCATCGCCAGTCCGCGCGTGTAGCCCGGCAGCTCGCAGATGACCTCGGCTTTCCCATCCGTGGGATCGACCGTCACCAGCCGCCCACGACCCGAATCGAGCAACCAGATCCTGCCCTGGTGGACGCGCGGCGAGTGCGGCATCGCGAACCCCCGAGCAACCGTCGCGCCGCTCGGGACATCGATCAAGCAGCCGTTCGTCGCCTTGTTCGGGCGCCAGCCCTGAGGCGTATCGGTCTCCGACATCGCGGTGACATACCTGGGCCGGCCGTCCTCCATCGCCAGGCCATTCAAGTGACAGCGATCCTCCGCCGCCAGCGCCGACACAAACGGCGGCCGCCAGCGCGGCACGAAGCTGTGCTCGACGTCGAGCGTGCAAAGGCAGGAGAACGCCGTGTTGACCAGCCAGAGCTCCTCGCCAACCCAGGCCATCTCGTGGACCTGGATCTCCCCCGTGACGTGCGAGGACCTCGTCAGGAAACACGCGTCGTGGCGCCCATCCGGCTCGATTCGAGCGGCGATCGCGGGAGCGCTCCGCAGAAACCAGATCTGGCCGGTCGCCCCCACCGCGATCCGGCCGTCCCCCACCGCCACGCCCATGGCGCGCTCAAAGTTGTGAAATGAAAATGTGAGTTTATCACCATCCACTCCGATCACCCCGAGCTTGCCCGCCTGGTAGGTCGACACGAGCAACGATACACCGAAGCGGCCCAGGATCGAGCCCAGGTTCTTCGAGTGCTCGTACCGGACCTCACGGCGAGGCGGCTCCGACGCGCCTTCAGGCAAGGGAGCCGGAGTTTCGGGGTGTGCGGCATTCATGATCAGCCTCGACTCCTTTCCTGCCCGCGGCGCGTCGGATCGGTCTCGTCCCCACCCGGTCCCGATCTCAAGCGGCGCTGATGTTTTTTCCCCCCGGCGAAATGATCAGCATCTTGTTTCCGGACAGGAAACCCCCCGAGACGCCGGAGACGCCGCTTGTTGCTCCACCGAGGACAGTGATCTGGCCACCCGATCTGAAAGTCTGCTTGCCCGGCATCATCACGCTGACGCTCTCGCTCGCCGCGTCGTACGACACGGTGAAACCGATCGGGCGGAGGATCGGCTCGACCTGTCGCTTGACACGCTTGGTGTTCACCGAGTCCACCTGGTAATTGCCTGTGTCAGTCGCGCTCGAAGCATTGAGCTTGGTGTTGAACTCGATCGTGTAGCCGGCCAGCACCGGTTTTCCCACTGGCTTCCCGCGCTTGTTCTTCGTTCGCAGGAACACGGCCTGCTCGCCGATGATCGTCGGTGTCACTGTCGCTGTCGGTGTCGCTGTCGGTGTCACCACGTTGATGGTAGTTGAGGAGGTGGCGGCAGTGTAATCGATCGTGTCGGTCGGGGTGAAGGTCACGGATAGGATCTTACCCGGACCAGAGGGCAAGACGGTTCCCGCGGCCGCCGAGTAGGTGAAGATGCCGGGCACGTTGGACGTGGCATCGAGCTGGCCCGCACCCAGCGCCGTGCCGAAGGTGATGTCGGCGGGGTTGGCCCAGGTAACCTTCGGCGTGACCTTCAGGACATTGATCGTCACGGACCCGGCGGCGGTCGTGTAATTCGTCGTGTCCGTCGGTGTGAAGGTTGCTGTCAGCGTCTGGCCGGCGCCGGCGTGTAGGACGGTGCCCGCGGCTGCCGAGTAGGTGAAGGTGCCCGGCACGTTGGACGCGGCGTCGAGCTGGCCCGCGCCCAGCGCCGTGCCGTAGGTGATGTTGGCGGGGTTGGCCCAGGTGACCGTCGGGGTGACCGTCAGGACATTGATCGTCGCGGACCCGGTGGCGGTCGTGTAATCCGTCGTGTCTGTTGGTGTGAACGTTGCCATCAGTGTCTGGCCGGCGCCGGCGGGCAGGACGGTGCCCGCGGCCGGCGTGTACGTGAAGGTGCCGGGCACGCTGGACGTGGCGTCGAGCTGGTCCGCACCCAGCGCCGTGCCGTAGGTGATGCCAGCGGGGTTGGCCCAGGTAACAGCCGGCGTGACCGTCAGGACATTGATTGTCGCGGACCCGGTGGCGGTCGTGTAATCCGTCGTGTCCGTTGGTGTGAAGGTCGCCATCAGTGTCTGGCCGGCGCCGGCGGGCAGGACGGTCCCCGCGGCCGGCGTGTACGTGAAGGCGCCCGGCACGTTGGACATGGCGTCAAGCTGGTCCGCACCCAGCGCCGTGCCGTAGGTGATGTCGGCGGGGTTGGCCCAGGTAACAGCCGGCGTCGTTGAGACGCCCAGTTGGGCCGACCAGAGCTCGGCTCCATGATCGTCGATCGCGCCGAAAAAGAGCGTCGGGCCGGCGGCGGTGAGTTCCCCGGAATCCTGGGGCAAGTTCGCGACCTCGGTCGTGCCGCTCGCAGTGCCGTCGCTCTTCCATAATTGATCAGGCCCGGATGAAGACGAATTCACGACGAAGTACAAGGTGCCGTTCTCGACGGCGTTCGTGAGGTTGGGGGTGGAGTAGGCGGTGCCGATTGTCCCGGGCAAGTCGGCGACGACGCTCGTTCCCGCGACGGTCCCGTCGCTCGACCAGAGGGCTTCGCTACCAGTCGCGGGATCGGTCGCGAGGAAGAGCGCTTTCCCGTTGAGGTTCATCAGGTAATAGGGAGGAGCGAGGCTGGAGCCGGGGCTGCTTAACTCGACGGTCCCCGCCACGGTTCCGTTGCTCGCCCAGAGAGACGCGTCGCCGGTGGTGGGGTCGCTCCCCTGGAAGAACAGTATCCCGTTCACGTTCGTCAAATTCGTCGGATTGATTCCCCCGCTCGCCGTGCTGGAGCTCGTGGTGCTGTTGCTCGTCAATGGGACCGTTCCCGCGGCGGTCCCGTCGCTCGCCCAGAGCTGCTCGCCGGAGGTTGTCTGGGCCGTGAAATACACGGTCCCCCCCGAAACCGTCAGGTTGCTGATGAGGCCCGGGCCGATCAGGTTGCTGATGAGGCCCGGGCCGATCCCTCCCAGTGTGGGAGTGGCAATGCCCGGAGGAACGACGGGGCCTACAGGGCCTACAGGGGTGGGAACGGCGCCTCCCGGAGGAACGACGAGTGTGGGAGTGGCAATGCCCGGAGGAACGACGGGGCCTACAGGGCCTACAGGGGTGGGAACGGCGCCTCCCAGAGGAACGACGGGAACGACGGGAACGACGGGAGCGATGGGGCTTACAGTGGTGGCGGGCGGCTCGTGGATAGAAGAGGTGGGAGCGGGAAAGTCCGCAAGCTCGATCGTTCCGCTCGCCGTGCCATCGCTCAACCAAATTGACTCGCCGCCACTCGTGCCTCCATCTGTCGTGGGATCGTTCTCCGTGAAGACAAGGTTGCTTCCCAATGCCACCAGCTCTCCGAAGGGGGTATAGGAGTTCCCGCTGATCTCGGTCACCTCAACCGTTCCCGCGACCGTGCCATTGCTCGTCCAGAGCTGTTCCCCGGTCCCCGAGCTGCCGCTATTGTTCACTTCAAAGAAAAGCGTCCCATCCGCGTTGACCAGCGGTCCACCTTGGTTGGATCCTCCCTGTCCTCCCTCGAGAGACGAACCCGAAGGGAACGAAACGAGCTCCTGGGCGCCCGAGGCTGTCCCGTCGGTCACCCACAAGGCGAAGCCATCGGACCCGGTGCCCGTGGTCAAGAAATAGAGGGAATTGCCGACCACGGTCGGGTCGGAGACCGACGACGAAGTCGTGAAGATGGGTACCGTCCCCGCCGCCGTGCCATCGCTCTCGTAGATCGTATTCGAGGCGCCGAGGCCGTACTCGAAGATGAGCTTGCCGTTCAGATCAAGCAAATCCTGGAAATAACTGCCGCTCGTGGTGGCACTGGCGCCGGTGTTGGCGAAGTCGGTCAGCATGGTGGTTCCGCTGGCGGTCCCATCGCTCCTCCAGAGCTGTTCGCCATCGATCCCGTCGGTGGCCGTGAAGAAGAGGTTGCCGCCGATGTTGGTCAGATTCGCGGGGTACGAGCCCCACGTCTGGGCGGGCGTGAAGTTCTGCACGACGACGGTCCCCGCGGTCGACCCGTCGCTCTCCCAGAGCTGGTTTGGCCCGGTCCCGTCGTGGGCGACGAAGTAGAGAGTACCGTTCAAGTCGGTTAATTCCTGCGGCGCCGAGCTGGCGGAGCCAGGGTCGATGTCTTTGACGAGTGTCGTGCCTGCGGCGGTGCCGTCGCTCTCCCAGAGCTCGTCGCCGTGCGTTCCGTCGTCAGCTCCGAAGTAAGCCACGCCGTTGATGACCGTCAACTGGTTCAGCCCCGCGTGTGGACCGACCAACAGGCTGTATTCCCCGGATTGCCCAGATAAGTAGGAGCCGGCGCTCCCCGGATTGATGTCCTTGACCATCACCGTCCCCGAGGCGGTGCCATTACTTTCCCAGAGCTCCGTACCCGCCCCGTTCCCACCGTCGGCCCAGAAGAGCAGCGTCGTGTCGTTGAGCGCGGTCAGGTCCGTGGGCCCGGCGGCCCAGGGGATGCTCGTGGCGACCGGGGCGGCCGTGCCGCCCTTGATCTCCCAGAGATCCGTACCGTCCGGCGCGTTCGAGGCCGAGGAATCCGTGGCGGTGAAGAAGGTCGTGCCGCCGACAGCCGTGAAATAACCGACCTGGGAGATGCCACCCGTCCAGTGCGTCAACTGGACCGTGCCGGTCGACGTGCCGTCGCTCGTCCAGAGTTGCTCACTCCCATCAGGCACGCCGCCAGTGGCCGAGCCATCCGAAGCCAGAAAATAAAGCGCGCCGTTGGCGCTCTGCAAGGAATACAGGCTCTCGCCGCTGAAATCGGTCACCGCGACCGTTCCCGGCACGGTACCGTCGCTCCTCCAGAGCTGCACGCCGTCGGTGCCGTCGTTGCCGGTGAAGTAAACAGTCCCGTTAAGGTCGGTAAGGTTGTTGTACACCGCACCATTGGCGCCGAAATCTACCAGCTCAACCGTGCCGGCGCTGGTGCCGTCGCTCGTCCAGAGCTGTGTTGGACCCCCCCCGCTGCCAATGGGTTCGAAGTAGACGTCATTTCCGATGGCCGTGAGCTGCCCACTGACGCCACCCGTCGTGAACGAGGTCAGCGCCATCGTTCCCGCCGCGGTTCCGTCGCTGACCCAAAGCTGGGTGGTCGACGACGAGTCCTGCTCCGTGAAGTAGATTTTACCGTCGGCGGCCGTCAGGTTGCCGGCCGGGGATGTCAGCGGCGCGACCTCCACGGTGCCGGCGGCGGTCCCGTCGGTTTCAAACAGACCCGGGGCGCCATTGCTGTCAGGGGCCGTGAAATAAACCTTGCCGCCCGATGCAACAAACGGATACCCCGAGGGAACGGACGGATACGTAGACTGTCCGTAGCCCGGAGCGTAGGTAGACACGTTGCGGCTCATCAGCTCGACCGTGCCCGAAGTCGTCCCGTCGCTCGCCCAGACCGACGCGGTGCCCGCGGTCCGGTCCGTGGTCAGAAAGAAAAGCTTGCCGTCAACATTGGTCAAGCCCACCGGGCTGGAGTCGATCTGATTGATGTCCTTGACCAGGCTCACTTGAGCGCCCGAGAGCATGGTCCGCGCCTCGAGTGAGGAGACGCTTCCGAGGAACGCTGTTCCCCTTCGCTTTGCCTGCCGCATCCGCGCTGTGGGTCTCTGAGCAGAGTCTGTCGACCGAAGTCTGGACATCATGTCACCCTTGCGTAAATAGCCCAAAACCCCTGACGAGCAGGCCGGTTGTTGGGGTGATTGTCAAGCATCTTTGAGTTGTTTCGGTCATCAACGCACATCGTTGACAACCCCGAGCCAACCGGACGTCCCATCGGAGGTCATCCTCCGATGCGCGGATCAAAACGATTCGGCGCGGTAGAACGCTTTTTGAGACGAAATGGATACAGGCATCGCTCGCCTCGTCACCTGTGCATGCGCCGTCGCTCACGGTGATGAGTCTGTCAAATCAAGACCCACGACCCTTGGCAAGAAATGGAGTACCCCAAGTACTAAAGAACCGGTACGAGTGAAAAGCGGACGCAAAAAAATTTCACGGCTCGCTGATTGGCCAATTTCTTTCCGTCCCGTTCTCTCACCAGGCAGCCCCTTGCGAGGTTGATCGCGCGGCCCGATACTCGAAACCATTGCCGAGTTCATCAATCGGTCATGTCAGGGGGTAGGCTTTCGTTTTTGTTCTCGCCGGAATGAATCGGGGGGTTCGGGATGAATCGACCGCGGAAACCTCTGGCGATCGCCGCCACGACCGCGGCGATCCTGTTGACCGGCGCCACGTTGTGGGCCAGGCCACCCGCGAAGGAAACCGCATTCCGGCCGCCGGCCGTACCCCTGGTCGCGAGCGACCCCTATCTGAGCATCTGGTCGATGGCCGACAAGCTGACCGACGACACGACCCGCCATTGGACGCGCCGCGAGCATCCCCTGGTCAGCTTGGTCCGGGTCGACGGCAAGACCTATCGGCTCATGGGCAAATTCCCCGCGGACGTCCCGCCGCTCCCGCAGGTCGCGTTGCATGTATTCCCGACCCGCAGTGTTTACGAATTCGCGGACGACCGGGTGCACGTCACGCTCACGTTTCTGACGCCGGCGTTGCCAGACGACCTGGACGTGCTGGCGCGGCCGCTTTCGTACCTGACGTGGGATGTCCGGCCGGTCGATGGAATCGCACATGAAGTTTCGATCTACGCCAGCGTTAGTGCACTGCTGGCGGTGAATGCGCCCGAGCAGCAGGTCGCTTGGTCTCCCGAGAAGATGGGCGGTCTGACGGTGCTCCGGGCCGGGTCCGTCGATCAGACGTTGCTCCGACCGGCGGGCGACGATACGCGCATCGACTGGGGCTATCTCTATGCGGCCGCGCCGGCGGCCCAGGTTCGAGCCGCGGTCGGGGCCAACGACGCCCTTCTCGAATCCTACGTCGCGAGCGGGGCGGTCCCCGCTGAGGATGATGCCCGGATGCCACGCGCAGGCAACGACCGGCAGCCCGTGCTGGGGTTCGTGTTCGACCTCGGGAACGTCGGCTCGGGGCCCGTCTCGCGGCACCTGATGATCGCTTACGACGAGATCTATTCGATCAAGTTCCTCGGGCGGAAGCTGCGGCCCTACTGGCGGCGAGACGGGGCCGGCCCGTCCGATCTGCTGACGGCCGCAGAGCGCGATTACGCCGGCTTGGTCCGGCGGTGCGAGGCGTTCGACGAGGAGCTCATGCGCGACTTGACCCGTGTGGGAGGCACGAAGTACGCGCAAATCGCCGCGCTGGCCTACCGGCAGGCGCTCGCGGGTTGCGGGCTGGCCACCGACGCCAACAAGCAACCACTTTTCTTCGCCAAGGAGAACAGCAGCAACGGCTGCATCGCCACGGTCGACGTCATCTACCCGGCCGCGCCGCAGTTCCTGCTGATGGGCCCGACGTACCCCAAGGCGCTGGTCGCCCCCGCCCTCATCTACAGCGCGTCGCCGCGCTGGAAGTTCCCGTTCGCGCCGCACGACGTCGGCGTGTACCCGCAAGCCAATGGACAGGTCTACGGCGGCGGCGAGGGCTCCACGAATGAAGCCGACATGATGCCCGTCGAGGAGAGCGCCAACTTGATCCTATTGTGCGCCGCCATCGCCAGGATGGACGGAAACGCCGGCTTCGCCTCAAAGTGGTGGCCCCAGTTGACCCGCTGGGAGGCATACCTTTTCCGAACGAGACGACCGCCCGCCTTCCGTTCGTCGACTCTTACACCACGGACGATTCTCGGAGCGAGGGCATGCGAGCCCGGCCGGTCATCGGCGGTGTGTTGATCAAGATGCTGGAGGATCCGGCGATCTGGAAGAAATGGGCCAGCCGCGACCGCTTGAAAGTGGGAAACTTCGCTCCCGCCCCGCCGCCGCCGCGGATCATCGAGGTCGTGCCGGCGTCGCAGCACCAGCCGGTCACGTGGCGTTACACCAATCAAAGGCCGCCGGCTGACTGGGCCCGGCGCGGTTTCGACGACCATGATTGGAAGCAGGGCCCTGGCGGGTTCGGCACGAATGGGACGCCTGGTGCCGTGGTCGGCACCACCTGGAGCACGCCCGACATCTGGCTCCGCCGCGAGGTCACGCTGCCGGCCGGTACCGATCCTACTCGCCTCCAGCTCCTCGTCTACCACGACGAAGACGCCGAGATCTACTTGGACGGCATCCTCGCGGCCAGGGAGCCGGGCTACCTGACCGCCTACCAGCCTGTGGAGATCAACCGAGCCGCACGCGAGTTGCTCAAAGCCGGCGCGCGAGTCGTGCTGGCCGTTCACTGCCACCAGACCGAAGGCGGGCAGGGCGTCGACGTCGGCCTGGTCGACGTCATCGAAGGACCGCCTTGATGCGGCGACGGACGAATCAGGACTGAATTCACCAGTCGAGGCACTGACCTGAGAAAAGGAACAGTCCGGAAATACCCTCGTCTTTCCTTTGACTGGACTGTCAGCCGATACATCCACCTGGGTGTGACCGATAAACGATGTTGCCGTGAATCCGGCGCCGGATCGCAATGCCGCCGGGAGGACGAGGTTTCGGAAGGGCGAGGCTGGGGTTACGAAAAGTTGGGCTCGCGGAGATGCCGCGTTCATCGCGGTTTCGTTGCGTGCTTTCCCCGGCGAGCACCGTGTTTCCTTTCCCCCCCTTGCGAAGGGGGGCAATAGCCCATGTTTGGGGTATCGAAGCCCACAGCGGCAGCCCGCGCGTAAGCGAACCTCTGTTTTTGTAGGGTTTTCTCCCGCCGGCCCTCCTTTCCAGGCCGCAATGTGTAGTGACAACAGTGACTATGTGTACAGTTACGATTTAGCGGTAATTGGCCTTGACAACGCTTCATTGCGTCGTGATATTCAAGGCCCATGTATGTTCGCACCGTCAAAGTCCGGTCATCCAGCGGCACGCTCAATGAGTATGTTCGTGTCGTTGAGGCTTATCGTCACAACGGTAAGGTCAAGCAACGCGTGGTCGCCGACTTGGGGCGCAAGGACCTCCTGGTCGAAATGCTGCCCAAACTCCAGCGACTCCTGAGTGGAGACGCCGATGTAGCCAGGGTTGTGCCCGATGATGCCGAGATGATCGATGCATCGACCTGGGGACCCGTTCTTGCCGTACGCTGGGTGTTCGACCAGTTGGGACTTTGGTCTCTGCTCGACTCGGTGCTGGGGAAAGCCAAAGGGGTTCCCTTCTCCGACCGTGCCTTTGTGCTCGTGGCCAATCGACTCATTCA
>JBIOJM010000091.1:0-29476 GCA_044450785.1 Isosphaerales bacterium
AAGGGGGGGAAAGGTTACGCGGTGCTCGCCGGGGAAAGCGCGCGGCGCGGCACCGCGGGTACGAAGTCCCTTTGAAAACTCTGTGATTGATTGTGCCGGGATCACCCCCCCCTGGCCCCCCCTTCACAAGGGGGGGAAAGGTTACGCGGTGCTCACCTGGGAAGCGGAGATCGACTCGCCCGGGGCGCGGTCCGGAACCATCGACTGAGTCTCAGGAAGATGATCTGGATGATGATGATCAGTAATATTTACTTGATGATTTTTGCCGTGGCGATGACGGGTTGCGTGCTGGCGACTCCGCTTGTGACCTGGTTTGCAACCTGGGTCGGCGCGATCGATCGGCCCGACCAGTTCCGGCGGATCCACCAGGGTGCGATTCCCCGGCTGGGTGGCCTGGCGCTCGCGCTGGGGGTGGCGGCCGGTACGATCTTGACCCTCCTGCACGAACCGCTCAGAGCACGGGCCGTCGGCGAGCTCGGGGCGTCATATCACTGGTCGGTGCTGCTGGCGGCGATTGTCATCTTGATCGTCGGGTTCATCGACGACACTCGGTCGGTCGGCCCGCGGATCAAGCTGCTGGGGCAAGCACTGGCTGTGCTGACCCTCTACCTGGGCGGCATCCGGATCCAGACGATCGACGTGCTCGGCCTGAACCTCGACCTCGGGTATCCCGGCGTGCGGTTCAGCCTGCTGGGATTTCCCGTCGAGCTGGCGCTGCCCAGCCTGCTGGTCACCTTGTTCTGGTTCCTCGGGTGCATGAACGTCTGGAACCTGATCGACGGCATGGATGGACTGGCTTCCGGAGTGGGATTGCTGGTGAGCGGGACGTTGACCCTGGTGGCGATCCACAACGAGAACTTCGAGGTCGCGGTGCTGGCCGTCGCGCTGGCGGGGAGCCTTGCGGGATTCTTGCTGTACAACTGGCACCCGGCCTGCATTTTCCTGGGCGACAGCGGCGCGATGCTCATCGGGCTGTTGATCGGGGTGATCGGTGTGCAAGGGTCGATGGAAGGGCCATCGGCGATTTCGATTTTGTTTCCGATCCTGGCGATGGGCCTGCCGATCTCGGACACGGCGATGGCGATCTTCCGCCGGTGGGTCCGCAATCTGCCCTTGAGCGCGGCCGACCGACGGCACGTGCACCACATCTTGATCGGGCTGGGGCTGAACCCGCGCCAGGCCGCACTCATGCTCTACTGCTTCTCCGGCTTTCTCTGTGGCGCTGTGATGCTGGGAGTCGCGCTCAGGAATGAGTACTTGACGCTGGTCCTGGGGACCTCGGGGTGCCTGGTCTTCCTGCTGGTGGTGACGAGCCGCCGAGATGATCTGGCGAACCTGCGCGACGACTTGCACGAGCGGCTGGCGCGGCGACGGCAGGAGCGCCAGGCGGCCAAGCTGGCCTGGGAAGCGATTCAGCGTATCGAGCTCTCCGTAACGGCAAGGGCCGCCTATGAGATCGTCGACCAGACGGCCCAGGCGCTGGGCTGCGATCTCGTGCACATCGCCTGCGGCCGTGACGATTCGCCGGTGACCTGGCGACCCGCCGACCCGCGCACGCCGGCGGTCGTCTCCGAGTTCGTGTCGGGCGCGTCGGCGATCTTCCGACTCTCCAGTGGCCAGGGCCTGTGGATCACGGTAAGCCTCGGCCTGCCGACCAATGCGTCGCCGGCGGCCGACATCGTCTTTCGATATCTGCAGCGCCTCTGTCAATCGCTGGCCGATCGACTCGAGCGATTTCAATGATCCGTTACGGAGGCGTCCATGGACGGAATCCAAGGCTATAAGGGGTATCCTGCTCCTCCGGGCCGGAGTCGTTTCAATTCGGCTCCGTCCCCGCTTGCGATCAACCCGGCGGCCGTCAAGACGACCTCGAGCTACATCCGCGCGCTGCGCCGCCGGTTCTGGATGGTGCTGGCCGTCGCCGTGCCGCTTGCGATCGCGTCCTCGATCGTGGTGCTCAAGCTGCCGCCCGTCTACATGGCGAAGGCCGAGATCGAGATCAACCCGCCGGAGCTGGACCCCGTACTTTCGACGCTGGTGTCGCACGATCCCGGCCGGCGCGATCCGTCGAGCATGGCGAACTACGTCCCCAACCACGAAGCCTGGCTCCGGAGCAAGTGGCTCGCCGAGAAGGTCGTGAGCGACCCCAGTATTTCCGCCGAAATGAACCAGTACGACGACCCGGCCTTCGAACTGTTCAAGACACTCTCCGTGCAGCCAGTCAAGAAGGGGGGCAACTCGTTCATCGTCTCGCTGGAAGGCAAGGACCCCGCCCGGACCAAGAAACTGCTCGATCTGCTGCTCCTCGAGTTTCAGAAGCAGGCGAAGACCGAGAGCGAGGACAAGCTCGACAAGACCGCCGAATACGCCCTGGAAAACCTCACGAAACTCAAGAACAGCTCTGGGCTTGAAGGTACGACATCCTTGAAGACCCTTGACGAGAAGATCGAGTCGGCACTCAAGAAGACCCGCACGATCGGCCCGGGCGGCAGGAGCATCCTGGAAGAACAATATGTGACGCTGGGATCGACCATCGCGCAGAAGCAACTGAAGCTGGCCGACATCCATCAACAACTGCTGACGGCCGAGATGTTCCCCAAGTTCGACACCGACCCCGAGGCCGGCGCGCGTGGGGCGCGGATCGCGGAATTGAAGCGGGTCAAACAAAGATATCAAAGAGGTCTCGATGATATGAGGAGAGCCACCCGCCACTTCAACAGCGACCCCGGCGCAATGAGGTTGGCCCGGTATCTCGACGACGTGATGGACGAGCTCGCAGAGCTGCAGTCAGTGCGGAAGGAGAAACTCTCGACTCCGACCGAGATGATCCTGGGCCAGTATCAGCGCGAGCTCGAAGCCGATCGGGAATACCACGACCAGCTTCTGGTCAAGATGCAAGACTCGATTCCCGAGCACCAGAGGATCGTGGCCCTGCTGAAGGATCGCGAGGAAAAATCGAAGCAGATCGTCCGGATGGAGGATAAGCTGGCGGAGTTTGCGATTCTGAGACAGCCGATGGTGAACAACCCATGCGTGAAGATCCCCGGCAGCGTGGTCGAGCCGACGGTGCCGATCAAGCCGAACCGGCCGATGCTGATCGCGCTGGGCTTGTGCGCGAGCCTCGGATTGGGGATCGGGCTGGTCTGCCTGCTCGAGCACGTCGACCAGTCGGTCAAGGTGCCGGAGCACGTGTCGCACGGTCTTACCCTGCCTCTCTTGGGGGTTGTGCCCCGGATTCGGCGGACCGCCTTGACGCAGCGGGGCGGGCACCTCTGGACGCTCGGAACGCCCGATTCGATCGAGGCCGACGCCTATCGCAATGTCCGCGCCAGCCTGCTGGGAGTCGCCGACAAGCGCGGGCCGATCGTGACTCTGCTCGTGACCAGCGCCAAGGCCGGTGAGGGAAAGAGCACGACGGCCTTGAACCTGGCGGCCGCCTGCGCCATGGCCGGCGAGCGGACCCTGCTGCTGGACATCGACCTGCGCCGGCCCAGCCTGGCCGACGTCTTCATCGAGGATGAAACCGCACTGGAGGTGCACGGGTTGGTCGACGTGCTGCGCGGCGAATTGCCATGGCAGCGCACGGTCCGCCACACCGAGATCCCCAACCTCGATTTCATTCCGACCGGCGACACGCGGGCGATCCCGATCGAGATCCTGGGCACGCTCGAGCTGCGGCAGTTGCTGATCGCGCTCTCGCACCATTACGATCGCGTCGTGCTGGACGGGCCGGCCGTGCTCGGCCTGGCGGATTGCCGGGTCCTGGGGCGGATCGTCGACGGCTCGGTGCTGGTGGTGCGCTCGGGCTCGCACCAGCTCATGACCCTGCACCGTGCCAAGGCGATGCTCGAGCAGTCGCACGTGTCGATCGCCGGCGTCGTATTCAACGGGCTGACCGAGGACATGAATAACTGGTCAAGCTACGGGTATGAACCAATGTCGCTGCCCTTCGGCAGGCTCGATCCCGGCGCGAGCGACGGGGAACCACTCGCGCTGGCGGCGAGCGGCTGAAGACGGACGAGCAGGACGCGCGCCAGTCGAATGTGAAACCAGTTGCTCTGTACTTGCTTGCAAAATGCCACGACCGAGAGAGGCCCACCGTGAACGTGCGTCCGACGATCTTGCTGGCGACCGACCGCGTGCTGGCCGCGGTGGTGGTGGCGCTGGTGCTGGGCAGCGCGGTCTGTTTCGGCGGCGCGGTCTGGTGGTTTCGACCGGCAGTCGCCGTCCTCTGCTTCCTGCTGGCCGGCATCAAGCTCGCGCAGCTTCTCTACCAAGGGCGCATGCCGTTCTTGAAAAGCCCGCTGACCCTGCTGGGCCTGCTGGCGCTCGCGCTCGGCATTCTGCAGCTTGTACCGCTGCCACCGCCGCTGGCTCGCAGGCTCTCGCCCGTCGCGCAGCAGATCTACTCGTATGGAGTCATCACCAGGCTGGCGCAGACCGACCTTCCCGCGGCCGGGCTCGGCGAGCCGGCCTTTGCTCGGTCACCCGCCACTCTCGACCGAGCCGCGACGTTGCGCTGGCTGGTGGGGGCCGCTGTCTGCCTGGGTATCTTCTGGAGCGTCTCGCATTTCGCGGATCGACTGGGGCGGTTGTACCTGGTGTGGGGTAGCGTCGTGGCGGCGTTCCTGCTCCAGGCAGCGCTGGCGCTGGTGCAGATCACCGGCGGAGCCGAAGGGTTATACGGCTTCCTGCGGGCGGGGCAGGCCCCGCCGTGGGCGCCGTCGCTGGACGATCTGCTGGAAACACCGTCGACCATGGTCATGCGCCCGCTGGAGCATTCCTCCCCGGTGACGCGCTCGGCGCCGGCGCTCCAACCGATGGCCGTGGTCGCCGAGCAGCCGTTCTGGTTCGGAACGATGGTCGGAAGCGCCGGCGCGTTTCTGGCGTTCGGCTCGCTGGCATTGCCGCTGGCCCTGGCGATCGTGCTCCAGCTCATTTCGCCTCGTGGGAGCCGGGAGGGCCTGACATCCCGGATGAGCCACACGGGGCAGGGGGGACTGGTCTTGCTGCTCATGATCATGCTCGTGGTGAGCGCATTTCTGGTGGGACTGATGGCCGGGCCGCGGTTCTGCCTTCCATTCATCCTGGGGCTGGCGGTGGCCGCGCTCCCCGGCGCGGCGGGATCGCGCTGGCTGTCGATCGGTCTCCTGGCCTTGCTGGTGGCGTCGCTGGGTCTGGGTGCCATCCTCGTCGCCGCCTGGCCAAACGTCGTGGGAGGCCCGCCCCCGGTCGCACCGGTTTCCTGGGAATCCACCAGACTGCTCTGGAAGGAGAGCGTGTCGATTCTCCGGGAGTTCCCCATTGTGGGGACGGGATTCGGCAGCTTCGGCACGATCCATCCCTACATGAAGACGCGCGACGCAGCCTCGACCACGGCGATGAGCAGTCTGCTGCAGTGCGGAGTGGAGTCGGGGGCGATCGGGCTCTTGCTCCTCTCACTGGCCGGGCTGTGGTGCGTTTGCCGGTTGCCGGTGTGCCTGAAGCGGGTCGGCTCCGCCGACCGAACGCTCGCCTACGGCTTGATCGGAGCGGCCGTTGGCTTTAGTCTATGGTTTGTCGTGCAATGGACGGTCGAGCTGCCCGCGGTGGCGATCTCGGCCAGCGCGCTGGGTGGAACCTGGAACCGCTGGCTGGCCGGCGGCACGGACTTGTTTGTCGAGCGTGGGTAAGCAACCCGACCAGGGTAGGGCTCAGGGAGGAGTCGATCCCACGATGCCGGAATCCACATGCCTCCACATCCAGGAGCGTGAATCAGGCCCGATTCGCGTCGTGGAGATCCCCTGGATTTCGGTCCGGATCGGTCGCGCCTCGCACTGCGAGGTGCGGCTGCCCGCGCACGACCTGGCCGAGGAAGTCTGCCGCTTGTATCGCAGAGGGCGGTCCTGGCATCTCGTGCCGGCCACAAACCGGAGCCCGATCCTGCTCGAAGGGCGGCCCGTGGACGGCCCGTGCCCGCTGGCGTTTGACGTGCCGTTCCGCGTCGGCGATTACTGCTTGACGCTCCGCCATGACCGGACCGCGGACCCCGACTGGGGAATGTACTCGGGGCCCGTGCCTCGACAGCTCGATCGCGCCCTTCCCGTGCTCGAGGCCAGTTATTCGGCCAAGGACCAGTTGGACCCGCGGCAGCTCAAGGGCGGCTCGGGACCCGCGCTCGAGCCTGCGTCCGAGCCTGCGTTCGAGCCTCCGATCGAGCCCGGCGCACGACCGCTGACCACGGCGAAAGGACTCGGAACGAACCCGGAGCTCGCGCGGACGGCCGATGTCCGAGAACGCTGGGAAACGCGCTGGAGAGTCGCCGGTGCTCAGCTCAAGGCGCGCTCGGAGCGATCCGGAGGCATCCCCCAACCCACGAAATATCCCTACCAGGCGGGGTTTGATGCGGTACCACTCAAGGAACCGCAACGGCCCGTGGTCAGTGGTCAGTGGTCAGTGGTCAGTGAAAAGATCGGGGGACGGAGCCTCCCGCCGCAAGGAGGCTCGGACCGAGGCGCGCCCGCCCCAGAGTTGCGCGTACCGTGCGGGGAAGTCGCGGAGGAAGAGTCTACCGATCAAGCTCCGACAGTGACCGGCAAGATCGAACCGGCTCCGGAACCCTCGCTGTCGATCGAGCCGGCTCCGAGCACGACCACCGGGATCGAGCCGACTTCCGAGACCTTGCCCCGCACTGCTCAACCCCCGAGCCCGACCTGCACGATCGAGCCGGCTCCGGATAACGCGGTCGTCGAGGAACGCGACGAAACGGAGCGAACGAAAGGCTCATCCACCCCGACGCGGCTCTGCAGATCGGCACATCTGCTCGACGCCGGCCCCACGAAGCGCGCGGCGAGCCTCGGCCGTCCCGAGGCGGGAGGAAGCCTGGGGTATTCACCGCGGTCACGGCGCGACGGAGGGCCTCGAACGCACGATTCGAGCCGGTCCGACCCGGACGCGGCCGTCGAGCGCGTGAAATGGCCCTCGGCCAAGGACATCCTGGCAACTCATCGGGCGACCTTGCAACCCCGGGCGGCAGTGGCGACGGCACGGATGCCGGCGGCGCAGCGGAACGGACCCCAGGCGGTGCCGACACGCGCGCGCGAGCCCGGCCACTGGAACATGCCGGTGTGGCTGGCCGGTCCTCCGGCGGCGGTACTCGTGCTGGCGGCCGGGTTGGCCGGGTGCGTCCTGTCGTGGTGGTGGGCCTGCGATTCCTACTCCGCCTCGATCATGACCGGCCGATTGTTGACGACCGACCGATCAGCCCAGCGCAGGCCGCTCCCCGAATCGGTTCGACCACCCGACGGCGCCTGGACGCGCTCGACTGCGCAGCACCTCGCTCACTGGGCGATCTATCTGAGCCGTCTCGAAGGAGAGAAGGACCATTCGCCCGAGGAGATCTCGGCGCTCTTGGAAAGGGCGCTTCAGGTTTCGCCGATCAATGCGACCGCCCGGCTGGCCATGGCTCAGCTCGAGCCGCCCTTGAGCGACCGGACGGTCTCGATTCGCAGTCTGGGGCTGAGTCGCGATGTGCTTTGCCTCGCCTGGAGCGCCCGCCGGCTGCTGGCGGCGGGGGAGAAGGAAGCCGCCCTGAAGATGTACGGCCAGTCGCTTGCGGTGGCCGTGTCCGGCGAGTCGTCGCGTGCCGTCCTCGCTCGGTTCAGCGAAGATTCGAACGTTCCTCGCTACCTCCTGCCCCGCGAGGACCGGGTTCGCGACATCGTGCGCGAGCTGGCTTCCAGAAACGAGTGGACGTTCCCCGAGTGGTCCGCGGTACTCCCCGACAGCGCGGTGGTCCGTCTGGCGGCGGCACGGCTGCTCCGCGAGCAAGGCCGGAGCGAAGCCGAAGCCTTGCTCGACCTCGTCCTGGACGAACGAGGGACCAGGGCGGCCCCAGGGTCGGTCGGCCCCCTGACGCTGGCGGCACGGGCCGAAGCGTTTGCGTTGCGGTTGCGCTGGAGGGAGGCCGGAGAGCAGTATCGCCGGGCAATCGAGCTGATCGACGACGACACGATCAAGCGCTCCTGGTGGTTCAACCTGGCGGACATCGCGCTGCGACTTGACGACGAGAACCAGCGTCAAGCCGCATTGCGTGCCGCCCTGGCAGTTACCAGCAGCGACGACATCACCCGGCGCGCCACCGAAATTCAGCGGGCGACCCGCGCGCGGCCCACCCCGCGCTCAACGGGCGTCAAGGCAAATTGAGTGAGTTTATTTTGCTCGGTCGAATCGTACTCCAGGGTTTTTCACAGTCGACGAGAAGGACGACCAGCCATGGCGGTGACATTCGAGGCGCGTGTTCCCACCCAGGCCGCCCAACCGGAGCCTTGGGGCCTCGCCAAGCTGCTCTACCGGAGCGCGCTCGACCCCGAACAACGGGCATGCTGGGTGGGCGCGCTCATCTGTCTGGGACTGTTCGTCCGCTTGTTCTGGGACAGCCTGTACCACTTCTACTACGCGTGGACGACCGACGAGAACTACAGTCACGGCTTCCTCGTTCCACTGATCAGTCTTTACTTCGCCAACCAGGTCGCGAGCCGCGGGCCCCTGCCGATCCGCGGCGGGAAGTGGGTCGGCAGCCTCCTGCTCGTGGCCGCGCTCGTGGGGCGGCTGATCACCATTTCGCTGCCGATCGAATTCCTGGGAGCCGTCGCGTTCTTGATCGGGCTCGCCGGCTGGTTCACGATTTTGCTGGGGACCGGGGTCTTGAAACGATTCTGGTTCGCGTTCTTCTTCAGCGTGTTCATGGTCCCCCTTCCCATCGCGCTTTATTCCAAGATCGCTTCGCCACTGCAGTTGTTCGCCAGCCGCGTGGCCTCGACGCTGATGAATGCGACCGGGGTCCCCGTTCTCTGCGAAGGGAACAAGATGACGTTGCCCGGCGGGCTCCAGATGTTCGTGGCCGAGGCTTGCAGCGGCATGAGACAGTTGACCGGCTTCCTGGCGTTGACCACGGCCGTGGCGTATCTGACCACGCGGCCCGTCTGGTACCGAGTCGTGATCGTCATCTCTGCCCTGCCGATCGCGCTCTCGGCGAACATCGCGCGCGTCATGCTGACCGGTTACATCATGCACTTCGTCAACCCGCAGTTCGCGCTGGGGACTTACCACACGCTCGAGGGCTTGCTCATGATGGGATTCGGACTGCTGCTGCTCCAGTGCGAGTGCTGGGGCCTCGATCAGATCTGTCAAGTCGTTCCGGCGCGGCGAGGGAGGAGCTCGGGACCCGACGCGTCCGCGGCGCGACCCTTGCCGGTCGGATCCACCTGACGCGGCCAAGCCGCAACACCACCGGGAAATATCGTGCATTTTCGAGTCAACGCGGCAGGGATGGACCATGTCGAAACTTTCTCGTGCGGTTCTTTGCGGTACGATCCTGGCGACGGGCCTGGCGGCCCAGGGGGGCCTGGAACGGCTCAACCGGACCGAACGGCCGCCGTTGCGGCGTCCCCTGGCTTCGATTCCAATGGAGCTGGTGGACTGGGCGGGGCAGGACGAGCCCGTGGACCCTGACATCGTCGAGCGAGCCCAGACCACCGAGTATCTCAACCGGAGCTACGAGGGCCGGAGGCAGCCCGGGCTCAAACTTCGGCTCTGGGTCAATTATTCCCGCGAGGGAACGAACCTGCGTCATACACCGGAGATCTGCCTCCCTTCCGGGGGATGGACCAAGATCGAGTCGCAGACTCGCACGATCGCGGTGCCCCTGGATGGAGGCCGGTCGATCCCGGTCACACTGCTGGGTTATAACCGAGGTGAGCTGGTCGAACATGTGGGATTCTGGTACTACATCTTTGGAGAAGGGAAGCTGGAAAACTACGTGCGGCGCCTCCCCATCACCAGCCGGAGCAGCCACGGACGGACGACGCACGGATCGTCGATGACCGTCGAAATCTTCTATACCGGCGAGAACGATTCCGAAGGCGAGTCCCTGCTGGAATTTGCCCGGGAGCTCGTGAAGGCGCTCGAACCGATCCTGCCGCGGGAACGGGCCGTCTATCATGTTCCGTGAGGGCCGGCGCGGAAGAACCCACTGGGAAGGGCCTCCATGAGACGTGCATTAATTACGGGGATCACGGGTCAAGACGGGTCGTACCTCGCCGAGCTCCTCTTGAGCAAACCCGAATACGAGGTGCACGGCGTGGTCCGCCGTTCCAGCAGTCTGAACCGCCAACGCATCGACCACCTGTTCGCGCGCGATCCTTCGGTCCACCAGCGGTGTCATCTTCATTACGCGGACCTCGCCGACGCGTCCAGCCTGGCGATGTTGATGGAGCAAGTGCGGCCTGAGGAAGTGTACAACCTCGGTGCTCAGAGCCATGTCCGCGTCTCGTTCGACCAACCTCTGTATACGGCCGACGTGGTCGGGCTGGGGACGTTGCGGCTGCTCGAGGCGACGCGGCACCTGCACCGATCGCAGGCGGTCAAGTTCTATCAGGCCTCGAGCTCGGAGATGTTCGGCTCGGCGCCGCCGCCGCAAGGTCTCGAAACGCCGTTCCACCCGCGCAGCCCCTACGCCTGCGCCAAGCTCTACGCGCACTGCCAGACGATCAACTATCGGGAAGCGTACGACCTCTTTGCCTGCACGGGCATCTTGTTCAACCACGAAAGCCCGCGGCGCGGAGAGTCATTCGCGACCCGCAAGGTGACGCTCGGGGCCGCCCGGATCAAGGAAGGCCTGCAGAAGAAATTGAGGATGGGGAACCTGGAGGCCAAACGGGACTGGGGATTCGCCGGCGACTACGTCCGGGCCATGTGGTTGATGCTCCAGCAAGACATGCCCGACGACTACGTCGTGGCCACCGGCGAGACGCATTCCGTCCGCGAGCTGCTGGAGCTGGCCTTTGCACTGGTCGAGCTCGATTACCATGATTTCATCGAGTTCGACCCGAAATACACACGACCTTCGGAAGTCGACGTGCTCTTGGGCGACGCGACCAAAGCCCGCGTGGCGCTGGGCTGGTGCCCTGAGGTTGACTTTCGCGGTTTGGTCGGAATGATGATCGAGCACGACCTCGAGCTGGCCCGGCGCGAGAAATATGCGAAGACGTACCGTCATTCTTGATCGGGGCTCGAATCGATCGGGATGGCCAGGCAGGATCAAGGAAGATCGAGGCGCACATGGAGACGCGACCATTCGATGAGCCGATTCTGGTCGCGTGTCCGGACGCGCGGCCACCGGCTTTTCAGGCGGTGATCGGCTTGGCCCGGGCCCGGCTGCTCCGCGGGTTTGTGACCTCGTCTTACTTCGACCGCGATGGTCGACCGGCCGCACTGGCACGCCGGTTTGCTCCCGGTCAATTCGCCCGGCTCGAGCCGATCTTGCTTCGCCGCCATCATCCTGAGATCCCGCCGGAGCGCGTCCACATGATCCCCAGCTTCGACCTGTCGCTGCGACTGGAGGCCCGGCTCGGCGAAAGACTGCCGCGGCTCAAGGGCGCGCTGGCTCGGTGGCGGACCGGGTGGTTCGACGCCCGGCTGGCGCACATCGTCGATCGAACCCGGCCCGGGGCCGTGCTGCTGTTTTCCGACGTCGGCTCGCGGGCGACACTGCCGCTCTGCCGGCGGCTCGGCATCCCGGCGATCGTGAGCCAAGTCCACGGCGACGTGCGCGACGAGCAGCAGGTCCTGGAGGCGGAATCCGCGGCCGCGCCCGACTTCATGCCCATGTACCTGGGCGGCGCCCGCCTCGACCGCGACCTTCTTGCCTGGCTTCACGAGCGCCGGCTCCGCGACCTCGCGCTCGCCGATCGAATCCTGGTCCCGTCGGACCACATCGCGCTCCGCCTGGTTCGCCACGGCACGGAGCACGACAAGCTCCGCGTGATCCCGTACGCAGCCGACTGCCGCCGCTTTCGCCCAAAGGCCGGCAAGGAACACGGGACGAATTGCACGTTTTTGTTCGCCGGCGGGATCAGCCAGCGCAAGGGGATCAAATACCTGCTCGAGGCCTGGCGCCGGATTCGCCGCCCGGGCTGGCGGCTTCAGCTTCTGGGCCCGTTGCCGGCGGACGCCGGCCCGCTAGGGCCCTACCTCGAGCTGGTCGAGCCGCTGGGGCGGGTCTCTCATGCCGAGATGCCTGCTCGGATGGCGGCGGCGGACGTCTTCGTGTTCCCGTCGCTCTTCGAAGGCTCGGCGGTCGTCACTTACGAGGCCCTGGCCTGCGGCCTGCCCAGCGTGGTCACGCCCAATGCCGGCTCGGTGGTCCGCGACGGGCTCGAAGGGTTCATCGTGCCGCCGCGGGACGCCCTGGCGCTGGCCGCCCGGCTGGAACAACTGGGCCTCGATCCCAACCTTCGCGCAGGCATGGCCGGCGCCGCCCGCTCGCGCGCCCTGGCCTTCGACTGGCCGCGCTATCACGCGGCCCTGGTCGAGGTGGTCTCCGACCTGATTGGCCGTGAACGGGATCGATCCCGCGATCGATCGGGCCGCCGGAAAACCCAAGGATCAAGCGTCGCGGATCAGAGAACACGATGAGCTCGCCGTTCGGGTATCAGGCGGCCGCGTCCTCGGGGCACCAGGTCGGCCCGAAGGTCGACGACCTGCACGGCGTCCGGGTGGGTTGATCGTCATGGAAGAGCTGTACTTTGTTTATGCGACGGGCGCGGTGATTGCGCTTTACCTGCTCGCGCACGTGGCGAGGGGCAAGTTCGACCCGTTCGCGCCGGTCTGGCTGTTCCTGGTCGGCTTTCTGCAAGTGTATGTCATTCAGGCATTGAGTTACCGCGAATGGGCGATCGACGTCCGTGGCAAGGAACTGGTCGCGGCAGCCAACTTCCGCGCGTTCTGGGCGCTCGGGTGGTTCCTGCTGGTTTATCACCTGGGAATCGGGCGGAGGGTCGCCGCGGCGCTGCCCGGGCCGCCGCGGTGCTGGTCTCCGATGCTGGTGGGCGTGATCAGCCCGCCACTGATCATCTGGGGCGTGTTCTGCGCGGGATTCGCGATCTTCGGGGGAGCCCAGGTTGATTTCGCGACGATCTCTGGAGTGGAAACGCTGGTTCTCTCGTTCCCGTTCGTCATGATGGTGGCGGCGGTGTTGCTCATCGTGACAGGCCGGACAACCGGTTCGGCTCAGCCTCTCTTTCTGCCGGCGGGACTCCTGGTTGCGGCGGCCTACGTGTTACTCTGGACGTTCAACGGCAAGCGATCTCACTCGTTGATCGGCGTGCTGGCCACGGTTTGCGCGCTTTACATTTCGCGGCTCAAGCGACCATCGTGGCCCGTCTTGTTGACGACCGCCTTGACGGGTGTGCTGGTCGTCTCGATTTCCATCGGATGGAGGAATAATCTCGATCATGAGCGGTCGCTCACGGGATTTGCGAACTATCTCGGTGATTTCAAGCTCACCAAGGTCCTCGAGAGCCTGAACGTCCAGGATGACGAGGACGAGGTCGAGCCCAAAACCTATGAGACCGTCGAGTACGGCGGCTTCCTGCTGATGATGGACACGGTCCCCGCCAGGTCGAAGTACGACTATGGCGAGAGTTACCTGCGAACCGTCTCGACACTCATCCCCCGGATCGTCTGGCCCAACAAGCCGGTATTCGGGCGAAGCCAGTGGGTGAATGCCTGGATCGCCGGCTCGGAGATGGAGCGCGACGAGGACTTCACCGGGCCCGCGATTGGGATCCTGGGCGCCACTCAGCTCAACGGAGGCGCGATCGGCACTCTGATCGTTCTGGCCTTTGTCGCCGTATTGCTCCGCACGGCGTATGAGTATTTCCGGCTCCACGCCGACGCTCCCTGGGTCCAGTTCTGGTGGTCGATCACGTACTACAACGCCTGGTTCATGGTGGTCAACGACGATCCACTCGTCTGGTTCTACTACAACTGGGAGTTGACGACCTTGCCGATCGTCATCCTCATGTGGTGGGGCTCGAAACTGGGCGCTCCCGCGGACCGGCGCGAGCTGGTCGCTCACCCAGCGATTTAATGGTCTAGATGGAGGCGGACTTGATGACTTTCGCCGTCTGCTTCACCAATTTCGGCCCGTATCATCTGACCCGGCTGCGTGCGCTGGCAGCCCGGCTCAGTGAAGAAGGGGTCCGGCTGGTCGCCTATGAAGTCGCGGGCAGCGAGCGCAGGTACCCATGGAGTCGGAGCCAGAACGACGAGCCGTTCGCGTGGATCACGTTGTTTCCGGACCGGGCCCTCGAGACGCTGAGCCGATCCGCCTGCCGCCGCGCCATCGCCGTTGCGCTCGAACGGGATCGTCCCGATGCCCTGGGCATCGTCGGCTATGCGCGCCCCGAATCGATGGCCGCGGCGCGGTGGGCCAGGCGCCAGGGGCGACCGGCGATTCTGATGTCCGAGAGCCGGGCCATCGATCGGCCGCGTGTCTGGTGGAAGGAGCTGATCAAGAAGCGGCGGCTGCGCTGGTTCGACTCGGCCTTGGTCGGCGGGCCTGCACACCGTGATTATCTGGCGGACCTCGGAATGCCGCCGGACCGCGTCGCGCTGGGATACAACGCGGTCGACAACGACTATTTCGCGAAGCAGGCGCAGTCGTGGCGTGAGAGGCCGCAAGGCCGATCGGGCTTGCCGCGAGCTCCCTATTTCCTGACGGTCTGCCGGTTCGTGCCCGAGAAGAACCTGGTCCGGCTGGTCGAGGCTTTCGCGCGTTACCGGCACCAGAGCTCCTCGAGCGCGGCCTGGGACCTCGTGCTCTGCGGCGACGGTCCGGGCTCGGGCGAAGTCGCGGGCGCGATCGCGCGGAGCGGCTGCGCGCCGGCGATCCACCGTCCCGGCTTCTTGCAGGCCGGCTCGCTGCCCCGGTGGTATGCCCATGCCGCGGCGTTCGTGCTGCCGAGTCTGTCGGAGCCCTGGGGCCTGGTCGTCAATGAAGCCGCCGCCAGTGGCTTACCGCTCCTGGTCTCGACGCACGCCGGCTGTGCGCTCTCGCTGGTGCCGGAACCGCACGGGACGACCGGGAGCCGATTCGATCCGCTCGATCTCGATGCGATCTTGATCAAGCTGGCCTGGATGGCTGCCCTGCCCGAGGAATCCCGCCGCGCCATGGGCCGGCGCGCGGCGGAGGTGGTATCACACTGGGGCCCTGACCGGTTCGCCGGAGGGATGATGGAAGCCCTCGAGCTCGCGCGCACGGCACGACGGCGGCGGGCCAAGAGTTCAATGGCCGCGGTGAAAGCGAGATGAACCGATGATTGGAACGGACCGCATGACGGGAATCATGGCCGCATCGCGACCTCGCAATCGTACTGCGGACGCCTCGGTGCGCCGCGGCGGTTGGCTGCATCTTTGCAACGGGCTGGACCCGGTCCGCGACGGCGGCATGGTCCCGAGCATCCTGGGAATGACCGGAGCGCTCTGCCGCCTCCGCGGTGAGGTGACGATCGTGACACCGACGCCGTCGCGGCTCGATGGCGCGGTCCTCGCCGAAGGCTTGACACTACACGGTCCGGAGACCGACCTGGAGGAGGCGGTTCGCTCGGCCGCGGTCGTGCATCTGCACGGTCTCTGGCAAGCTCAGACGCGCCGGGGCGCCCGGACGGCCCTGGCGGCGCGCGTGCCGTACCTGGTGGCCGCTCACGGCATGGCCGAACCCTGGGCCCTGCGCCACAAGCGCTGGAAGAAGCGGATCTACCTGGCCCTTGTCGAGGCGAAGAACCTGCGTCGGGCGTCCTGTCTGCACGCACTGTCCCGCCCCGAGATCGGCCACCTGCAAAGCATCGCCCCCTGGACGCCGGTCTGCTTCGTCCCCAACGGCGTCGATCTCGCCCGCTACGATGACCTGCCCCCGCGGTCGGTGCTCGAGGCCGAGCACCCCGAGCTCCAGGGGAAGTTTGTCCTGCTCTTCTTCGGGCGTGTCCACGTCAAGAAAGGACTCGACTTGCTGGCCGACGCCCTGGGCCGGATCGCGGCCGGCCGCCCGGAGCTCCACCTGGTCGTCGCCGGCAACGACGACGGTGCCTGGCCCGGGTTCCGCGACCGGATGGCGCAGCTCGGCCTGACCAGCCGGCTGACTTACCTGGGGCACGTCTCGGGTGAGCGGGCACGGCAGGTCTGGGCCGCGGCCGACGCGTTCGTTCTGCCCAGCTACAGCGAGGGCTTCAGCATCGCCGTCCTCGAGGCTTTGGCCTGCCGGCTACCCAGCCTGATCACGACTGCCTGCCACTTCCCTGAAGTGGCCGCGGCCGGCGGCGCCGTCGTCGTGACCCCGGACTCGGGCGCCGTCACCCAGGGACTGCGCGACCTGATCGATCGGACGCACCAGGAGCGCGCCCGACTCGGTCAAAACGGCCGGCGGCTCGTCGAGAGCCACTTTACGTGGGACCGGCAAGCCGAGCGCCTGGCTGCGGTTTACGAGTGGCTGACGGGCGGCGGAGCGCCCCCCGACGTCGTCGTCACCTGACCGACGTTTACGGTTTTGGCTCACCTCGTCTCGCGATCCGAGGTCCAGAGAGGACGACCATGCCACCTCATGCTCGAGAACAGTCCGCTGCCTGTCAGCCACCGATCACGGAGTGCCCCCGGCACGGGGACAAGACACCCGTGAGTGTGATCGTGCCGGTCAAGAACGAGGCCGAGAACCTCAGGCGCTGCCTGCCCGCCCTGGCGTGGGCCGACGAGGTCTTCGTCGTGGACAGCCGGAGCAGCGATCAGAGCGATCAGGTCGCGGCCGCCTGGGGCGCGACGGTCGTTCAGTTCCACTTCAACGGCCGGTACCCCAAGAAGAAGAACTGGGCCCTGGAGAACCTGCCGTTCCGTAACGAATGGGTCCTGATCGTCGACGCCGACGAGGTGGTCCTCCCCGAGCTGGCCGCGGAGATCGCCCGCAGGATCGCTGGCGACCTTGCCGATGGATTCTACCTCAACTCTCGCTACTACTTCCTGGGCCGCCGGATCCGGCACTGTGGCTACTCCTCGTGCTGGAACCTGCGGTTGTTCAAACATCGCCTGGGCCGTTACGAAAAGATGCCTGACTCGACCGGCGGCCGTGCCGGCGACAACGAGGCTCATGAACACGTCGAGCTCGACGGCCGCGCCCGCCGGCTCGACAACGAGCTGGAACACCACGCCTACCCCACCATCGCCACCTGGGTCGAGAAACACAACCGATACGCGATCTGGGAGGCCTCGCTCTCCGAGCGGTTCCTCGAGGAGCCGATCCCAAAAACGATCGGGAGCGTCCAGCGGTTCAAGCGCCGGCTCAAGAAGATCGCCTGGAGACTGCCGATGCGACCGCTCTTCCGATTCGTCTACGCGTATTTCCTGCGACTGGGGTTCCTCGATGGAAAGCCCGGATTGATTCTCTGCGGTCTCCTGGCCTTCTACGACTTCCTGGCCTCCGCCAACCGATACGAGCAACAGCTCACGGCAGCCGGCTCGAAGTCCGCGCCCGGAGCCGACGCGCTCAGTTCGCCACGACAACAACCGGCTCCTCAGCTCGCCGGCTCGGCCCGCTAAATAGCCCTGCGTGATTCTGGGCGGGCCAGGAGTCAGGCAGGTTTCGTGGCGCTGATGTGCGAGCCGTCGAGCCAATCCGTCTCGAACCCCAAACTCTGGAGCAGTTGCTCGATTGCCGCAGGCGCCTGACGACGTCCCCGGGCGTCAAGAATTCCGAAATGCACTTCAACAAAGACAGCCCGGCATTCCTGTCTTGCCAGCACCGCCGTCATTCCTTTGAGTACCTCTTCCTCATATCCTTCCACATCCACCTTGACCAAATTGGGCGCGGGTGACGAGCCGGCGTTCAGGATCGCATTCCCCGTGGTAACACGGACGTCAATCTGGTTGACCGCGTCTTCGGATGGGTTGACCAAGCGATTGGTTGTACTCAGGGGGTCGGAAGAAACAGTCATCGGCAAGGTGCCTTCCGAATCACCCAGAGCCATATTGAAGGCGTGGACGTTGGGTAAATTGAGACCGGTGATGGCGTCGTAGCAGGCCCGTACCGGTTCAAACGCCGAAACCGATCCGGTATCACCCACCAATTCGCTGATCTGACGAGTATAGAAACCGACGTTCGCACCGACGTCCCATACGTGGTCGCCGGAGCGAACCGCGGCCAGCAACGCCTGGGAGAAACGCTCTTCATAGGGGCCGGACCCTCGAAAAAAGCGGTTGATCTTGACAATCCATGGCGTCATTCCGAGGTTCCGGGAGATGGATCGCAGATAGGTTTCAAATTGAATAGGCAATCCCATGTCGTCCTCTCATCGTTGGCAAGCACCAAGGATAAGCCGTTTTTCTCTCGATGACACATCAGCAGGCGTTTCTCCTCATCTCGGTGCTTCCGAGCCGCCCTCTACGGCTCGAACATTTCCCGGAGGACGTCCAGCACGGCCGTAGCGGTCCTGCCGCTGATCCGACCGAGCTTGGTGAAGAGCCGTGACCGGTCCACGGTCCGGATCTGGTCGAGCACCACCTGCCCATTCTTGCCCTTGAACCGGCAAGGCACCCGGGTCGGGTAGGGTTGCCCTTTTGTCGTCATCGGCGCGATGATTACCGTGCGGATGGTATGGTTGATCTCGTCCGGCGACACCACGAGGCAGGGGCGCGTCTTCCGAATCTCGCTGCCGATTGTCGGTTCGAGGTTCACCAAGTACACCCCGAAGCGGTTTATCGCCATTCCCAGCCGTCCTCATCCCAACTCGACAGGCTCGGCGCCGCGTCATCGAGCAGGGCCTCGTCGCCACGGCGGGCCATCTCCTGGAAAGCCGCGGCCCAGCCCTCCCGGGGCCGTCTGGCCGGCCTGATGATGAGCGAGTCGTCCCGGGCGCTGATCTCGACCTCGCCGCGCAGGCCGGTCTGCTCCAGAAGCGGCTTGGGGATGCGGATGCCGCGGGAATTGCCGATGCGGACGACGCGCGTCTTCATGGCAGAGGCCCTCCTGTGCTTACAATGTAGCTACTCGGCCGGTGCTTGGCAACCCGGGTCGAGCCGGGGGACGCCGCGATGGCACGAAAGAAGACCACAAACCCCAGTACGGCCCTGATCCCCGCCGAGCGGATCGAACGCTCGATCCTTCTCATCCGCGGGGAGAAAATCCTCCTCGATCGCGACCTGGCCGACGTTTACCAGGTCGAGACGCGTGTGCTGATCCAGGCCGTCAAGCTCAACGTCGGCCGGTTTCCCACGGACTTCGTGTTCCAGCTCTCGACGAAAGAGCTGGAACGATGGAGATCACAGTTTGTGATGTCCAATCCCGCGGCGAAGATGGGCCTGCGGAGGCGGCCCCACGCCTTCACGGAGCAAGGAGTGGCGATGCTGTCGAGCGTCCTCCACAGCGAGCGGGCTGTTGAAGTGAACATCGAGATCATGAGGGCATTCGTCCGGCTGCGGCAGTTGCTGACCTCGCATGAGGGACTGGCCCGCAAGCTCGACGCCCTGGAGAAGAAGTACGACGCGCAGTTCCGAATCGACCGGGGAATATGAGCGGAATGGCGCTAGCCACCGGTGTTTGGCGATCGACGATCGACGGGTTCACCGGCGGCTAGCGCCGTGCCGCTCACAGGAGCGCCTCACGACCGAATCGACCGGGGCGGCCGATGCATCGGCCGCAGTGGGGTCAGATTCTGTTTTTGGATGGGCGCGCCGTCACCGTCGGTCCGGTCATGTGTTCCAGGGACGATTCCGTGCCCGGTTGATCGAAGACAACAAAGCCATTTCCCTTGTGCGTGGGCCTATTCAGACAGCCGCCTTCTACGCCGTCGCGGTACCTGTCCCCGACTGGCCGGAACCGGACGTCGTCGAGGAAGACGTTGAGGTCGACGTCTGAGCGCTGCCCGTGCCCGAGCCTGACTCGCTCCCCGTGGAGCCGCCGGCTGATGTCGAGGAGCTCGAACTTGTGCTGGTGCCCGCGGTCGAGCCGGTCGTCCCCGACTGGCTGCCCGTCGTCGTCGTGCTGGTCGAACCGCTCGAGCCAGTCGTCCCAGACTGGCTTCCCGTCGTCGTCGACGTGCTCGTGCCCGCGGTCGAACCCGTCGTTCCCGACTGGCTTCCCGTCGTCGTCGTGGTGCCGGTGCCCGCACTCGAGCCCGTCGTTCCCGACTGGCTGCCCGTCGTCGTCGTGCCGGTCGACCCGGACGAGCTGCCCGAACTCGACTGACCTCCCGTCGCCGTGGTGGTCGACCCTGTCGAGCCGGTGGAACCCGACTGGCTCCCGGTCGTTGTCGTTGTGCTCGTGCCCGCGGTCGAGCTGCCCGAACCCGACTGGCTCCCGGTCGTTGTCGTTGTGCTCGTGCCCGCGGTCGAGCTGCCCGAACCCGACTGGCTTCCCGTCGTCGTCGTCGTGTTGGTCGACGCACTCGAGCTGCCCGAACTCGACTGGCCGGCGGCCGTCGAGGCAGATGTGTTCTTCGACTGGTCGGTTGATGTACTACCGCCGGTCGATTGATTTGCATTGGCCCCGGCCGCGAGGTGCGCTTGCCACCAGCTCGAGGTCGACGTGCTCGTCGTGTTGCCGGCGCTCTGGGATCCGGCGGCCGGCGTGGAGCTTGCTGTTGTATTCGACGCGCTCTGCGTGCTCGACGTTCCTCCATTGACCGTCGGCTGAACGCTGATCGCGGGTTGGATGTTGATCGTCGGCGAGACGGTGATCATGGGTGAGGAACTGGCGATCGCGGTGGTTCTGACGTGCACGCGGAGTGCTTCGGTCCGTCGTCCGTGACTGATGGTCTGCGCGTGATGCACCGGCGCCACCTGGACGTGGGCAACTCTGTGGACGGCCGGGTGGACCACGGCGTGATGGGCCCTCGACAGCAAGAGACGACCTTCCAGGTCCTCGAGGGAGGCGTAAAAAGTGACGCGGCGGCGTGTCGTTCCACGACCTGCTTGATTGAGGACATCCTGTGTCGACATGGCCCCTCCTGGGCAAAACGTCCAACGCTGACAGTCATCTCGAACGCTCTTCGTGATTCAACCACGAATCGCACGGACGGAACGGACGTTTGATTGACCGGTAGCGGCAAACCCTGTCGATTTCTTGAGAGAAAACTGAATCTGAAGGTACCGGTCACAATCATCATCCTGCCTGGGTAAGACGGGCGATCTGGACAAGATTCGCACCTGAGTTTCCGAGTCGACGGCCAGTCTCGTGCTGCTCTTCAATGACGAATTCGGGCCGAGGTGTGCCACACCTCTCGGAAGGATGGCGGTACCGCCGGGAATGAACACCATGTTCCGCCCTTTCAGGGCACGACTCATCACGTTTCCCAGATCCCAGGGCGTTGCCCTGGGCTGGCATATCGCCGCCGCTTCGGGGCGAAATCAAAAAAAGCGCAACTTCAAAACTGGCGCGTCGGGTTAGTATGCGGGAGTGCAACTCAGGGATGAGAAGACTTCGGATTCTCACATGATCCTGCGACTTCTCGATAAAGATCGGCCAGGCGGTCGGCCTCGATGTCGAGATCGAACCGGGTGTGGGCGCGTTCGAGTGCGTTCCGGCCGAGCCGGCGTGCTTCCTTTGGTTGGTCGAGCAGCATGACGATGGCCTTCTGCAGCGCGATCGGATCGTTGGGAGGGACGATCAAGCCGTTCTCGCCGGAATCGATCAGCGCCCGGAGCCCTTTGACGTTGGTGGCGATGGAGGGGACGGCATGAGCCAGGGCCTGCATGAGCGTTCGACCCGTGCTGGCGACGACGGCCGGTTGACAGTAGATGTCCAGGACGGACCAGAACTCCCGGCCGACGATCGGATAATCAGCCACGGTGACTCGCTCAGAGATCTGGAGCTGTCGGGCGCGGTGGCGGAGGACGATGTTCTCGCTTGCGTGACCCGCGATCACGAACTCGACGTCGTACCCCGCGTTCACGACGAGGTGAGCAGCCTCCAGGAAGATCATCAGACCGGAGACGCCCTCGAGCGTTCCGCCGGTGCCGACCACCGGGACTTTCCAGGCCCTGTCCTCCTGGAAGGTGTCTCGCTGCGCGAGAATTCCCTGCGGGATCAAGGCGATCCGCGCGGAGGGAACCCCAAGCTCACCGACCAGCTCATCGACGAGATCAGGGCTGGTCGCCACCAGACGACGACACCAGCGGGGGCTCAGTCTCAGGCCCTGCTCCACGGTACCAAACCCGGCCACGGTCTGGACGTAAGGCAGCCGGCCTGTCTCGGACAGGGCCAGGGCGAGATCGACCATTTCGTCGTGAACCACGTGGAGCAGATCTGGGTGTTCCAGCCGGCCATCGGACCAGATCCGGCGAGCCGCGAACGATCTCAGCCAGCGCTTTCTCAGGATGGGGAATTCGACGGCTCGAGTGTCGGCCGCCAGCTCCCCGCCTCGGGAGAGGCAGAGGACCTGAAGCTGGACGCCCCGCCGTTCCAGCCGGTCGAGCAAGGAGGGCAGGGGCCAGCCGCCGTCGTCCCATCGGAGCCGCCCGGCCAGAATCAGGACCTTGAGTACGCCGCCTGCCATGAATCCGAGCCGCGCCGGCGCGTGGGCAGCCCTCCCCGAGTGTCAATCAGACCGGCCGCCCTCCGACCAGTCGCCTTGACCATCCATCCAGCCGTTGGAATCGGTGCGTCGATGGTTTATACTATCCTCGTCGCGAAGGACCAAGGTTTGGTTGGCCGCACCGCACCGTACGGTGAGCGTACCGCATGAATGCTTCTCAGAGCACTGAAACAGCGATCCCTGATCTCGACGAACTTCTCCCCCTCTCGAATCGGCTGCTTGAAAACGTTGGATTCGTGGTGCTCGGCAAGCCCGAGGTGATCCGGCTCGCCGTTGTCGCCCTGCTGGCCGAGGGACACGTCCTGATCGAGGACGTGCCCGGCGTGGGCAAGACCCTGCTTGCCAAGGCCATCGCTGCCAGTATCGACTGTTCCTTCCGGCGAATCCAGTTCACTCCCGACTTGCTCCCCTCGGATATCCTGGGATCGAGCATCTATCACGCGCCCTCGGGCGAGTTCGTGTTCAAGCCTGGTCCGCTCTTCGCGAACGTGATCCTGGCCGACGAGATCAATCGGACCACACCGCGGACCCAGAGCGCGCTCTTGGAAGCCATGAGCGACCGCCAGGCCTCGATCGAAGGGAAGACGTATTCGCTCCCACCCCCCTTCATCGTGCTGGCGACGCAAAACCCCTATGAGTTCGAGGGGACCTACGTTCTCCCCGAGAGCCAGCTCGATCGATTCATGCTGCGGCTCCGGATGGGATACCCCATTCGCTCGGAGGAACGAAAGGTCATCGCCAGCCATCGTGACGGGGAGCCGGTCGATGGTCTCGGCGCGGTCTTGACGGCGGAAGATGTGCTGCAGCTCCAGCGGAGCGTGCGAATGGTCCAGGTGGATGATGCGATCACCGACTACCTGCTCGATATCGTGCATGCGACGCGCCGCAGTGAGGACCTGCATGTGGGTGTGAGCACCCGCGGCGCGCTGACGCTCTATCGCGCGGCGCAGAGTCTTGCCCTGGTTTCCGGCCGGAATTACGTGGTGCCGGACGACGTCAAGACGCTGATCGTTCCGGTGCTGGCGCACCGGGTCGTGGGCAAGTCGTTTCTTCAGGCTGGTGAGTTCGGAGCGGCCGAGGCGATCATCCGCGACATCGTCGACCGCATCCGGGTGCCGTCGTGAGGCGCCGGCTTGCGTCGCGGCCGGTCGATTGGTCCCTTGGGCGAGAGGATGGCCAGCGATGAGCGTCGACGAGAAACCTCGCTTGCGGGAGCCGCGCGGCCGGTTCCGGCGTCTGACCTTGGGGCTGGTCGGCGCCCTCTGGCCCTCGCAACGGCAGATCTTGACCCGCGAGGGTTTCATCTATTTCTGGATCGGCCTCGCGCTCCTGAGCGCGGGGCTCTATCAGCAAGTCAACCTGATCTTGCTGGTCTTCACCCTGTCGGCGGGCCCGTTTCTGGCCTCGATCTTCGGCGGCCGTACCATGCTGCGCCGGCTGAACGTGCAGCGGCGGGTCCCGTCCTACGTGTTTTCGGGCGATCCGCTGGTCATCGATTACACGTTGGAAAACGGCCGGCGCTGGTTTGCGGCGCTCGCGCTGTTCATCGAGGATTCCTTGGTTCCGATGGATCGCTCGATCTCGGGAGCGACAACCGTGATTCCCCGGGTGTTCTTCGCGCGAGTTGCCAGCCGGGATCGGGCGCGGGTTCGCTGGCAGTGCAGCAGCCCCAAACGCGGCAAGTATCAATTTCGCGATTTCGAGCTGGGCACCCGGTCCCCGTTCGGGCTGGTCGAGCATCGTGTCAAGATCGCGCTCCAGGACCAGATGCTCGTTTATCCCAAGATCGGCCAATTGACCCGTCGCTGGTTTCAGATGCAGCGCCAGTCGACCGAGAACCGACGCGGCCAGCGGCATGACCGTTCGGCTCAGCAGGTGGAATACCACGGGCTGCGCGGATACCGGCCCGGGGACAGCCAGCGCTGGATTCATTGGCGGACGTCGGCCCGCAAGGGCGAGTTGATGGTCAAGGAGTTCGAGCAGCAGAACGAGCAGGACCTGGCCATCCTGATCGATCCATGGCTGCCGCGGACCAAGACCGCCAGCGAACAACGGGAAGCGCTCGAACAGGCGATCTCGTTCACGGCCACGCTTTGTCTCGAGAGCTGCCGGCACCAGGGGCGCAGACTCGTTCTGGGCTGGACGGGGGCGGCGCCGGGCGTGCGGCAAGGCCCTGCTTCGGTCAAATTGCTGCACGAGCTCCTCGAGAAGCTGGCCGTCATGAGGCCCGTCAGCGAAGGGGGGCTGGCCGAATTGTTCGATGTCATGCCGCCGGCCGTGCTGCGTGATGCGCTCCTGGTGATCATCTCGACCCGCCCGCTCAACCTGATCGAGGAGGCGGAGCGTTCGTCGCGGTTCTCAGGAACCTCGGCCCGCAGTCTGCTTGGTCGAGCATTGATTCTCAACAGCACGCAAGGAGACCTCGCTCCCTTGTTCCAGCTCGCGGAGGACTCGACGCGCGACCTGCTCGAGCAGCGCTTGAGCAGCGCGATTCAGGAGCGCCTCTCGACCCAGGAGCAACGCCGCCGCGGACTGTCCTCCGACGACGACGCGGCAGCCGCCCGCAGGGCGGAGGGCGATGGAGGAACCGGCTCATGAACAGCTACCTCGTCTATCGAGCCAGTTTCTACCTGATGTTGTTCGTCGCCACCATGGCCTTGAGCGGGGACAACCCGGAAGGGCAGTTCGCCAAGGTCCTCAGCCTGGTCGTGGCGGTGGCTGGAATCGCGGCGTTCCTCACGGTCGATCGTCCCGGGCAGTGGGCGTTGTCGCGCCGGACCGCCAATGTCCTGGCCGTCGGGACCTTGGGCTTGCTCTACCTCGAGAACCGACTCGACGAGACCCAGCGCATCCCGGCCCTGGCTCATTGGTTGGTTTACCTGCAACTGATCAAGTTCTTCCTCCCCAAGACGGCCGAGGACGACTGGTTCCTCTTCTTGCTGGGATTGATGCAGGTGCTGATCGGCTCCGTGATCAACCAGAGCGATGAGGTCGGGGCCTGGCTGTTCCTCTGGGCCATGCTGGCCGTCTGGGTGCTCGGCCTCTTTTTCCTGCAGCGCGAGGCGCGCCGATTCGCAGTGATCCGGAGGACTTCCTCACGC
The DNA here is from genome assembly GCA_044450785.1 of Isosphaerales bacterium. Lineage (GTDB taxonomy): Bacteria > Planctomycetota > Planctomycetia > Isosphaerales > Isosphaeraceae > JBIOJM01. Next base: position 25,499 of record JBIOJM010000091.1, read on the forward strand.
TCGGAAGTCCAGGTGGCCACCGTTGATCCCTATGCGGGCCTGTTCGACCGTTCTTTCGCCGTGGCGACGGTCCGCGTCATGGTGACGACGCTGGCGCTCGGCGTGCTGATCTTTCTCGTCTTGCCTCGCCAGGCGGGTGCGACCCGCAGCCAACCCGGTGCGCCGATGGCCAAACATCTGACCGGCTTCGACGAGGAGGTTCAGCTCGGTCAACTCGGCGAAATCCTCGAGAACGACTCGGTCGTGATGACCGTCGAGGTCACCGACCGGGACGGCAAACCCTTCCAGCCCGTCGAACCGCTGTGGCGCGGCGTCACCATGTTCAAGTACGAGGGAGGACGATGGTTTCGCCCGGCGAAACCAACCCAGGTGGTCGTCAGCCCTGGCGATGACCCCCGCCTGCGCCAGGGCAAGATCATCCGCCAGAAGATCAAACTCGAGCCGATCGACTCTCCGACCCTGTTCGGCATCCGCCCGATTCTGACTTTTCGCTCCTATCAAGCCTTCTCACCATCCCTGAGTAACAACGACGCTACCCTGTTCCGGCCTGATACGCTCGGCGGCGAGTACGATTACGAGGTCGTCTCCGATTTTGACCCGAACGGGGCCCAGTTGCAGGAGTCCGCGCCGGGTCCCTACGGCGAGCTCGGCGAGACTCTGAAGTCAACGCTGCGTGCGATCGCCCTGCCGGTCGTGGCGAACATCAAGGCCCTTGGCCGAGAAGGCGACGCCGCCCGCGCCCAGGCCCTGACAGCCTATCTCCGCGATTCGGGGGAGTTCAGCTACACCTTGCAGATGGACGTCCAAGACCGCAAGATCGATCCGGTCATCGACTTCCTGGTCAAACGCAAGGCGGGCCACTGTGAATACTTCGCCAGCGCGCTGGCGCTCTTGCTGCGATCCATCGACATCCAGGCCCGCATCGTCAACGGTTTCAAGGGGGGCGACTGGAATGAGCTGACCTCGACACTCAACGTGCGGCAGAAGCATGCCCATAGCTGGGTGGAAGCCTACATGGGGTATGGACCGGACGGCCCAAGAAGGGGGCACATCTGGATCACCTTGGATCCCACGCCCGCCAACGAGCGCCAAGAATCGATCGCTCAGGTCGGCGGTCTCGCCGGCAAATTCCGCCCACTCACCGATCTGATCCGCCATGTCTGGGTCTTCTACGTCATCGGTTACAACGGCGAGCGCCAGAATCGGCTGATTTACGCGCCGATGCGCGTGATCATCCGCGAGGCTCGCGACAAATATGCCGCGCTGGGAAAGTGGCTCGGCAAAACGGTTGCCCGGTTGTTCCATTTCCGAAATTTCAGCGCCCTCTTCAGTCTTCGCGGGTTCGTCGTTTCTTTCTTCCTCGGCACGCTGTTGGCGGCACTGGCATACCTCGTGTTCCTCATGATCAAGCGCTTTTCGAGATGGCTCCACGGCCCTCCCCTCGACACAACCTCGCGCACGGCGGGGATTCTCTTTTACCGGCGATTGGCCCAGATGCTCGCGGAGTACGACCTGCAGCGCACGCCGGCCGAAACGCAGAGCGAGTTCGCGGTCCGCGCCCACAAGTTTCTGGCCGGGCAGGGGCCGCTCACCGACCCCGTCGCGGATGTCCCTCAACAAGTCGTCGAGGCGTTCTATCGAGTCCGGTTCGGTCATCTCGAGCTCGAACCGGTTTCGCTGCAAGAGCTCGATACTCAACTCGACGCCCTCGAAGCCAGCTTGAAGAGCCCTAACTGAGGGAAAAAGACGGATGCGTGTCGGAATCGTCGGGTTCGCGGGCGGCGGTAAGAGCACGTTGTTTCAGCTCCTGACGGGGACGCGTCCCGACCCCGGCAAGATCCATTCCGGCCAGGTCGGAGTCGCCACGCTGTCCGATCCGCGGCTGTCCTTTCTGGCGGCACTCCACAAACCCAAGAAGGTGACGCCGGCCTCGGTCGAGTTTCTCGACACGCCCGGCCTCCTGGCCGGTTCGCACGCCGACAATCCCCAGCGCCTTGCCCTGATCCGGGAGGGGGACGCCCTGTTGATCGTCCTGAACGGGTTCGCCGGCGGAGATCCAGGGGCCCAGCTCGCCGCGTTTCGCGACGAGCTGCTCTTCGCCGATCTGGAGGTCGTCACCAGTCGCGCTCTACGGCTCGAAGCCAGTCTCAAGAAACCGCGGCCCGACCGCGAGCAGTCGGCGAAGGAGCTCGAAATCGTCAAGCTCGTGCAGGCGACCCTCGAACAGGGGAAGACGGTCGCCGCCCTGGGACTCTCGGCCGAGGACAAGAAGCACCTGCGATCGTTCGGGCTCTTGACCGATAAGCCCCAAGTGGCCGTCCTGAACACCGTCCAGGGTCAGGACGTTCCGGACTCACTTCGGGCGCTCGCGCCCGAGGCCCTGGCCATCGATGCCAAGCTCGAGCTCGAGCTCTCTCAGCTCGAGCCCGACCTACGCGCGGCGTTCATGGTCGACCTGGGTCTTCAGGACCTTGGCCGGGATCGGATCATCCGTCAGGCTTACGACGCGGTCGGCATCATCACCTTCTTCACGGCCGGAGAGCCCGAAGCACGCGGCTGGAACCTCGAACGGGGAGCGACCGCCGTCCTAGCCGCCGGCAAGATCCACACCGACCTGGCCAAGGGGTTCATCCGGGCCGAAGTCACCGCATTTGACGATCTTCATCAGGCCGGCTCCATCAAGGAGGCGAAGGCCAAACATCTGATGCGCCTCGAAGGCAAGGAGTACATCGTCAAGGACGGCGACGTCATCTACTTCCGGAGCGCGGTCTGAGCTGGGAGAGGTCACAATCGTCGAGAACTGTGACGCTTCTGACTTCGCGAGGTCCACCATGGGAGCGAATATCCAGGAGGTCTTGTTTATCGGTGGGATCGTCGGCCTGGCCGTCCTTGTCTTGATCGCCATCGACAGGGCGGGCTTGCGGGCAAGACGGAGAGCGGAGCGGCGTGCCAAGCTCGCCCGGCAGGACGAACTCGCCGTCCCGGCCAGCCCCTCTCGAATTCGAATCCGGCTCTTCACCATCCTCTGGTTGGCGGTCGGTGCGGTACTCATCGTCATGGGCCGGATTCGGCTCCCAGGCCCCGGACAGATTCTCACCTGGGTCGGTACCGTGTTCGGCGCGACCATCGCCATCGTCGGATTGGTCATCGCCGTCAAACTGTTTCGTCATTACGACCGGGGAGTGAACCGGGCGTACGAGCGGGCCAACACCGGGGACGTGGAGGGAGCAGTCGCCGAGTTACGGGCGCAAGTCGAAGCCAAGGGTCTCTCCGCCGCCAGGGCGAATGCGCTGGGTTGCCTCTTGATCAAACGCAAGGATTGGCAGGGAGCCAACGACATGTTCGACGAGGCGGAACGCTTCGGGATGGATCGAACCGTCGTTCGCAACAATCAGGGCAAGGCTCTGATGGAATCGGCGAACTATGACGCGGCCTTCCCCTTGCTCGAAGAGGTAGCGCGTGCCAATCCCAACGAGCTCACTTATCAGTGCAATCTCTGTCTCGTCCTGGCAGAACTGGGCCGGGTCGAGGAAGCCCAGAAACAACTGAGCCGGATCGAGGATTTCAGGAAAAACCTGATTTTCATACTTGGCCCGCGGTATCGACAGTCGATCGACGGAGCCATCCAGGACTGCCGCGACCGGCTCAACGGAATGCCAAAGGCCGATCTGGCGGCACTCGACGAGCTGTGAGAGCGTGTTTGGGAACTTGGGTGCTCCGGGCAAAACTCCTTATTCGACCAGAATCTCAGCGGAAGACGAGTGCGTTTGGGCCCTTCTTCATCCTCCATCCTTTTTCCTCTGGGAACTCCGAAAGAATTCACTTGCAGTTTCGAACGGAACTTGACCAAACTGATCGGCGCTGATCGTTAGATAGCCCTGATTCGCGATCATCCATTTTGCTCGCGGCCCTTGTCGCCGATTCCGAAGAGCACGGACGAACTCACCTCGGCTGCCAACAAGGCTGTGCATCCTGGAA
>JBIOJM010000092.1:0-29234 GCA_044450785.1 Isosphaerales bacterium
CAGAGCATCGCCCCCCAAATGCGCATGCACGGCGTCTCCATTACTTTCCTCAGAACCCCCGAAAAACGTTTCATCGAGATCATCAGCACAAAACCTCCGATACCGGAAGAGTCGCACGTAAGTGTGAGTGGCATAGAGACTTGCTCCGAGGAGGTGATGAACGGAGACCCGGACGCAGCCCCAATCCCGGCGACGGCGTGACGCAAATGACGCAAATGACGCAAATGACGCAGGGAAAACACGCTGTGTGTGTATTCTCGGATCTTGGGGCGTCGCCCTCCGGGCGTCGACCCCAGCCACGCCTGGCGTGTAACGTGCTTTTGAACCGTTGCGACAGGCAACCCGCCGCTTGCAATAACCGGTCAGTCTCCGCCCCCTCGAGCCCGAGCGCCAAGGCCAGGCGGCGAAGGTCGTCCGTCAGGGCCGGGTGCCAACGCGGTCGCTTGCCCTTGAGCCAGTTGTAGAGGGTCTGGTGGGGGACTCCAGCCTGATGGGCGATCCGCCGCACCGGCAGGCCGGCTTGCTTGATGTAGGCGTCGAGCCTGGCAGCAAAGTCATCGCTCATGGCACTCTCCGCTCCCGATCTTTTGGGGGATACCGTTATCGTAGGGCGCTGGCGTGCACGAGAAAAGTGGGGAAGAGCAACAGGGACGCGAAGGGGACGTGAACGGGATGATGCGACACGTTCCTGGAGGAGCCGAGCAACCCCGCCCCGATCGCCTAGCCTTCATCCTCGCGATCGATCATCGCCTGGAAGTCGCGACGCAGGTGCTACCAGCAATTGACCACTGACCACTGCTAATCCCGTCCGATCTGCGGCTCGCTCGGTGAGGAGTATTGCTTGCGGCATTGCTCGAGTGACATGAGCGCGAAGGCCGTGCCGTACTGCTGGTGGTAGTTGTAGAGCGGGTAATCCCACCAGGAGCCGTCGCGTTCCTGGTGTCCCAGGAGAATCCTGGCCAGGTGGTCCTGGTAGAAGGGGCGCTCGGCCTGCGGAAGCTGGGCGACACACAGGGTCGCGTAGTAGTGGCCATAGTAGTAGAAATAGCCGGCGACCATGAAGTGCGACTCGTGGGGGATCGGCCGTTTGCGGCCCATATCGAGCCAGCCGTTACGCACGATCAGGCGGTCGAGCCACTCTGTGAGGACGCCATCGGTTACCTTGCGGTCGCCCCAGAGTCGGAGCGCCACGTTACAGGCCTGCGAGCGGCCGAGGCTGCCACCCGGGCGATTGATCGCCATCGCCGGCCGGTATCGCAGATAGAGGCCGTACAGGTAACTGAAGTCCGGGTTGCGCTGCTGGACGATCCCTTGCATCCCACGCTGGACCAGTTTTTCGGGTGGCAAGACGCCGATCTGCCTGGCCTCGTGAAAGGCGACGAGGACGGTTGCATTGACGAAGCTGCACGAATAGCTGTTGGGCCGCTGGGTGCCCGCGCCGAAATCGAGGTAGCCCCAGCCCCCCTCGACCGACTCGTAGCGTGCGAGACGGTCGTACTGGCCGCGGATCAATTCCTCGATCCGGGCTCGCCGCGCTTTGTCCCGCGGCTGCCGCTGGTGCATACGCACCAGGGCCTGAATGCCGTAGGCATGAGCCCAGACATTGTAGATCAGCATCGGCTCGTCGCGGCGGACCAGCGGCAGCTCGCGGAAGAGGAACTCCTCGCCCCGTTCGATGGCTCGCACTACCGCGGCCGGGTTGGACAGTTTGTTCCCCGGATTGCTGACCTCGATCAGGGCCGAAACGCACAATGCGGTTACGGCGGTGCGATACGCGTGGTGCGAGCCGATCCCGGCGATGATGTTCAGGTCCTTGGTGCGCTCGGGCGAGCCCCAGGAACCGCCAGCGTTCTGGTCCTTGAGCAGGAAATCAACGCCGCGCTCAATGGCCACGGTGATTTCGGTATCGGCGACCGGCTCGGGAGGCTTGGGGCGCAGGTCGGGCTTACGTGCCGCCTTCGCGCCGGTCTCTGGCTTCGGCGTCGACTGGGCTGGTACTTCCGCGCCGGCAGGGAGAGCTTGAGGGTCGCCAGCCGCCCTGGCTCCCCCGGCGAGGCGGGGCGTCAACAGGAGAATCCAGAGGATGCAACCGATCAATCGTCGGGACATGCGAGTCACTTTCGGTCTCCGAGTCTCTGGTCCCCACCATGAGCGCGATACGGGTCCCAGGTTCCCGATCTCAGACGACAAATGCCAGGTCGATCGATCGTCAAGGCATGCTGATCAAGACTTCGTCTCCGGCGACCAGGCCATCCAGGATTTCGGTCTTGCCGCCGGCCATCTTGCCGGTTTTTACCTGACGCTTGGGGAACTTGCCGTCCTTGTCCGGCTGGGCGAGGTAGACGTAATTCGTAGGTATGTCCGCCGAGTCGTCCTCGAAGACCGCGGTGGTTGGAACCGTGAGGGCGTCGTCCTTCCGGTAGGGTACGAACTTGACCGTACAGGCCATTCCCGGCTTGATGGCGGCTCTGTCTTCGCCGATCTCGACGGCAACGACGACCTCGAACTTGCCGGCCTCGCGGGGGACGGGCAAGATGCTGGTGAGCCGGGCCGGCAGTCGATGCTCGGGGTCGAAGGTGGGCGTGACCAAGCCCTTCAGCTCTCTCGGCTGGGTCAGCGCGAACAGGTCTTTCTCGTCGACGGTGGCGCGGATGTCGACCGGGCGCTGGGCCACGATGGTGATGAACGTCTCGTCGGGCGCGATGACTCCCCCTTTATGGAGCTTTGGCGCGGTGGCGGCGGCTGACCAATGGCCGCGCTCGCACCGGCCGTAGTAGACGACGCCGTCAGCGGGCGCATGTACGGTCAACGCGTCTCGGTCTTGGCGAAGGTCGGCGAGTTTTTCGGCCGACCTGGCGTGATCGTACTTGAGCTTGGCCAGCGCGAGGCGCTTCTGGTTCACGTTCAATGGGAGCAGCGCCCGCGCTTTCTCCAGGTCGATCGATTGCTTGACGGCGCTTTCGCGGATACGTTGCTCTTGCCGGGGCAAGTCAACTTTCAGCGCCTGATCCCGGTGCAGCTCAGCCTCCTTCAGATTGAACTCGCTGTTCTCGACCTGGAACCGTTGCCGCCGGAGGATGATCTCCTCGGTCTCTTCGGTCAGGTCCTTGGAACGATACATCTTCTCGAGTTGCCGAAGTTCCTCCTTGGAGTATTCCAGGTACTCGACCGAGCGCTTGACCATGAATTGGGCATTCCGCTCGGACTGGGACCGGTCGATCTCGAGAAACTTCTTGAGGTCTTCGTCGGCTTGGGTCTTGGATCGCTCGGCAGCGGTCAGGTCGACGGGGAGGGCCTTCTCAAGGATCGGCAGCTCCTCGTCGGCCTGCTTGAGGGCCAAATCGCTGAGCGTGTTCTCGACCTCGGTGTCCTGGATGGCCTTGTCGATCTTGTCGCGGGCAAATTCGACGAGGATGTCCCCTTTCTTGACGGGCGTGCCCAGCTCGACGGCCCGCTCGACCACCAAGGGCAAGGCCCAAGCCTTGGGCCTGATCGAGACCTCGGTCATCCGCTCTGCCTCGAAGACACCGCTCAAGGCGACTTCGATCTTGAAGGGCCCTTTCTCGACCTTGGCGGTCGCCGGCTTACCCGTTCTCGAGGCAGCGGGGGCTGGAGCAGCGGATTTGCCCGCGGGTTTCTCGACCGCCTGCCGCGTTGTCTCGACCTGCGAGGGCGCGCCACGCGTCGGGACGATCCAAAGCACTGCCCAGCCCCCGAGAAGCGCCATCCCCAATCCGAAAACCAAGCTGACCGGCGAGTGCACCTCGCTGCCGAGCCTCTTCATTGACCGTTCCTTTCATCGAATCACATTAACATCTTACTCGTCGTATCCGACGACTCGATTCCCGAGCCGATCGCTCGGTTTCAAGATACCACACTGTGCGGGCCCGAGTCGCGGTTCTGCTCAAACGGCTGGTGTGTTCAACCGCGCGTCGAGGGCGCGGAGGGCGCCCAGGGCGCCCATGGGAAGTGAGACATGGCCGGCGGGCACGTCCGGCTCGCGGGGATTGATCCGGACCAGAGTGCCGCCGCGCTGGCGGGCGATGTTCTGGCACGTGACGCGGACTGTCGGGATCGCCTGGCCCGCGCCGCATTCGATCACGACCAACCGCGCATTGTCCAGCGATCGAATCCAAGAGTCCAGCCGTCGCATCTGGATCTCGGTCCGCGCCCAATCCCAGCCCCAGTCGCCGAACATGAGGATATTCGGCCGCGCCAGGGCCCCACAACGCGGACACGCCGGCAAGGGATGAATCGCCCTCATGCTCTCGGGGTCGATCTCGACTTCGATCGACGCCCCCGGAAAGACACCGACGCCGCACTCGCTGGTGCACTGCATTCCATCGAAGGAGCCGTGAACTTCGACGATCCGCTCCGGGGCGAAGCCAGCCCGCTGGAACTGGCCGTCGACGTTGGACGTGAAGACGAAACCGCCCCGGTTCATCCGGCCGGCCCAGCGGCGAAGGATCGAGAATCCCTCGTGGGGAGCGGCTTGCCTGTAGAGCCCCATCCGGTGCCCGTAGAAGCCCCAGGCCAACGTGGCATCCTCGGCAAACCAGCGCGGGTTGGCCAGAGCGACGAAGTCGAACCCAAGCTGGTGATACGGCGGATAGGCCCGCCAAAACCCCTCCTTGCCGCGGAAGTCGGGCAGTCCGCTGTCGACCCCCATGCCGGCTCCCGCCCCGATCAACAGCGCATCGGCCGCTGCGATCGCTCCGGCGGCGCGGTCAAGGTCGAGGTCGATCATCAGGGCTCACTTCTTCTTGGACCAAACGGCCGCCAGGTCATCGGATGCCTGTTCGCGGATACCGTTGTCCGAGAGGATCTCATCGGTGGCTTTGAGCGCCTGTTGGTGGTCCAGGACGATGGTCTCGGCGTACTTGTCGGCGAAGCGGATCGTCGTGTATTTCTCCTTCGAGTCGCGGAGCACCTCGACGAAGTGGCGGAGACTCTTGATCTCCACGCCGTTGACGTCCTTGACGACCTTGGACAACGGGTTGTCGTAACCCTTGGCGATCCGGTGGGGAAACATTGGCGCGGCGACCACGACCAGCTCCTCGCCGTCGAACCGAGGCAGATCGCCCCGGCGGAGCGCCAGCGGGCTGCCGATCAAGGACAGTGCCGCGTAGATCCGGCCCGTGCGGTCGATTGACGCAGTGAACTCATTCGTCGCGGGCGAGAATACCAGTGGACCGTAGATGAAATACGACGGATACCGCCCCTTGAGCGACTCGATCAGCATCGGGTACCTCACCTTGGCCGGCAGCGCGATCGGCAGGGACTTGCCCTGGCGAACGACCGTCAGCGGCACCTTGCCGTCCTTGACGACTTTTTGGACCAAGTAACGGAAATCCAAGCGTAAGTTGTCTTTAATCTTGACCATGCCGGCGTTGTCGATCTCGTGGTCGCCGATCTTGGTGATCAAGTCAAACGGCCTGAGCGGATCCTTGGGATCGCTGGGGTCAACCGCGTGGACGACCATGCCCTGGGCCTTCTTGTCGATTTTGAGGAAGCCGCGCAGAGCGTCGTTTTCCAAGGTCTGGAACGCTTCGTGGATGGCCGGCTTGCCGTCGTATGTCCCGTCGGCGACATCCTTGAGAAACAGGTCGATTTCCTCGCTGGGGATGATGTAGCCGATATTGTCGGACTGGGTGAGCTTGCTGAAGATCAGCCCGACCATTTTGCCGTCGATCAGGGCTGGGCCGCCGCTATTGCCCGGGTTGATGGCAGCGTCGATCTGAACGCGCACGCCCGCGGTCCCTTCTCCGTACCCGGCCCACTCGATGCGCGAGACGATCCCCTTGGTGATCGAGAGCGTCGAGCCCCCCTGGGGATAGCCGTAAACCAGTACGGTCTCCTTGACCTCGGGGAGGGTCGACGTGCGCGCGAGCGGTGGCCGTTTGTCAAAAAACGTCTCGTCCTCGAGTCGGAGCACGGCCAGGTCGATCCCCGGGCTGACCGCCTCGACCTTGGCGGTTAGCTTGTCGCTGGACTGGTAGCTTTCGACAAAGAGTTGGCTGGCATAGAGCACGACGTGCGCGTTGGTCAGGATTCGCTTGCCGTCGATGACGACCCCGGTGCCGCTGGCCTCCTGCGGGCTGTGCTTGGTCCAAGGATGGGTCGGATCGGGGTAGCGCATCGTCGCGCTGATCTTCACGACCGATTCGCGGATCTTGCTTTCCTGGGCATCGCTCTGGGCCTGGTCTTCAGCACAGAAGGCCGAAGCCGGGATGCTCAGAAACAAGGCCATCGCCAACGCCGGGACTGCGCCGGCCATGGCCGTCATCCAACCCGAAATCATCCGTCTCATGTTCATCGCGGGGCTCGCTTGTGGTTGCCGAACGCTCATCGTAAGTCACCGCCGCCAGGCCGATCCGCCTCGCGCCATGACGGGACCCGATTGATCCGGCCCGCACAGTGAGAGCAAACGTGGCGGCAAAAAAACGATCCATCGGCTCATCTTATCAGATCAGAGTAGGCAGTAGGCAGTAGGCAGAAGAGAACCGCCTACTGCCTACTTGATGTCAGGCCGCCCAGGCTCTACTTTCGATGTTCAACGCACGTTCAACAAGCGGATGTGCCGTTCCTGGGTTTCCCGCATGTGAGGAGCCGCCAGCAATGATCCGGCGCATGATGATCCTTGTCTTGGGACTCTGTTTGATCGACGAGGCGGGTTGGGCGCCGGCCCAGGAGGCCGCCGACCGCGGTGGTGGTCAGGTGAAGGGCGCGACAACAAGGACCACCGTCTATACGGACTGGCAAGCGGTGGGGACCCAAGGGGCCGTGGCGGCCGGGGGCCGCGGTGCCGTGGCGGCGGGGCTGGGGATCTTGAAGCGCGGCGGGAACGCCGCGGATGCGGCGGCCGCGACGATCCTGGCCTTGAGCGTGACGGACTCCCGGTCGTTCTGCTTCGGAGGCGAGGTACCAATCCTGGTCTATGACGCCCGGACGAAGGGGGTCACGGTCATCGCCGGCCAGGGCGCCGCGCCCCGGCTGGCGACCCTTGACCATTTCAAGGGCCCCGGCGGGATTCCCGCCAAGGGTATTGAAGCGGCGGCGGTCCCAGCCGCGCTCGACGCGTGTTTAACCTTGCTCGACCGGTTCGGCACGATGACCTTCGCCCAGGTGGTCGCGCCGACTCGGCAGTTGCTCGTCCGCCCGCCGCGTCGCGAGGCCTGGCATCCTGACTTCGCGCGGACGCTCGAATCGCTCGTCGCCGCCGAGACTTTGGCCTATCCCGGTGGCTCGGCCTCGCCGCCCGTCGACCGCTCGCAGGGATTTCGATTGGTCGCCGACGCGTTTTACCGCGGACCGATCGCACGTCGCATCGACGCCTGGTCTCGAGCGAACGGGGGGCTCATCCGCTACGACGACCTGGCGACCCACACGACGCGGATCGAAGAGCCGGTCGCGGTTGCGTACCGCGGCCTGACCATCTACAAGTGCGGGCCGTGGACCCAGGGGCCCTCTCTGCTGGAGGCCCTGCAGATTCTCGACGACTTCGACCTCAAGGCGATGGGACACAACCGCCCCGAGGCGGTCCACGACATCGTCGAGACGCTGAAGCTCGCCATGGCCGACCGCGACACTTATTACGCCGATCCCCTCTTCGCGGAGGTGCCGCTGGAGTCTCTCCTCCTGCCGGAGTATGCCACCAGGCGGCGCGGACTGATCGACCCGAAGCATGCGTCGCTCGAGCGGCGGCCGGGCGACCCCCGTTCGGGCAAGGCGATCCTCGACCCGGCCGCCGACCCGGCCCGTCGGCACGCGCCGCCGCCGGTGGCTGATGCTCGCGACACGACTACCTGCTTGGTCGCCGACAGCCTCGGCAACGTGGTCGCCGCGACGCCCAGCGGCTGGACGGGGGTCGTGGCCGGCGACACCGGCGTCTGGCTCGGCAGCCGCCTGCAGAGCTTCAACACCTGGGACGACCATCCCGACGTCATCGTGCCCGGCAAGCGCCCGCGAATCACCTTGTCACCGACGATCGTCCTCCGAGGCAGCCGGCCCGTGCTGGCCGTCAGCGTCGCCGGGGGCGACAACCAGGACCAGATGACCTTGCAGCTCTTGCTCAATCACATCGACTTCGGCCTCGAACCGGCCGAGTCGGTCGTCGCCCCCCGGTTCATGACCGACCACTTCATCAGCTCGTTCCGCCAGACTCCGCCGGCTCTGGGCCGTCTGCGGATCAACCCCGAGATCGGCCAGAAGACGCTCGACGCCCTCAAGAACCTGGGACACAAGCTGGAGGTTCGCTCTGGCCCGCTCAGTGCCGCGCCCTCCGTGATCAGCTTCATCGACCCGTCCGACCCGGAGTCCAGACTGGCGGTTCCCTTCGAGGCCGCCCGTCTGATTCGCGCCGCCGGCGACCCCCGTGCCGGCCGACACGCGCTGGCGTATTGATCAATCGATGGATTCGCCGGAGCACACCGCCCGTGCCTCTTCAGGCCGATTCTCGGTCAACCCCCGCCATGAGCCCGGCGATCGATAGGTCCTCATCGAGCTCCGGCCAGTGCAGACTGATCCCGCCCCCACCGATTTCGTAGCGCATCCGCTGCGCCGGGGTCGCCGCCTGGAGCACGGGAATCCAAACCAGTGGCACACCGAGAACGCGCCCGTCCGTGAACGTGACGTGCATCATCGATTTATTGAATTTGACCGACTTGGCCAGCGCCGTGGCGGGTACGTATGAGCGCTTGGGTGTCGATTTGGGTTGGCGACTAGCCGAGGTGCTCATGCCACGCCTCCAAGAAGTCACACCGCCAGCGCCAGCGAGAGCAGACGCTGATACTCGGTGACGAGCTCGGAGCCGGGAGGCAGAAGTTGGAAGATGGCGATCATCGTTTGGCGAGCCTTTTCGCCGATCCCCTTGCCGTCGCGCTCGACGAGCTCGAGGCAGAGTGCCAGGGCGTCGGCGTACTGGCCGGCCGCGGCCAGTGCCTCGGCGAGCTGGAACTTCAAGTTCCGGTCGTCGGGGCTGGTGGCCAGTGCCCCGCGCGCGGCCTCGAGCGTAATGCCGCCGGCCTGCTGCGCCTGGGTCCGGAGTGTCAGCTCGGCCTTCACCTTCTCAGCCTCGGGCTCGAGGTACCCGCGCCGCTCCAAGGCGGCGATCAGGGCCGAGGCGTCGTCGAGCCGCCCTTGCTCCAAGGCGATCCGCGCCAGCCCGGTCTGTGCTGCAGGCAGGTCCCCGTCGAGCGAGAGAGCCGCCTTGTATTTCGCCTCGGCAGCCTGGGGATCGGTCATCTCCAAGCTTCTGGCATCAGCAGCGAGCGTCTCGGCCGGCGTGGGTAAGAGCCGGTCGAGCCAGGCCCGGATCATCGACTCCGGCTGCACTCCGACGAAGGCGTCGATTGCCCTGCCGTCCCGCACGCCGAACACGGCGGGAATCGACCGAACGCCAAATTGAGCGGACAACTCGGGTTCACGGTCGCTCTCAACCTTGGCCAGCACGAATCGGCCGTCATACTCCCGCGCCAGTTTCTCGAGTACCGGGCTCAGCATGCGGCAAGGGGCGCACCAAGTGGCCCAGAAGTCGACCACGACCGGCACCGTCCGGGACCGCTCGATGACATCCTGCTGGAAGTTGCGCCCGGTCGCCTCGATCATGAACGAGGTCGTTGTCGTGCTCATCGATGAGAATCCCTCTGCTTGCAAAGGTCGCGGATCATTCCTCGCCGGCCAGGCGACGCTCACGCGTGCCGCGCCGCACTTGGCATGCTGCTTTTCGACCTGTTCCATGATATAAAAGAGAAACGCCCGCGGAAATGACCGGCCGGCTCACGCGTGCTTCCGGCCGGTCGTGCCGATTGATCCTTCCCGCCTCTTTCCACGGCCACACGGCCGTCGTATGCTCGAAAGATCAACCCGGCGCGCGGCCGTCGGTCCCGCGCCGCAGAGCCAAGACTCGCTTCGATTGAACTTGTGCCGGAGGATCGAACGACCCATGAAACGGTTTTTTCCGCACCAAGCCCCGGCCGCGATTGCGGCCGTTCTACTCTTGCCGTTGTTCCAGGCCTGGGCCGGATCGGCCCGCGCTGCCTCGCCCTTTCCCGACAAGAACCTCGAGGCCGCCATCCGCGACGTGCTCAAACACGAGCCCAAAGTCGAGCTGACCGACGAAAAGCTGCAAGATGTGTACATACTCGAGGCACCCGGCAAGGACATCAAGGACCTCACGGGCCTGGAAAAATGCAAGAACCTCTTGCAGCTCAAGCTCACAAAGAACCGGATCAGCGACCTCAAGCCGCTCAAGGACCTGGCGAATTTACAGTCGCTGGACCTGGCACAGAACGCGATCAAGGACATTGCGCCCCTGGCCAATCTCAAGGCACTTCAGTACATCGAGCTTTCGGATAACCAGATCGAGACGCTCACTCCCTTGAGCGGACTCACGAGCTTGACATCCCTTTACCTGGGGAGCAACGCGATCAAGGACATCGCGCCGCTGGCCCCGCTGACCAAGCTGTGGTCGCTGTCGCTGCCCAAGAATCAGATCAAAAGCATCACAGCGCTGGAGAAGGTCACCAAGCTGTCGGTCTTCGACATCCAGGACAACAAGGTCGAGGACGTCGGTCCTCTGGCCAAGCAGACCGAGCTGACGATCCTGATGATGGAGCGGAACCAGATCAAGGACTTGAAGCCGCTGGTCGACGCGGCCAAGGCCGACGCCGCCGGTCCCAAGCGATTCGCCCCTTACTTGCACGTGTACCTCGCGGGCAACCCGCTCTCGGACGCGGCCAAGTCAGCACAGCTCGACGCTTTCAAGGCAGCCGGGGTGCGGATTGAGGGCTGAATCGCTCCGGCATCGACGACTTCCACAAGAGGTACTCCGAAGCGATTCACTTCCGAGCAATTCATGCGGTTCGTCAAGGCGACGGGGTACGTGACCGGGACGCCGGGATCAGGATCGAGGAGAGAAGCGGTTTACCCTCGGCGCCTCTCCAGGGGATATAATGTGCTGGACGTCTTGAACGACGGAACCTTCCAGCTCGGGTAAGTCCAGTGGGTCATTGCTGAGAGCAACACCGATGAACCAGCCACAATCCGGGACATTGCACCCCTATGTCCCGCCGATCACCGAAGAGGAACTCGCGCGCCGCAACCAGGCGGCGATCCGGCTTCTCGATTCTTGGGAAACCGAGGGGGATGAGCAAGAGCAGCACGAAACGATGGAGATGCTGCGGCACGCGCTGGGTCAAGGACGGACGGTCTCGGATCGGAAGCTCTTTCCATGAATCGCCTGGTTCTGCTTGACGCCGGTCCTCTGGGGTTGGCCACGAACCCGCGTGAGTCTGTCGAGTCACGCCGATGCAAAGAATGGCTGAAAACACTACTCTCGGCCGGCGTGCGCGTGATGGTCCCCGAAATCGCCGATTACGAAGTCCGACGGGAGTTACTTCGCGCGAATCGGCGCGAGGGGATCATTCGACTCGATGCACTCGCCGAACAGATCGGCTACCTTCCCCTCAATACAGACGTACTGCGGCTCGCCGCTGAGCTCTGGGCTGAATCCAGGCGGGGTGGGTTCCCGACTGCGGACGACAAAGCGCTCGACGCCGACGTGATCTTGGCTGCCCAGGCGCGTCTGGCCGACATTGACCCCGAATTCGATGTCGTGATCGCGACCAACAACCCAGGCCATCTATCGCGATTCGTGTCTGCCGTGCCATGGTCCGCGATCTCATGATCGCGAGTTCGATGTGGAATCAGTTGGTTGATCGAACTGGTTCCCTGAGCCGGCCTTTGAGCTCCTCGTTCTCAAGGCGGAGGCGTTCGAGCTCGGCGTTGGACTGGTCGAGCTGACGCTCGGCGAGATGGCGTTGAGCCTCGGTGATCTTGAGGTCACTCTCGACGACCTGAAGCCGCGTTTCGACAAGCTTCATCTCCGCGGCGACCAACCAGCGAGCCTTCTCGATTTGGGCTCCGACCGATTCGGCCTCGGCGATTTTCTCGACGAACGTGGGCAGTTTCCGTCCGGTGTCCCGATCGTAAAGCCGAAGCGCGTATCCTTCGCGCGCCAGGTCCAGACCCAAGACCTCACTGGGCAGCCCGGGGCCTCGAGCTGGCTTGATCGGGACATAACCAGTGTTGGACCAGCGGAAGCCCTGAAGCGGCGACTGGAAGCAACCGCCGCTGGGATCAAGCAGGAAGAGCTCGGGGACTTTCAAGACGTCGCGATATAATTCGAGTTTCTTCTGGTCCTCCCGCCGCCTGCGCTTCGACGTCAGCTCGATGACCAAATCAGGCCCTCTTCCTTCTTTCCAGATGAAGTAATTACCGCGCATCCGCTTCTCGACACCGCGCACGACGAAGACGTCCGGTGCGACACGCTTGCGCGGATCCCCCTCCTCATAGAAGATGAGCAGCCAACCCGAGACATAGACCATGGGCTCGTTGCCGAAATAGTCTTCCAGGGTTTGGATCAGGTCGGCCATGTTCTTACGATGGATGTCGCTCTCCCCCATGGGTTTGCCGTCCCCCGTGGGGTATTCGATCTCGCGTGTCGCTCGCTCTCGAGGGGCCGTCGCCATGACCGTTCTCCTTCTTTTGTTGCCCGGGTCTGCTCAGTCAGATTGCGAAAAGCATGGCACGAACCACTGTGCTTGGGCACCGGTCTCGATTGTAGCAGGATCTGAGATTTTAAGCACTTGGCTGAGTTGCCGCGACAGTTCGTGTTTGCTGCGACCAAGCCAGCCCATCGCCCTGTTTTCTGGAGTGCGCTTGATGATCCAAATCATCGTGATTCTTGAGATCCTTATCTCTTGTATTCTCGGATCGGAAAAGGTATGGTTGAATTAGTGGGCGAACCAGCCTGGCAGGACACCTAGAAACCATAGCCCTTCTGGGTGGAGAACTGAAGGGATGTCCGCTCGGTTGGCGAAGGGTATGCCGGATGTCTCGCCCACATGGTCTGAAGGGTGGACGGATTCAGCAAAGAGCCGAATGCAACGCCGACTACTTCGGGCTGGAGAAGAGATGCTCCGAGGCGGAGTGATTCTTGATCGTCTCGGAGGACACTCCCAGACCTCGAGAATTCGGTGATGTAGGCTCTCGCGCCTCCAGGTGTCACGGTCGTCCTCCAGCGCAAGGGCGGCTGGAGACAGACCGATGTGCCACCTAAGCCTGAAAGACCAAGCTTCAACGGTTAGGGTGGCTTGAACGATAGGCCCAACTGTCTTAACCCGGCATACCCGCCAAAAAACGGCTTTCCGTTTCCCCCCGAGGAGATCCTTGGGGGTTTCTCTTTTCAGGGATGAGCCCTCACGAGATCATGTCCAATCGCATCCCGGTGCGGTGATCTGATCCTTCTCCACAGCCAAGCGTGAATCATAACTCAGACGTTCCATACACTCGGTCGATCGATTCTTGGATCGCCCGGTGTGAGGCCAAAGCCACATCGATCTGCCGACCACAGTAGAAGCGCACCGTGTCAATCGTCTCGAAGTCGAGCGGATCGCTGATCAGGACCTTCAAAACCGTCCCGCTTGGGGGCTGCGGAAGGACGTTACACACACACACGACTGACTCACTCCGATGATAGCACCTGTCCGCGTCTTCTCCAGTCCAGGCTTTACACAGCGGATTCGACGTAAGCGGTGAGTCGCCGCGACGACTCGCGACCGAATCGATCGTAACCCGCGCAGGCTTCCTGCTCGTGCCGCACGGCGTTCTCCCACCGTCGCTCCAGCGTCCGTGCGACCAGCCGCTGATCACGCACCATGCACCCCTCACCTCGCACCGGTGAGGACGACGTACATCGCGTCACGCGGGAGGGTGAGCTTGAGGGTTGCTCCGCCGGCAACGGCTTTGAGCACGCCGCGGGCGTTGCCGTTGAGATCAAGGAGCGTCGCCTTCCGGAGCACCGGGGTCTTCAGGGTGAGCGTGACTTTCGTGTCCTCGACGGCCCAGGGCATTCGCCCCGTGTCGACGACTTGCTTGCCATGGAACGTTCGCTTGCCGTCGTCACCCGGGAAGGTCGCCTCTCGCTCGGCCCAGCCGGTCGGTCGAGCACGGGTGCCAACCTGCACCAGCACGCGCTGACTCTTGGATAGGGCTGCGCCATCCAGCGAGACAACGAGCACGGTCGCATACGCGTTCTCTGAATCGACGGTCACCGCACTCAGCACCACCGGCCCCGCGGTCTTGAGAAAGCCGGTGGCTCCCTGGGCTGCGGGAGCGTCGATGGTGCAAAGGCCTCGCCCGTAGTCGAAGCGAACCTGGCCGGTGTTGCTGCGGACGACCTTGCGGTTGTGGTCGATGAACCGACCGAGATCCGCGACCTTCGTCGAGGCTGGTTTGGAGTCGTAACGGACTTTCACCGGACCAACAAGGAAGGCGAGAGGGTCGCTTCGTCCCTTCGGATCCGAGCGGCGGGCGATGTCGCCTTGATCGCGGTTGGGGTCGTAGCCTGGGTCCTCGGCAAGAACCGGCGGGACCCGCTCCCAGACCTGGCGCAGCGAGCGATGTTCCTCGACGACCGGCTGACCTTGCTCGAGATAGCCTTTGCGAAATAATAACGCCGAGCCGGGGAACTGGCCCAAGACCATGGGGGTCGCGACGGCCCACTTGGCTCGGGAAGCCGAGTCCCAGGGGGCGCGATCCTGGTTCGACCACTCGGCTTCGCCGGTGGCAAACCAGTAAAAGACGTCCACGCCGGTCAGCGACTGGTAGGCTGCCACGAGGAACGGCCCCTCCGATTGATAACCCAGCGGCGGCACCCAGTGGCTCTCGGTAATCATCATCGGGTGGCCGGCGGCTTGCCTGAGGTTCAGCGGCAGCTCGCGCGGCCGGAGCAAGACCGAGGCATCCTCGAAGGAATCGCCGGGGTTGATCCGCCAGCCGCGGTCGGGACCGACGTGAACCGCGCTGTAATAGCGGTTGACGGCGAGGACCTCGTTGGCCGTGTACGACCAGCGCTCGGCGTCGTCAAGCTTGGCCGCATCGGCGGTGCGCCAGTTGCCGGCGTTGACCAGTTGCTTGCAGCCAAGTTCTTCGCGCAGGTAGCGCTGAATTCCTCGGTTGAAGCCGTACATCGTCTCAGCGTAGAACTGAAGCTGGTCGTCGAGCCGCCGCTTGCGACCGCCCTCGCGCGGCTGGGTCCATTCCCAGACCAAGAGGAGACCCACGACACCCTGGGCCGCTCGATCTTCCGGGACCTTGTCGTTCCCCCAGGCCTGGAATGCCGCGGAAAGCGAGCCGTACTTCACCTTGAGCCAGTCTCCAAACTGGCGGCCCAGCAGCTCGGCCTGTTTACCCTTGATGTTCTGGGCCGTCCAGAACAGCAGGCTGTCCTCATTCTGGAGCTGGATGATCGCGAGCGCTGGGTCCTTCGCCAGCGGGATGCCTGTATAGGGATTGGGTCGCGTGAGCAGGGCCTTGAGCCAAGCCTTGTAGCCCTCCTGAAGCTTCGAGTTGAAGAACAGGAGACCGAACGGCGCTTCGTTCTCCGGCCAGCCCTCGACGCCCCATTGCGCGGGCACTTGCTTGATGTTCGCCGACCAGTAGGGGCTGATCGTGACATAGATCCCCTCCTTCTTCATCGCGGCGACCAGCTTCCAAGCCTCGTCGATCGCCTTGGCGTCGACGTCGGTGAGCCGGGCGTTCTTGTCCTTGGGATCCATGTGCCCGTGCAGACGCACCATGTTGACCCCGCGCTTGGCGAGGAAGCGAGCATGGTGAGCCAGGTCCTCGATGGTGCGGTCGCGCTGAACGTAGGTTGTCACGCCCCAGAAGCGGGCCGGGGTTCCGTCGCCCAGGACGAAGCTCTCTCCATCGGACGCCAGACGGACGAACCCGCTCTGGCCGGCAACCTTCTCGTTGAGCTCGCGCAAATCAAACAGGGCGTCGGAGCGAAACGTGTCGCGCTCAGGAAGGAACGGCCAGGTCCCTGAGGCCGTCGAGGGCCCGCCCCCTTGCCCCGGCCGGAGCGTGCCGCTCGGTAAGAATGGCTCGGTCGTCAAAACGAAGGCGTCCAGCGCCCCATGATGCTGAGGCTTGCTGTAAAACCGGAAGCGGAGTGTATGCCGGCCCCGGGTAAGCGGAAGCTCGCCAACTTTCTTCCAGCCGAGGAAGCGAAGGTCCGGCTTGCCGTCAGCGGCCACGTTGATCGTGTCGAGCACGTCGCTGCTCATGTCGATCGGCGTCCCTGCCCCGCGGTCCAGGGCGTAGTCGATCTTGGCCTGGACGGGGTTGGCCCGGATCCAGAACGTGTAACGCGCCGTCTTGGGCACGTCGAAGGCATACTCGGCCTCTCCCTCCTTCTCTTCCGAGAAGTTGGAGATCCAGTCACCGCCGGAAAGCTGGTCTTTCTTGATCTGGTCGTACCACCAGGGGTGGCGGTTCATGCTCGACCGAACCGGTCGCTCCCCCTCTTGCCAGATCGTTTGGGCGATCGCTTCCGACGACGCCAAAACAAAAACTGACAGCAGCCAGCCCCAACGAAACCCGCTTGGTGAGATCACGGTTTTGCCTCTCGATGGTTCACCTTGAAGGAACGGCCGGTAGGGAACGGGAACACGGCACCCGCAGTCAGGAGCTGAAGCCGTGTACCATACAGAAGAATCGGGAATATCTCGACCCCAAGCGTCCCTATTGTTGTGTGTCAGGACGACGAACGGGAAGTGTTGGTCTTGGTCCTCGGGCAACCTGATGCCCGAATATTCCCCATCCTTTCCGAATCGCGGAGTGCCGGATACACTCAAAAGGGACGAGCCCCGCAGCGGACGTCGAGACATCGGCCAACGATCTTGATGCGATCATGTCAACCCAACCGAACGGCCAGCACCAGGCATATCGCGACCCAACCCGCCGGTTGAGGTTCGACGAGCTGACTTCGATCATGTCCCACCGCATCTCGGGTTCAGGCCCAGGGAGAACGGCCGCGACGGCGGCAATGCTTCCTCGCGGCCACTCGGGCCGGCGGTTCGTGCTGGTCGCGGGGCTCATGCTCCTGGTGATCTGGGGCGTGTTGTACGTGATCTTCCGCGACTGGCGGGCGAGATATCGCGCACGGGCCGCGTACGGGACGACCCAGGTTGTTCCGGCGATCGATTCTCTGGAAGCGATCGTGCCGGCCAATGTCAACGCTGATGAATGGCGTGACGCTGTGCGTCAGACCCGGGCCATGCTGACGACGGTGACCAGCTCGAACTTGCTCGACATGAAGGAAATGGAGCGGCTCCGTACCGAGCTGGACCAGTTCGTCGCTCGGGCACGGGCTCACCCCGACACGGGCCCCGGTGAGCTGGCCGCCATCTGGAACGAAATGGCCGAGCGTGCCGAATTCTTGTTCAGAGACAATCGATCCGCGGACGGAGTCCGCCACCCGCGCCCCAGGATCCTACCGCCCAGGCCGGAAAAGCCCCGAGTCAGGCCGGCCGCGACCAGTCGCTAGAGGGCATGCAGCCTCCACTGCCCGACCAGCACGCGCTCCCGATCGGCAAAGCCTGCCTCATTGCTCGCATTCGTTTTCGGGCTCGTGCGCCGGCTGGTGACCCTTTGCCGTGCCGGCAGCAGCTTGGGGCAGCGCACCCCAGCGCTCGCGAAGCGCATGCGCCAAGGTGAGGAACTCTTCGATATCGAGCGCCTCGGCGCGAACCTGGCCACTGAGCCCCTGGGACTCGAGCCAGACATCGACCTCGGCCTTGGCCCAACGGTCGCGCCAGATCTCGGCCAGCCCATGCCGCAGATACTTGCGACGGTGGAGGAACACACGGCGCACGAAGTCGTGAAACCAGGCGACATCGCCCACGGCGACTCGCTTGGCGGCATTGGGCTCGATTGCGACCACGGCCGAGTCGACCTTGGGACGCGGCCAAAAAACCGACGGCGGCAGCGACCGCACGATCGACACGTCGGCCAGTGCCTGAACCACCACCGAAACCGCGCCATACGACGAGCTCGCCGGCTCCGCGCAAAGACGCTCGGCCAGCTCGCGCTGAATGGTCACGACCATCAAGGCCGGGCACAGCTCGGGATGGATTAAGAAATTGGTGATCACCGGCGTTGCGATCTGGTAGGGCAGGTTCGCCACGATCTTGAAGCGCTCTCCGGTTCCCGCGGCCAGCCCCGCGCGCACGTTGTCGAGCAACGCCGGGTTGATTGTGTTCTTGTTCTTGAGTGCGTCCAGATTGAGCACCCGGGCATTCGCCATTCCGGCGACCGCCTCGGCCGTCAGCCTGGCCATCGCCGGATCGACGTCGACGGCCACCACCACGGCACCCAGCTCAGCCAGTTGCAACGTCAACGCACCCGTGCCCGACCCGACCTCCAAGATCACGTCATTCGAGCCCGCTCCGGACGCCTTGACGATCAAATCATGAATGTTCAAGTCGATCAGGAAATTTTGACCCAGACGGCGCTGCGGAGTGATTCCACGCTGCGCGAACAGGCTTCGGAGATACGACTGAGTATGGCGGATCGGCGGCATGGGTGAATGAGTTTCTCGCAGAGACAAAGAATCAGAACAGAGAAGAGTTCCTCACGGAGCCGGCAGAACGTCCGACCTGGACAAGATCAATCGCGACGATCGGCGATGCGAATGACGCCATCCCTGCCAGAGTAACGTTGAAGTTTTCCGAAGTATCTAGTTGACAGACCATCCGTGTCGGCGATATTTGTAGTCATGCGACGTGTTCCGTAACCATTTGGGAAGGTACTCATGTCTCGCGAGACTCTCGATCGGTTGACGGCTGCCGAATGGAAGGTGATGAAGATCGTCTGGCGGCGAAAGAGCTGCTCTTCGCGGGATGTCTACGAGGAAGCCCGTCAGGAGCACGGCTGGGCGCCGACCACGACCAAGACCCTGCTGCGCCGTCTCGTGGAAAAGAGTCATCTCTCCGTGACCCCCGTTGGAACGAGCTATCTCTACCGCCCGGCGCGGCCGGCCTGGCAGTCGCTCGCCGGGGCGGCTGATACGCTCATGGAAAATACACTCGAGGGGATGGATGGAAAACTGCTGGCCTACATGGTCAAGAAGAGCCGGCTAACACCTGACGACCTGGCGCAATTGCGCGCGATTCTCGATGACCACGCAACCGCTGAAGGCGGTGGTCTAGAGGCAGAGCCATGATCCCGGTGGAGCTCCTGAACGCATGGGGGGCAGCTTGGCTTGGCTTTGCGCCGGACGGCACGGGCCTGGCCACGGGTGGCGCCGACCGTACAATCAAATTGTGGGACGTGCCGGCGGACGTGCCGTCCCTGTCTCTGTCCGCACAGCGCTAGAGGGAAAGCCCCCGGGAGTCCGAGATGCAGTCCAACCATCGGTTCTGGATCGGGACGGTGTGCCTCGTGCTGGGAGGGTTCTGCGCGGTTGCGGTGGGGGCGCGAGAGCTCCAGACGGACGGGAAGCCGGCCCGGCCCGACGGGCGGCGCGGCGCGGCGGCGAGCGACGCACGGGCGCTCGCCGGGCAGATCGACCGCCTGCTGGCCGCCGGGTGGGCCGAGGCCAAGGTTCAGCCGGCGCCGCCCGCCGATCAAGCTGAGTACCTGCGCCGCGTCTACCTCGACTTGGTCGGCAAGGTCCCGACGGCCGCCCTAGCACTCGACTTCCTCGACGATCCGAGCCCGGACAAGCGCACCCGGCTGGTGGAGACGCTGCTCGACAGCCCCGCTTATCTGACCCACGCCACCGAGGCCTACCGCATGCTGCTCTTGCCCGAGGCCGACACCGACCTCCAGCTCCGCGGGCTGACGCCGACCTTCGAGGCGTGGCTTCGCAAGAAAGTCGCCGATGAAGCCGGCTACGACCAGATCGTCAAGGAAGTCCTCACGGTCCGTCTCGGCAGCCTGGGACGCCGGGCAGGTATCGCCCACGATCCTCGCGCCGAGCCTTCCCCACTGGCCTACTACGTCGCCAAGGATGCCAAGCCGGAAAACCTCGCCGCCGGCACGGCGCGGACTTTCCTGGGCATCCGGCTCGAATGCGCCCAGTGCCACAACCATCCCTTCGACCACTGGAAGCGCGAGCAGTTCTGGGGCCTGGCTGCCTTCTTCGCCGGCGTCTCGAAGCAGGGGAAAGCCGATGCTCCTGGGCCGATCCGCGAGGTTGCCGACCGCCACGAACTGGCGATCCCCGAGACGCGCCAGATCGTCAAGGCCGCGTTCCTGGACGCCAAGATACCCCAGTGGGGGCGCAAAACGGCCGGGCGCGAGGTCCTGGCCGACTGGGTGACCGCGCCCGACAACCCGTACTTCGCGCGCGCAGCCGTCAACCGCGTCTGGGCCCGGTTCTTCGGCACCGGGATCATCGATCCAGTCGATGACCTGCGCCCGGATAACCCGCCGTCCCACCCCGAGCTCCTCGACCTGCTCGCCCGGCAATTCCGGTCGCACGGCTACGATCAGAAGTTCCTGATCCGCACGATCACGGCGACCAAGGCGTACGCTCTGACGAGCGCCGTGGGTCGCTCGGAGACGGCCCCGGCGAGCCTGTTCGCCGCGATGCCGGTCCGCACCCTCTCTCCGGGCCAGCTCTTCGAAACGCTCGCCCAGGCGACCGGCTTCCGTGACGGGTCCAGGGGCACCTTCGTCTACGAGGGGTCTGCCAAGGACCGGTTCGTGGAACTTTTTACCAACCGCGATGAGAAGCCGACCGAAGGGGAGACCTCGATCCTCCAGGCGCTGGCTCTGATGAATGGGCCGCTCATGGCCAGCGTGACGAGCCCGGAGAACAGCGACACCTTGGCCGCCGTGGCCCAAGCTCCCTACCTCGACACGCCAGGGCGAATCGAGACGCTCTACCTGGCTGCGCTCACCCGCCGGCCTCGACCTGATGAGCTGCTGAGGCTCGTGCCTTACGTCGAGCGCGGCGGCCCCTCCGGCGATCGCTCGAAGGCGCTCGCCGATGTCTTTTGGGCCTTGCTGAACAGCCCCGAGTTCCGATTTAACCACTGAAGTTGACTCGACCGGCGGTCTCCCGGCAACGCCCACCCGCGCTGCCGATTTCTGACGCGAGGAAACACGATGAACCGAACGAACCACCCGACCTGCGAACTGTCGCGCCGGCAGATGCTGCGGCTGGCCGCGGCCGGCGTTGTCAGCTTCTCGACCTCCGGCTGGATCGAGGCGCTGGCTGCCGACACGGCCTCGGATCCGAGGCGGCGTAAATCGTGTATCCTGCTCTGGATGACCGGCGGGCCGAGCCAGACCGACACGTTCGATCCCAAACCCGGCCACCCCCACGGCGGCCAGTTCAAGGCCATCGAGACGGCCGTGCCCGGCATCTTCTTGTGCGAGCACCTCCCCAAGCTCGCCAAGCAGATGAAGGACATCGCCATCATCCGCTCGATGAGCACGAAGGAAGGGGACCACGGCCGGGCGACCTTCAACCTCCGGACCGGCTACCAGCAGACAGGCCCGATCCGCTACCCGACGTTGGGCTCGCTCGTCGCCAAGGAACTCGGCCGGGACGAAGCCGAGCTGCCCAACTTCGTCAGCATCGCGCCGTTCCGCTCGTTCAATCCGGGCGCGTTCGGACCAGGATTCCTCGGGCCTCAGTATGCCCCACTGGTTGTGGGCGAGCGCGCTGTGATTGATGCGCAAGGGGGCACAGACGCCCGTAATTTATCGTTCAAGGTGGAAGACCTGAACCTGCCGGCGGGCGTGGATAACCCACGGGCTGACGCCCGGCTCGGGCTGCTGGACTCATTGCGCACGGATTTCTTGTCCAGCCATCCCGGGGTCGGCCCCGTGAGCCACCAGGACGCCTACCTGCGGGCCGTCCGGCTGATGCGGTCGGCGGCGGCCAAGGCGTTCGAGCTGGAGGAGGAGCCCGCGCCGGTGCGCGACGCCTATGGGCGGACCGCGTTCGGTCAGGGGTGCCTCCTCGCCCGGCGGCTCGTCGAACGGGGCGTCCCGTTTGTCGAGGTCTCGCTCTCCTCGGCCGATGGGGGGATGGCGGCCGGCTGGGACACACATCAACAGAACTTTGAAACGGTCAAGAAGCTCAGCGAGGTGCTCGACCCGGCGTGGGCCGCCCTGATGAACGACCTGCGCGCGCACGGATTGCTCGACTCGACGCTGATCGTCTGGATGGGTGAGTTCGGCCGGACCCCCAAGATCAATCCGCAGGCGGGCCGCGACCACTTCCCCGCCGCCTGGACAACCGTCTTGGCCGGCGGCGGGATCAAGGGCGGCCAGGTCATCGGCAGCTCCGGCCCCGGCGGAATGGAGGCCAAAGAGCGCCCGGTATCGGTCCCCGACTTCCTGGCCACGGTCTGCAAGGGGCTCTTGATCGACCCCATGGCCCAGAACGATTCCGGCATCGGCCGGCCGATCCGGATCGTCGACCCGAAGGCCAAACCGATCCAGGAGGTGCTTGCATGATCGCCCGTGCTGGTCTGCTGGTCTGGACCGCGTCGGCCGTGCTCGCGCTGATACCTTCAGCACCGGCCGATGCGAACGACGGCCCTCGATCTCAGCCCGACGCGTCCGATCCCGGCCAGGATTCGGTCCAGGATGTCATGTTCCTGAGCGACGCCCGGCCCATTTTCATCCGGCTGAGGTTGGATGCGGGGGGCAAGGCGTTCCGAAGGGCCTGGCTCGACTCGGTGAAAGCCATCCACGCCTACCTCGACCGCAATGGAGACGGCACCCTGACCAGGGAGGAGGCCAACCGCGGCTCGCTTCCCATGATGGTGCGGGCCGCAACCGGGGGTGCGGCGGCACTTCCCAGCGCCGATCTCGATGCCAACAAGGACGGCAAGGTTTCCCTCGAAGAACTGGCCGATGTCCTCCGGCCCGCCCTCGGCCCGTTCCGCGTGCAGGTCGGCCGCGTTGCGGTCGACCGCAACGACGCCCTGTTCAACCACCTCGACCGGAACAAGGACGGCATGGTCAGCAAGGACGAGCTGGGCGCGGCGGTGTCGTCGCTCCACCGCTTCGATCTGGACGATGACGAGCTGATCGACCCGAGCGAGCTGGAGCCGTTCAGCAACCCGATCGCGGCGATGAATGAGGAGCAGACGCGGCGGGGGAAGTACGCGACGGTACCACCGGTGATCGAGCTGTCGTCCGACGATCCCTCGTTCCGTCCCGTGCGGCTCGTGCTCAAGAAATACGACAAGGGGACGAGCGAGGGCGCGGCGGCCGGTGACAATCGGCTCAGCCCCGGCGAGTTCGCGATCGACCCCAAGGACTTTGCGTCATCCGACACCGACAACGACGGCGCGCTCGACACCGAGGAGCTGCGCCGGTACCTCAGCCGGGTCGGGCCCGACCAGGAGCTGGTCGTCAAGCTCGCCGGGAACGGCTCGGCCTCCACCACGATCGAGGCGTCGGGCGCGGGCTCCAGGCCCTTGCCGCCGGGAGTCCACGTTCAGCGGCTCTCTGCCGGAGACATCGAGGTCGCGATCGGCGAGGTCAACCTTGAATTCCACGCCGATCCAGGCGAGCACGCCGCCGAGAACGCGAAGCGCTACTATGCCGGCCAGTTCCAGGCCGCCGACAAGGATAACAACAAGTATCTCGATAAGACAGAAGTGAAGGACCACGGCCCGTTCGCCTCGCTGTTCGACATGATGGACGCGGACGGCGACGGCAAGCTCTACCTGAAGGAGGTCGACGCGTTTGTCGATCAGCAGACGCAGGCCGCGCGCAGCCAGATGGTCCTGACGGTTGCCGATCAAGGGCGAGCGATCTTCGCCATCATGGACCTGAATCGCGATCGCCACCTCGGCATCCGTGAGATCCGAGACGCGGTCGCGCGGGTGTCGTCGTGGGATCGTGATGGGGACGGCCTGATCCGCTCCGACGAGGTCCCCCACCACTACCAGTTGTCGATCGGTCGAGGCCAGATCACAGCGGTCGGCATGTCCTCGTTCAGCGCCGCCGGGATGATGGCGCCACCCGTTACGCCGGTGCCGGCCGCGGGCCCTTCCTGGTTCCGCAAGATGGATCGGAACCGCGACGGCGATGTCTCACGCCGGGAGTTCCTCGGCCCTCGCGCCGACTTCGAGCGCCTCGACCGAGACCATGATGGTCTGATCGATGCCGAGGAAGCGGCCCAGCCCAAAGTAACAGGCCGGAAATAACTTCCCGGTCTGACCATCAAATCAAACGTCGATGATGGTGGGCGCACACACGTGTTGAGGCGAAAAAACGGTCCCGCTTGTCCTCGGGGGTCGCCTCTGGGGATGGGTCATTCGGGATAAGATTCCTTCGCACTGCCGTCCGCCGATCGCTGGAGCCAAGTGTCCAGAAAGCTGCCACGGACGATCCCGAGCGGTTCGCCTTGATTGAGGATCGTCACGCCATTTTTGCGATCAACAACCACGGTCGCCCCTACCGGGAAGGTCACGAACCCCTGGATGCCCTTCTGTCCCAGATACGCCTCGTACAGCGACACGCAGCAGAGGTTGCCGGGGTCGTTGTGGTCGTGGACCTCGTCGAGACAGCCCACGAACCAGCCCGAGTCCCGCTCGTTCGTGCCCTCCGATCGGGTCATGAAGAAATCGCTGGCGGCGAATCGCGTGCAGGTGATCAGCGATTGACGGATACTCGGGATCTGCATCTCGTGGCGGAGCGACACGCTGTCCAGCATAAAAACCTGCACCATCTTCTGGCGCAGCGTGTGGGTGACGCCCGGAATCCACCGGATCGGTAAGGACCTCATGTCCGGTTCCTCCAGCGTGAGATGCGTCGGCCCCTGTTCCTGAACCCTGGTGAGCATCCACCCGATCTGAAAGGTCTCACCGGGTCGAAAGACCGACCCGTCCGCAACCATGCGCTCGACTGTCTCGACCGTCTCCCGGATGTAGATATCCGGGACGGTGGATACGTCGGCCTCGAGCACGAACTCCGGGTGTCCGAGCTGCTCGCATTTCGTTGTGGAGATAATCATCTGACCTCTGGGCATGATCGCCAGTGATTGGCCCGATCCATCCCCTTGCTCGCCCAATGTGACCGGCCGCTCTCACTTCTTCTTCATCACTTCCTCGGATTTCCCAACGTACCGTACGACGCTCCCTTGCTTCGGCTCCTTCGCTTGCACGGCGTCGGAGGCGTGCCAGGCGGCGGCATCGTAACCGGCGAGGTCACGTCCCCGTTGGGTGATCGCCGCCAGTTCATCTTTGGATGGCGTCTCTTTGCGTG
This sequence comes from Isosphaerales bacterium, assembly GCA_044450785.1. Classification (GTDB taxonomy): domain Bacteria; phylum Planctomycetota; class Planctomycetia; order Isosphaerales; family Isosphaeraceae; genus JBIOJM01. The sequence goes on from JBIOJM010000092.1 coordinate 25,090, forward strand.
CCGGTGGGTCGGTGAGGGCGATGAGGGCGAGGGCGGTCATGGTTACCAGCATGGGTTGGTCTCCGGAGCCAAGAGCCTCGTGAACTCTGGGCGTTGCCTAGTGTATCATTCGGGTTTGTTTCCCGTCTCTGGGCTGGATTCGTCTGGTGTTCTCTCCCAGTTCCCGGCATGCAGATGTCGAGAAAGCAGTCCGCCCACTGCTGATCCCGATCGCCGAGAGCTTGCGGCGACCGATCAGCGGAATTGGTCACGGTTTGCCAATTGACTCGTCACGGGCCGGGAGGCGAGCATGCGGTGTCCCGAAGTGTCCGAATGAACGATGAGGGAGGGTCGTCGAGGTAATTGATCCCATGAAGCAAGCTTCTCGTCGAGGCTGGATAACGGCTCTGATCACCCTACTATTCCAGGGTGTCGCCCATGCGCAATGGATGCCCCAGGCCAGCGGGACCAAGGCTCGGCTCCGTGGCCTCAGCGTCGTGGACTCGAAGGTCGTCTGGGTGAGCGGCAGCCATGGGACGTTCGTGATGACCACCGACAGTGGGGCCACCTGGCGACCGCGGACCGTCCCCGATGCGCCCGGCCTCGACTGTCGGGACATTCACGCCGTCGATCGCCGGACGGCATACCTGCTGTCCATCGGCGAAGGAGATCGGTCTCGCATCTTCAAGACGACCGACGGCGGCGACTCTTGGAGCTTGCAGTTCATGAATCGGGACCCGAAGGGCTTCCTCGATGCCTTCGCATTCTGGGATGTGAATCGTGGCATCGCCCTGGGAGATCCGGTGGACGGTCGGTTCACCATCCTGGCCACCGACGACGGTGGAAGGAACTGGAAACGAAATCCGGTTGAAAGCATGCCCCCGGCGTTGCCCGGCGAGGGGGCATTCGCCGCCAGCGGGACCTGCTTGGTGGTCCAGGGGCAGCGGAATGCCTGGTTCGGGACAGGAGGGGCGAGGCCGTCAAGGATCTTTCGCTCCATCGATCGGGGCCGGACCTGGACCGTGCATGAGACGCCGATTCGAGCGGATACTGCCTCCTCGGGCATCTTCTCGCTGAGTTTCCGGGATACCGATCACGGCGTGGCTGTGGGTGGCGACTACAAGCGGCCGGAGAAGGCCGATCGGATCATCGCACGAACGGCGGACGGCGGTCGCACCTGGAACTTGATCAAGGGTCCGCAACCTCGGGGTTATCGATCCGCGGTGGCCTATGTGCCGGGCACGGCGAAGCCGACCCTGGTCGTCGTGGGTCCCACCGGGTCGGACTACTCGACCGATGACGGTGAAACGTGGCTGCCGTTGGGCAAGATCGGGTTTCATGCGGTCGGCTTCGCAGGTCCGAATGCGGGGTGGGCCGTGGGGGAGGATGGAGTGATTGCCAGGTCCAGCCGCTCGATCGAGCCGGAGAGGCGGTGAAGACGCCAGAATCGTCATCGGCACAGAGGACGAGAGAATAGCCCGCCTAACCATCCCACCAGCAGAGCGAACAGCGAGCCTCCAATCCGCAGGATACCGAGCGTCACAGTGAAGAGCCCGCTCTCCCAGAGGTCGCTCGACTCCCTCAGAGCAGCGAGGCTGACCCCAAGAACGAAGATGATGACGAGGAGGCTGGCGATGTTGAATCGGAGCATGCGCATGATAGGATCGTCCGATAGAACTCCGTGAGGACCGGTATCACAACCTAATCATGAGATGAGTGCCACTGGGTATCGAGATCCTGATCGAAGCGAGAGCCGCGGATTCCTCCTGCTTGACGTTGTGATCCTCCCCGCCCGCCAGCGGCATTACGATCGTCGAAAGGGACAAAGGGCGGAACACGAGCGGGCGACGAGGAGATGAGGCGATCGACCATGCGGTTGAACCCGAGAATATGTTCGCTCTCGATCGCCCACCTTGTCGGCGGAATCCTCTGCTGCGGGCTGTTCGCCATCATGCCCCCGATTCCTTTCAAACTGGGCGACTTGCCAATCGTAACACTCCTCGCCATCCTGCTCAGCCAGGCTTATCTCCTGGGACTCTGGACGGCCTTCTCCGATGCATCCCTATGGAGCCGACTACTGGTGCTGGGCATGGGGGCTGCGTACCTGGAGGGCCTCTTCGGCTTGGTGGCCGGTCGCAATGCGATGCCATTGGCGGCGGCAACGACCGCGCTGGCCACTGCGTGCGTCCTCCTCGCAGCCCGACGGTGGGGAAGTACGCTTCGCAGTATCACGGAGCCGCCCAGTCGTGCAGCAGCCACGTCCTGCCAGATCAAGATCCGGGAGCTAATGATCCTGACGTTCGTTCTTGCCCTGCTCTTTGCAGGTGCGAGGGGCATGCGAGAGACGGTCCCCTCGAACAACATCATCCCGATGGTCGTCTTCAGCTTGTGCAATGTGGTCCTGGGCCTTGCCGCCGCATGGGCCGCCCTCGGGCTCGCTCAGCCCATCAAGCGGTGGCCCGTCGTGTTTCTCCTTTCCCCGGCGCTCGCAACCTTGTTTTGGTACGGCGTGCGTTCCCCCGGCTTGGCTATCTATTGGAACATCAACGTTTGCCTGCTCATGCAGGCCGCCGTCACCTTCGGATCGTTGCTCGTCCTCCGGTCCTGCGGATTCCGCCTCGTCCTCTAGGCGCCACCAGACACATGGAGTACCAGTTCCCGGAGGAGAACCGGAGGCGGGTTTGAGCCCGATTCGATCTTTGAGAACCAGGACAATGCCGAGCATCTGATCACCGGTTCGAGTGTAACGATCGTGGTCGCTTCAACCAGGGATATCTCGTCAGGGCAAGAGCCTTGGCATCGATGTCAGTGGCGAGCAAGTCGATTCACTGACCGACCGGTCGTTCGTTGCTGATTTTGATCTCACTGACCGGATACCATCCGTCTTTCGCACGCCCCTTGATCCCCAGTCTCACCACGGGATTCGAGGTATGCTCTTCGACGACAGCCAAGGACAAGATGAGGACGCCTGCGGGGATATCCCCTGGTAAGGTGATCGTGTCGGTCGCGACGGCAACCTCGCCTGGAGGCAGGTCTCCCGGCTCGTTGAAGAACCCCTCCGTGAACAGTTCGATCGAGCCGGGCAGCCAGCGGTTGACCGTCGTGTTGGAAACGAACACCGTCGCATAGCCCTCATCGTTGCTCAGACGGTAGGCGAGTCGATAGGGCTTGTAGCAAGGAGCGGAGCCGACGTTTTGCCACTTCATGAGCAGATCCAGCTTGGCTCCGGGTTTGGCAGCCGAAGGATGCTTTAACTCGTTGAGCACGAGCCGATAGCCCAGCCTCCGCAGGAATCTCTCAAGCTCAGGGCGCACGTTGCCCCCGGATGGGAGCGGTGCCGACTTGTTGTTGATATACGAGGCATGAAGGGCAAGAGCGTAGTTGAAGATATACCGTAGTGACCACCCTTCGTTGACCCATTTCCGCATATCCCAGCAGGTCTCCCAGGCGATGGGAGCGGTCTTCCACACGTCTTGGATGCCGCTGTCCTTGATCGAGATCGGATAGCTGTCCCGCATGTGGCACCAGTTTTTGGAGAACCCGCCCATGTCACCGAGACAGTCGGCTCGCCAACCCGCTCCATGCTGTGTGGCGTATCTCAGGCAATCACCGCCACCGATCAACATCAACAGCGGTGTCTTCCTGAAGGCGGCGCGATAGGCATCAATCACCTTGGTTCGGTTCTCGATGGTCGGCAGTTTGTTCTTGCGGGAGCCGCTGAGGTGCCACTCCCCCCACCAGCCCATCGATCCGATATCAACATGAGCGATGTCAGGGTGACCGTCATACCGCTCGCCAAGCCGTTTGATGAAGTCGAGATGCCGCTTGAGGGTGATCGGATCATCCATGTCCGCGATCGGGAAAGCAGTCCCTTCGTAGTCGGCAATCAGTTCTTTGCCTCCGACCTCGTTCAACCACTTGGGATGGTATGGCTCGTTCCGAGTGGTTGAACAGCACATGACCCTGAACGCCAGCTTTTGCCCTGACTCATGGCTGTCCTTCAGAACTCGATCCAGGAGATCGTCGTTGATCTTCCCAGGTCGAGGTTCCAATTCACCCCAACCCCACCGAATGTAATAGACTGTCGAGGGAATCCATGACGGAAGGTTCCTGTCATGTCGATTTGAGCGGTGAAATGTCTCCCAGCCCATGCCGGGGTTTGCGAG